>CAYUNP010000221.1:0-3180 GCA_964446085.1 uncultured Pirellulaceae bacterium
AAAAACACTGCAAATTGTTGCGATAGCGGTGAAACTCAACCAAGCCGCTAAAACTCGGCAAACAATGCCATCAGGCTCGTATGTTTCGCCCATATATAGACAGTACAATGGGGTTTGCGAAACTCTTCGCAGCACCTACGGTTAAATCCCATATTGAATCGTTACCAAAATCAGGGCTTCAGGCATGAATAACAAGAATCTTATCGGCATTGCATTTCTCGTCGTCGCGATCGCATTCGCTATCCAGACGCTTCAGCACAATCCAGTCGAAGCGCGACCGACAATCGCCCAGGAGACATCTGGTTTTGAGTTTGCGCGTCTTGAAGTACAAGACAACGACTCCGTCACCTGGTTCGTCGGTGGGACGGTTAACAACCGGACCGAATCTGTAATCGCAACTTACCGTCGTCTCGGCGGTTCTGGCCGCGGCACTTTCCCGGATCTGCTGGATCAGATTGGTTCTGGCGGATGGAACCTGGTACAGGTCACTGGCAACACCTGGATTTTCTCCCGGCAGGCCTCGTAACAAATCGCGCTCGATGTTAGTTTGAAAGACATGATTCTGCTCATCGACAACTACGATTCGTTCACCTACAACCTCGTCCAGCGCCTTGGCGAAATCGACTCGCAACTTGACTTGCGGGTCATTCGCAACGACAAAGCGACAGTCGAAGAACTGGTTGCTCTGGAACCCAGCCATTTGATTATTTCGCCGGGTCCGTGCACACCCAACGAAGCCGGGGTGTCGGTTGACTGCGTGGCAGCCTTTCACGGACGAGTCCCCCTACTGGGTGTTTGCCTTGGCCATCAGTCGATAGGGCAGGGCACTGGCGGAACGATCGTGCGAGCCGATCGGTTGATGCACGGAAAGACAGACAACATCAACCACGACAACACTGGCCTCTTTGCAGGACTACCCAACCCCATGGTGGCGACGCGCTACCATTCACTGGTCATCAAACCAGATACCCTCTCTGACGAATTCGAAGTTAATGCCTGGACGTTTTCACCAACGGGTGAAAAGGAGATCATGGGGATCCGGCATCGCGAGCACCCGACTTTCGGCTTGCAGTTTCATCCAGAGAGTTTCCTGACCGTGCATGGGATCGACTTGCTCAAAAATTTCCTTTCGACCAACGTGTGCGTCTGATGGTTTCCGTTGAAGAAGCCTACAAGTTGATCGTGGAAAATGTCCTTCAGCTGGATGTTGAAAGCGTATCACTTTCCGCCGCAACTGGTCGCATTCTGGCAACCGACGTTTTTGCTGACCGGGATTCACCACCATGGCGAAAATCGATGATGGACGGATTCGCGATTCGTTCAGAAGACATCAACTCGGGAACGAAAACGCTAAAGGTCATTGAGACCGTCACCGCTGGCGGTTCGCCGACCACGCCAGTTGATTCTGGACAAGCGACGCGAATCATGACCGGGGCTCCGGTTCCAGAAAACGCAGACGCGATCGTGATGATTGAGCTTTGTACTTTTGATGAAAGCGCTGGTGTTGTCACAATCGATCTTGAGTCCATTCACGCTGGCAAACACCTGATGGAAACCGCATCCAATTTTGCCTCAGGTGATCTGGTTTTTTCCACTGGTCGAAAAATCCGTTCACTCGATATTGGTTTGCTCGCAGAAGTCGGCGCTGCGGAAGTATCCGTCTTTCGCCAGCCAACAGCCGCCGTGTTGCCAACAGGCGACGAACTGGTTTCCGCTGACGAAACACCCTCAGGTCCGCAGATCCGCAACAGCAACGGGCCAATGCTGATCGCAATGCTTGCCGACAAAGGTATCGAGACGATTGATCTGGGCATTGGACGCGACAGCCGTGACGCGATGCAGCAACAATTGAAGCAGGGACTCGAGCGAGACATCTTTCTGTTGTCCGGTGGCGTTTCAGCGGGAACGCTGGATCTGGTTCCATCACTGCTGAAAGAGCTTGGAGTCACGGAAGTTTTTCACAAGGTCAAAGTCAAACCCGGCAAACCGATCTTCTTCGGAACTCACCAAAGACCAGACGGATCACGCGGCTACGTTTTTGGTTTGCCCGGCAACCCCGTCAGTAGCCTCGTCGGCTTTCGTCTGTTCGTAACTGCTGCGATCGCATTGATGTGCGGCCAGGCGAATCCTGTTGAAACCAATCCACAGTTGGCAGAACTCTCACACGAGCACGAGACACGAGGCGATCGTCCAACGTATTGGCCTGGTCGACGCATTTCCAGTCCGGACAGTGCCTGCATTGTGCAACCACTGAAATGGAATGGCTCGTCTGATTTGTTGGCCCTTGGAAAAGCAGAGGGACTGATTCAGTTTCCGGCTGGCGGAACAACTCACGACGCCGGCTCCGAGTTTCCGTTCTGGGAGCTGTGACGATGTATCGGCCCAGATTTCGATTTGGATTGCGAAGTTTGTTGTTGATGATGCTAATTGCTTCAGCTTTGTGCGGATACTACGCGTGGAATGCGAAGCACTACGCTGCGATCAAAAACCTTGCCGCGGAAGGAAATAGCGTCCAATGGAAACGTGAAACACCCACATGGCTCGATCGTATCCTGGGGGTATATCGGTTTGATTCTGTAAAACTGGTCAGAATCGACAACCCCGAATCCAACCTTGGTTCAATTTCTGATTTGCATTCACTGGAAGAATTTCATTCAAATCACACTCACAACGATTTCTCACCGCTGTTCCCACACGCAGACACGATTCGCGTTTTCCAGCTAAACAGTTCCTCACACCTGGCGAGCGAGTTTTTAATCAAGACAGAAAACCTTGAAGTATTCGCTTGCAACACCTGGCAACAATTTGATTTGGCGTGGCTTGCTGCAAACAAAAACCTCAAGTCCCTTCACATCACCAACATTGTCGGCGGCATTGAACATTTGGCAAATTTCAAGGAACTTGAATATCTGAACACGCCGTTCGAGTTGAATTCGCTTGAGCCGATCAGAGGCATGAAACAACTGAAACATCTCAGCTTCTCCAGTGCCGGGATCCGCTCACTGGAGCCCATCAAAGATCTCAAATTGCTTCGGACACTATATTTTGAGTGTCCCATTCCGCAGCAGGAGATCGATGCGTTTATTGCGAGCTTGCCCGAGACCGTCAGTGCAGAGGGCTATTCGGTTTTAAGTGAAGTTGTCAGAGAATGACGTGAACTGAAATACCGCGGAAAGTTTA
>CAYUNP010000221.1:3280-7892 GCA_964446085.1 uncultured Pirellulaceae bacterium
GTTGCCCCAACGTTGGCTGCCATGCCCGTGACTTATTCTTTAAGTAAATGACGTTTCAAAAAATTCAAACGTTTTTTCGCAGCCCATGGTGAATCACCTGCGCCATGCCCGGCACCAGGAATCAGAACGAACTCGAAATTCTTGTTGTGCCTGATCAGTTTTTCCACAACTTGCGTCGTTGTCGCTGGATCGACGTTCCGATCCAGTTCACCAACGGTCAGCATCAAATTACCCTTTAACAAACGGGCATGCCTGACGTTCGAGTTCGCTGCATAGGTTGCATCAACCGGCCAACCCATCCACTGCTCATTCCACCAGATCTTGTCCATCCGATTGTCGTGACACCCACAATCAGCAACGGCAACCTGGTAAAAATCGTTGTGCCAAAGCAGTGCTGCCATCGCGTTCTGTCCACCGGCCGAGCCACCGTAGATGCCAACACGGGAAACGTCCATTTGCGGATACTTTTTGGCAGCCGCCCTGATCCAGGCAATACGATCCGGCAAGCCACCATCTTTCAGATTCCTGTAGCAAACATCATGGAACTTTTTTGATCGCCACGCGGTGCCCATGCCATCAATCTGAACCACAATCATTCCGGCATCTGCAATCTGATGCGGAAAATGGTAGTTCTTTCGAAATGATTTTGGCACGTGATGATCGTGAGGACCGGCATAGATATTTTCGACAACCGGATAGCGGGCTTTCGCATCAAAGTTCTTTGGCCAGTGAATGATGCCCCAAATATCTGTTTCTCCGTCGCGACCTTTGGCCGTAAACCGTGTGGTCAAACGACGGTCACCAAACTCCGCATCCGCATCCTGACTTTCAAGTTCCACAATCAATTCGCCAGAACTACTGTCTCGCAATTGTGAAACTGGAGCCAAATCGACCCTGGAGAACGTATCGACAAAGTACTTCCCGTCTTGCTCAAATTCAATGCGATGCGTTCCATCACCATCGGTAAGAACCTTGAAGCCCGTTCCGTCGAGATTCACACGACAGAAATGTTCGTGGTACGGATCCTGATCGGCATAAACACCAACGGCATAAAACCAGATCGTTTTACTTTCATGGTCAATGGAATCAATTCGTTTCACATTCCAGTCACCACTCGTCACCGCGTTGACAAGATCTCCATTTTCATTGAATCGATATAAATGGTTCCACCCGCTCCGTTCACTGGCCCAGAGAATGTTCTCGTCCGGCATTCGCCTGAAAACTGATTTGCCAGGATTGGAATAGTGAATAAAAGTGTCACTCGATTCTTCGATCAGCGCTTTCGACTTTCCAGTCTCAACATCAACTTCAATCAGGCGCACTACCTGATGGCCGCGTTGGTTGTAGTGCAACCAGAACTTTTTCCCATCGTCCTTCCATCGCACAAACCGCAGCGACCACGGATTTTCAAACAGCTCACTGGAAACAGCAATCTCTCTTCGGTCATCAACGGAAAACAGACGCAGTGTTTTCTGCGGCAGGTCGTCACCTGGTTTCATGTACGGAAAACGGTGGACTTTGGGTTGTAGTTGATCCCGGGGTGCCGATTCGATGAACTGAACGTGCGTTCGAGGTCCATCGGCCGTTTGAAACGCAACAAGGAATTTGGCATCTGGCGACCAGCGCAAATCAGGACCACGCGGCGACTTGAACCACGTCGTTCCTTTGCCGATATTCTCAAACGTCAATTTCTCCGTCGCGTCGTCGGTGAGCTGCTGTCCTTCCAGCCACAAATTGTGTTCCTGGACTTTTACCTCCGGCACATCGTCGGGCTTGGCGTACCGATATCGGTCATTCCACTGAACACGTTCAGGCGATTTCTTTGAGTGGACTTTGCTGAGCACATTGGCATCGATCACCACGATTTCGTTTTCTCTGGATCGAAAACTTCCTAATTGCTTTCCCGTTTCGGAACGCAACAACCAGGCGTGACCAACGAACGTACTCTGGAAGAACGACTTACCGGGCTTGATCGTTCCATAATCGCGTTCGTTTCCGTTGCTTTCAACCCAAACCATTCGAATCGGCTTGTCCGTCTGGTTCATCACTTCGATCTTCGTTCGATCACCACCGTTGATACTGTTGACAGGTGGCAGTGACAATCGCGACCGAAATATTTCGGCAGGCGGTTTGTCGAGCCTTTCCACTTCACCAGTCGTCCGATCAAGCCTACCTACAAACGGTCCTACCAAAACGAATATTTCGTTCGCATCTTTACCGAAAGTAACAGCATCGACCTCGTTGAAGATCCCCTTGTCACCATTGTCAAACAGGATTTCTTTTTTCCGTTTTTCAACGTCAACCAAATAGAACTTGTCATTCGACTGAAACAGGCACCAACCTCCATCGCCGGACCATTCCAAACGAGCGTCCTGAGCAACCAGTTCGGTTGAAAAGCAAGCCGCGCAAAAAGCAAGAACAATGAATCGAATTAACTTATCCACCAGTTTCGCCATCATGATTAATTCAAATCCCATGCCACTTACGAATTGGCAAATGAAACCAACAGAATAACCACAATCCACGCAATTGCGATGAGATAGAAGGGTTTGGAGTCAACATAACACGACACTTTTGACAGTCAGACCGTTCGACGCTTCAATCGCAAATTTCACGATATAATGCGCAGGAAGCTTCTTCCTCACGTCACCTCTTGTCAATCTCCCAGGGACCAATCATGAGCAACCAGGATCGACGAGAATTCATATCTACATCCAGTGCGTTGTTTGCGGGTGCTCTTGCAAATGCGAATTCCATTTCTTCAGATTCGAGCAACGGCGGAAGTGAACAGGAACCGCAGACAAAAGCAATGACGAATAAAACCGACAGGAAATTCATCTACTTCGTGGCGCGAACTCCTTACAACACTGCCAGCGGCAGGTACGTGAAAAAACTTGAATCAGAATCGGTACTCGGCTGGTTCCAGGAAAACTGGAACTCCGGCGAGAACTCGAAACAGATTTTAGGTGAGAGCTTTTACGGTTTGCAAAACCTGTTTGACAGTGACGAGGCCTGCAAAAGCGTACCGGCTTCTCTTGAAGAAGTCATCAAGGATCTCGAAAAGCGTTGTTACAACGACAGGATCAAAACCAAAGACGATGCTGTCGAGTTTTATACCGACGACGATGAAATGAATCTTGTTTATCACTGGTTCACTTCCGAGTTTGCAGAACAGAACATGGACCGCGTTGGGTTCCTGATCCACGATGGCTGGCTCCCTACAAACGTCAACGTCGATCCCAAATCCAAACCAACAACGTACCTGTGCAGCCGAACTCCGAGTCAGACTTGCGATTCAGAGCTCTGGGACTTTTTTGAGATCCCGGGAATTCGGCTTGATCAGATTGGTGATGTTGTTTCGGTCATGGACACCAACTCTGGTTCAGATTCCTATTGGCTCAAGGAATTCCTCAAAGAAGTTCCAACCGATTTCTCATGGAAACAGGCGATTGAAAAACTCGTTGAGGACCAATGCACCTGGAAGGACGCAAAGAACGAATCGAGGTTCAATTGCAGTAAGCACGTTTGTGAAATGCAACAACACCACACCACACATGAAAACTGGAAATCCAAACCGAAAGAGTTCCAGCAGTTCATTGTGTTTGATGATCTTTGGGCGGCAGCACACCCAACTTTAGCAACTGCCATTCGCCGTTTTGAAAAACGGGCTATCCTGTTCAGTTAGGCCAATCCGCGAATTTACCGGTCAAACATCTGGATCTTCTCTCCAAAAATCTCTGCCAACTTCACAGATGATTCTCGTGGCAACCAACAAACAAGAGGTGTACGGTTAAACCGCGGCTCCGGGTTTTCGTAAACGTAGAAACAGTTTTCCTCACTCGCGAAGTCAGGCAACATCTGAAACATGAAGGTTGACCAGCCGTACTTGTGAGGATAGGGCGTCGTCAGTTCACTGCGATTCTTGCCGATCCTGTAAGTCATACTCCAGCTGTTGTCCGCTTTGCTGGAAGTGACATCAATGATTTCCCAGCGATTCTCATTGCCAGATTTGATTGCAAGCCAACGTGCGATTTTCGCGAACCAGCCTTCATGTCGCAGGTGCTTGAAGTCCGTGCAATAGACGTTGTCGCAGATCCCATGTTCTTCCGCCGAGTGAGTCGCATCCGTGATTCGCTCCATCAGTAATTCGAACGGCGGATCCAGATAGTTCCACCATTCAAAAACTGCAAGCTTTTGATCGACAAGCTTTTGGTCGCGGAAAACGAAACCAACTTCTGTTAGTCTTTCGATTTGCTCTTCAAGCGTCACGGACGGATCCCGATTTGGGTTGGTATCATTTCACCCGAAAATTGTATCTCAACAAGTAAGCCGTCGTCGCCGGATCGCCAAACCCAAAGCCAAAAATCCAGTCAGTCCCAGAGTGGTTCAGCTTTAGTTCAGGTTTTTCCGTCGTAATTTTCCAATATTTTGACCCCCAGCCGAACACTTCAATGTCAGATGTTTTTAGGAGTCATTCGTGGATAAAAAGTGTTCTCGTTGCTGCCAGGCAATGCCCCAAGATGAGTCGTTTTGTGTCGCCTGTGGCCACCATTGCCCGGGAGATGCATTCGTAAAATTCAGCTGGAACAGAAATTCGAGCTCAGGGTCGCAG
>CAYUNP010000222.1:0-4026 GCA_964446085.1 uncultured Pirellulaceae bacterium
TGCACATCAAGGCGTTGTCAAGGAGAAAATTTTGCCAGCATTGAAGATCGAAAACAATGACGAGGTCAGTCGTCCGTCCTGACCCGGCCGACCAACACGTCGAGCTTTTCTGAAATCTTCGAAGCGTCATATCCACCAGCTCCCCAGCTCGGCATATGGACTTTGGGATGAAGAATTCCCCTGGAGTCGATGATGTAAGCCCATGGATAACCTTCAATTCCCCAGTCCTGACTCAATGGTCCGTTAGTGGGCTGCGGAATCACCGTCCAATTTAGCTCGCCCTTTTTCCGCGCGGCCTTCAATTGTTCGTTATTCATGCCACTGATAATCATGACCACGCGTACAGGGGCCTGGCGGAACCTTGCGGCCATTTGAAGAACTGGAGCGTAGTTTTTGGCAAAGTTCTGAGGGCTACCATGAGCAAATATCAACACAACATTTTTGCCTTGTAGCTCACTGAGGCGAAACCTGTTTCCATCAAGATCGACGGCTTCCAACTCCGGGGCCGGTTTACCAATAACCACATTGTTGATCACATGCGAAATTCTGCGAGCCGCGTTGCCCGCAGTCTGATACCCCGAAACTTTCACGTCAAAATATTTGCTGCCAAGCAAGTCCAGTTTTTCATTGAGGTCTTTGCGAAGTTGTTTGAAGTCGAGGCTTTCCAGTTTCTTCAGGAACAATTTGGCTTCGGCTTGGAACGCTGGATTAGCGCGCTCCATTTGACGTTTGAACACTTCAAGAGTTTTGGGCGATTCCAGACTGAGCCAGGATTGCGCCCGTTTGATTTGGACAAGCAGAGCGTTGGCACGGACTCTGGTGTGTGGGCTTTTCTCAACCAAAGTCTGCAGAAATTTGTCGATGTTCGCTGTAAACGGGCCATGTTCCAATGTTACTGCAAACAACTCCAATCTTTGATGGTTAATGTAGTGCTCAAGGATCAAGTCCAGACCTTTCGCTCTACCCTTTGCACATTCAGAATCAGGATTTCCAACACTCGACGCCATACTTGCGATCCTGGTGAGTGCCGTCAGGCCAATCGCCGTGCCACGATACTTTTCCTCAAAAGCCAGATACCTGGGAGGCATAATTTCTCGCGGGTCCAATTCATCGTAAACCCGATTGAGCTCAACGTCGTCTTTGGCGTTTTTGCAGGCAAGACTGTATGTGTTGCGAACCGCTTCGTGCTCGGCCAACAGCTTTGCATATTCGGGGTTTGCAAAATCCTGTGCGTCCGCTTCAACCATGAAAAATGGTTCGCCGCTCGAAACTCCAATCGCAGGTGTGTTCAGACCTGAACCTTTCGTTGTCTGCGGCTTGCTTCCTTCTTCAGTGGAGTAGTACTGGGTTAACTCTTCTGTCGCCAATTCGGTTTTAGGCAAGTTGCACGTCAATCGGACCCGGAACTTATGGTTGCCAGGCTTATCGGCGCGAGCCGTCACACGGAAGGCGACTTCCTGCCCGGCTTCGATTATCGGTACCGGATTAAGCACTACTTGGCCAGGGATCACTTTGCCCGCATCGTTGTCGATCGAAATCGGTTCGATTCCATCGGAGAAGAAACCGGAGACTTTCACATTCACTGCAGCCTTCGAACCGCGATTCCTGATACGAATGTCATACTGCGCTTGCTGACCAACCGCGATGGGTTTTGCAGGATCGTCCACGTACAACTTCAAATCGGCCAGAGGTTGGTCCGTCGCAACCAGGGAGGCATTGGCAGACTGAGTGATTCTTATGGTGCGTGTACCACCACGGCCCAGCGTCACGTTACCGCCATCGACTTTTGAGTCCTCAAATTCTCCATCAATTCGAACGACATATTTTCCAGCCGCGACGCGCACCGATTTGCCCGATCGAGTGACCGTCATCTTTTTCACGACTTTATCACCAAGCATGACACTGATCGGGACTTCATCCAAATCGGATTCGATTCGCAGAGTTCCCTTATTCAATTCCAGCACGATGATTACGCCAGCAAAAGCGAACAGGAAAAGAAACATCGTGGCGACCAATAGTCGGACCCACGGTGGCCGTTTGTTTGGTCTGGCCAGACTTTTTGCAATGCCATGCGGAAGCGGTGAAACGGTTGGGTGCTGGGTGTGTGCCAGGCATTCCTCCAGCAGTTGGGCAACAGACTCGGCTGACTCAAAACGTTGGTCAGGCGACTTGGCCAGTAGCTTCATCACAATCAGCTCAAGCCACTCCGGGATATCGGGATTGATTTCGCGAATCGAACGGGCTTCGTCATCAACAATTCGGCGCAGGACGGCGTAACTGGATTCGGCTCGGAACGGAGGATGCCCTGTACACATCGAATAGAGCAGACAACCAAGCCCAAACAAATCGCTGCGCCCATCTATCGCGTCACCGCGAACCTGTTCGGGTGACATGTAGTGCGGCGTGCCAGGCTGGAAACCACTGTGAGTCAAACAGGCATCGTTTTCGGCGCGGGCCAATCCAAAATCGGTCAGCAGCGCGCGGTCGACGCCTTCATCCAACAGGATGTTCGAAGGCTTGATGTCCCGGTGGATCAAGCCCTGGGAGTGTGCGGCGGCGAGTCCTTTTGCTGTTTGCATGCCAACGCGCAGTATCTCCCGAACTTCGAGCGGGCCTTCGCGGTCGAGCCGTTGTTGAAGCGATCCACCGGCGATGTATTTCATGACCAGAAACGGAGCCTTTTCCGGATCATCGTCCGATTCAACATTGTGAATCGCCACGACATGTTCATCGACAACTGCCGCCGCGGCGCGGGCTTCACGGGCGAATCGTTTCCGCGCCGATCCGTTTCCAGCCAGGTAAGGAGCCAACAGTTTGATCGCGACCGGACGATTGAGTTCCGAATCATGAGCCTTAAAGACCAGCCCCATTCCTCCGCTTCCGATCAATCGCTCGACATCGTAGCGACCGATTCGACCAAGCATTTCAGGATGCATAGGTGGCGACAACAAACGGCTGGCCATCGTTTCGTTCCAGACGATCGTTCGCCCGTACCACGGCACTGGAGCTTGGCTGGTTCCATTTTCGGTAGCCGCAAACGTGGAACCACAGAAAACAGATTGAGCTTCGTCCCACAATTCTTCGCCAGCCGCGATTTGTTCAAGGCGGTTTTGGCATGAGGCGCACGAATCAACGTGCTTCAACGTCATTTGAAATTCATCGCTCGATTCTTTGTCTGTCAATAATTTTCGCAGACTCTCATCATTGCAAGTTTCATTGCGCAATATCATTTTCCACCTCGTATTGTTTGACGGTCTCTTTGAGTCGATTCATGACTCGGGAACGACTGACGTAAATGGTTCCAACAGTGACGCCTAGCTGTGCTGCGGTTTCGGCAACGGGTTGTCCCTCGACGTGGGTTTTCCAAAATGCATCCCAAGTCGATTTTGAAACCTGTTGCTTGACTTTCTTTGCGGCGTACTCGAACGTCGATTTTCGATAGGCCAAATCAAATTGCTCGGAAATTTCGCAATCCGGCGCCGGCATTTCAGCCAACTGTTCGGTTGCTTCATCGCCGCCCACAGCCAGCGTACGAGTTGCGCGCCGCGTCAAGTGATTGACGGCTGCGTTGCGAGCGATTCGGAGCAACCAAGCTCGGAATCCACCGCGATCGGGACGAGCGATCCACTTTTCAACCGAACGAGACATCGCAGTGAAAACGATTTGAACTAAATCGTCCGCATCGGCTGCCTGCATTCCGCGATTGATGGCCATTCGGCGTATCAGCGGCGAGTAGATCGAGACGACTTCATCCCAAGCGGCGACGTCTGCTGCATCGGGAAGACGCAGAATCAAGCTTGCTCGTGTTTCAGTCGTGCCTATGCTCATTTGAACCCGCAAAAAAATGGAAGTGACCATTCTCCAGCAAGGAGACACAGCCATCCAGGCAATCTTGCACGTGAATCGGAAAAATTTCGTGCCTGGGCCATGTTGCCAAAAGGCAGAAATCAAACGGAGTTAGTCCCCGCGCAAGGTGCTTTCGTGGGATTGGTGTAGCTGAGTCGCAAGACTTCAGGCTTGTTCAGC
>CAYUNP010000222.1:4126-7856 GCA_964446085.1 uncultured Pirellulaceae bacterium
GCTCTGGTTCCGGTTAGAACCAGTCGTCCGGAGTCATCAAAATCGACCGTATTGATAATGTTGAAGGGAATATCCTGGAATCCGTTGTCATCGAATGTCAGGTCAAGATTTCCATTGCTGTTGAATACAATTACGCCGGGATTCGACGCAACGACGATGCGACCCTGATTATCGATCGCCAAATCGCCCAGGAAAAAGAAAGACTCGGTTTCGCCATTTTCCACTAGCGAATCAGGAACGAATGCCACGCCATTGTCACCGAAACTCGTGTCCAGTTGTCCGTCAGCGGTAAACCGGGTTACCGTACTCGATCCGCCTACGACAATGCGGCCTTGATCATCGATGGCAAAATCTTCGAAAAACTCAATTATGGAATCGGCACTCGAATCGAAAATCTCAACCGTTCCCTGTTCTCCGAAACTGGTGTCGAATTGCCCGTTGGTGTCCAACCTGGTTAAAGTCGCCGCAAAGGGGCTGCCGAATCCGCTCGTATCCAACAGGACAACAATCGATCCATCGGAATCAAGTTGAAATTCGCCCAGTGACGGAAATAAATCGGGTGCGACGTCAAAGGTCGTTACCCCGTTGTTGCCAAAAGAAGTATCCGTTGACCCATCTGAATTTAGACGGGTGATTTGCTCAGCATTGCCTACAAGAATCCGATCAAGGTCGTCGACCAGAATCTGATCACCGAAGCCCAAAAGTTCAGGTGCCTCCGGGCCAACCAGAGCAAATGATGAATCAAGTGTTCCATCTGCATTAAGTCGAATCAGAAAATTCTCCCGAGGGCCAAACCCCACCGGGAAGTGGAATCCAGCGATCACCGCTCGCCCTTGTGAGTCCAGTTCAACGCCCTCGATGTTCAGAGTGGAAGTTCCGTCTCCCTCAAGCAACGGAAAAAGGATCGGTTGCAAATCGACGATGCCACCATCTCCAAAGCTGGTGACCCGGCTGCCGTTGGCGTCAACAAGGTGAAGTTCATTGCTCGTGTTTCCGCTACCATCGATCAGCTCCGAAAGATGGGCTATGGTTACCCCGTCATCAGAAGTTGAAAAGGCCGTTTGCGTGAAGACTCCAAACTCCAACGCGATAAAGCCATCACCGCCAAAGCTGGTGTCTGCGTTGAACGAACCGACTTCTTCAGTTCCAGCAAACTGAAAAGAGCCATTCCCCTGAATCGTCTCCGTTTCAAAATTACCAGTTGCCAGCTTCGAGCCGTCGAAAAAACCTGAAACCAAAACGGAAGGATCTTCGGCTTCAAACGTGACTCCATCCAAAACGATATTGTCCACAGTCAAGTTGCGATCAAAATCGTTAGCCGGATCGTACAAGTCGTTAATAAACAGAACCTGGATGGATGCCGGGTCCACAATATCGTCTGTCTGAAATGTGAAAGCTGTCAAAGACTGGGAAACGGTCTGCGGTCCAAACTCCTCGTCTCCAGCCAACAATATGAATTGCTCGCCTCCTTCGTTCCCAGCTGCATTGACGATGATGGTTGAACCACCAGACTCCGGAGTCGCGAATTGAAAGAACCCGTTGGCGTGGAGAGTGTTGCCTCGCCCAAATCCGGGCGATACCCCGTCAGCTGCCAGGTAAGTTCCGGTTGAAAAAACGGAAGGGTCATCGGCAAAAAATTCCTCACCATCGAACACCACTTTCTGAATCACCAAATTGCGATCAAAATCGTTAGCCGGGTCGAAGAGGTCGTTGGTGAAACTGATTTGCAAGTCGCCGATATCAAAATTGTCATCGGTCTCGAAGGTGATTACTTCGCCTTGCGTGGAAACGTTATCTTGAGTGAGCACCGTTTGGCCAGCGACACTTACTTCAATGGACTCCTGACCTGTCTCACCAAATGCCTGAATCGAAACGGTCGATAACATCATGCGGTTTTCCAGCACTTCTGCATCGAGTTGCAGATAACCGCTTTCTTGCTGCTTAATTCGGCGAGGTGTGCGCGTGCGAAACATGTTTGAATTCCTCGGAGTAAGAGTGACAGACAGCAGAGGGCGCGACTCCATTCGAAGGTGCCAAAACTGCGTTTAGCGACAAATTTATCTTAGAGGTACAGATTCGGATTAAAAGCAAGTATTGGTTTAGATTGTCAAAAACCGATGCTTCTCCGTCAATTCCTTCACCTCGTCGATTTCTGCCTGAACAGTTGCGGCCAGTTAGCTGCACCTGAGTTCCGTCGTCATTGGAGAACATCAGCGCCTTTATGACTATGGTGTTGGCATACCGTCAAATCATACTCAGAGCATCTTCGGCTTTTCCGAAAACTCCGTCATCAAGTTATTTAAGTTATCAGTCGCCACAGCACCCTGGAGATTTCCCACAGTTTTTCGCGACGTGGTCTTCAACGATTTCAAGAATCCGACTCCATCGACAGTTCAACAGTGAAACACGATGGAGATTGATCCGACAACCAGATCGATCACCTGGATTCCGTCGAAAGGCCTCGAAACTTTAGAGCAACCTTCGTGATGAATTCTCTATCCTTCGGGCTTGATGTAGTCGTCAATTCAATGATCAAAACACGGCGGCGAGCAAATCACTATGAATCGCGAAATTGAACAAATATAAATATGCATCAATTGAGTGAACGCGCCGTCCAGAAGCCTTATAATTCTGGTTGGCTTCCGTCTATCATGTAAACGGTGATCAACATGAGACTCCTGACTCTACGTGCTTTCTTTGCGTTCTCGATTTGTGTGCTTTGCTGCCAGAACCTGGCTGCGCAAGGCGTTACTGTGATGGGTCCGAACAATGTCAAACTACAGGGGTTTGGCGAAATTGACCTGGACAAGACGGTTGACCATTGGACGGAAAATCTGAAGTCCGAGTTCATTCCCAGAATGAATCTTAAGATCGCTCAGCTAATCGAGATCTGTGAGCTTGATGACGCTGACGGACTAAAACTGCGGATTGCGGTAAAGGGAGTTGTTTCCAAACGAATCCAGTCAGGGAGCAAACAGGTAAGGCAGTTTTCAATCGCAAGCGGGTTGGTTGAAGAAGACCCTGACAATGCAGAAGACCCCGAAGAGTTCGGCGAACATGATCTTCTAAAGTTCTACGGTGCCAGTTCGAGACCAAACAAGGTCGTTGAGTTTAAGTCGTATTTTTCGAAACAGCTGATCGACCATCCACTGTGGGTCAAAACGCTTGAAAGAACATTGTCAGACGAGCAATTGAAGCGCTATAAAGACTATCAACTGGGAACTCAGCAACGGCTGTTGGATCTTGCTATTGAATGCTGGATCGTTCGGCTTGATTCTGATGTGCCGCTTTCCGAAAAGCAATTTTCCAACATCAGGAATCGAATGAAAGAGGAACTGAAAGAGGAAGTATCGGTCACTGCACCTGGAATGTTGGGCACTGCTCAATCCATCGTCCGCAAAGCTTTCAAAAATCCTGAATCGCTTGGCGACCTTCTGACAACCGAACAGACCAAGCGCCGCGTCGAGCTTGCCAAACCGCAAGGTGGATCAAGTGTTAGCTGGGGTGCAAATCCCAATCGTTGAAACAAGAACGGAAAAGGTGTCCACACAGTCCATCTTGAGTTGAAGTTGCTTTTCGCTTTGTCGAAAGGCGCCTGTTCGTGTGCTTTCTGAAATTCACGGATTTTTACATGGACCACACCGCCAAGGACAACAATCAAGAAGCAAATCCATTCGCCCAAGACGCGTCGTATAGGAAAGACGGCATCAGACCAAGTAAAAAACGCATT
>CAYUNP010000223.1:0-3476 GCA_964446085.1 uncultured Pirellulaceae bacterium
CTTTAATATAGAGGCGATCCGTTTTCGACCAGACTTTCCAGTCGATATGCCGAAGATCATCACCCGGAGCGTACTCGCGATGGGCCGCAAACTCGATCGCAAAACCGTTGAACGGAGAGCGATGCTGGCCCGTCACAAAACCTTCCACGACCAGACGCGCCTTCACGTCAAGCCGCTTGATCTTGTCCAGCGTTGCTGGATCGAGGTAATCAGTTTGAGTCGTTTCGGCCATACGGAAAAGCGATGTTCAGGAAGTGTTCAGAAATGCGGTAGCGATTCGTGTCAGGCACCAAACGCTTTGGCCAACTCAGGCGCGACCTGATCCCCATCACTTCGATCAGGAATCTCTTCCAACAACCGATTGATCACGTCATCCGAAGTAATGCCGGAAGACTCGGCGCTGAAATTCGTGATCACGCGATGGCGAAGCACTGGACGTGCGACGGCTTTGACATCGTCCGAGTTAACAAAAGTCCGACCTTCGAGGACCGCACGCGCCTTGGCACCAAGGAGCAGATTCTGCACACCACGCGGACCAGCACCCCAGCTGATGGATTCCTTGACAAACTCGGGGCAGTCATCTTCCAGGACGCGTGTCGCGCGAACGAGCCGCAATGCAAAGTGAATCACATGGGACGGAACAGGAACGCGGCGAACGAGTTGCTGCAAGCGCATGATCTCTTCGCCAGTGAGAACCTGAGCAACGTCGACTTCGATATCCGTCGTTGTCGTTTCGGCAATCCGGAACTCTTCCTCATACGAAGGATACTTGACGAAGACCTTGAACATAAAACGATCCTGCTGAGCTTCGGGAAGCGTATAGGTTCCTTCCTGCTCGATCGGGTTTTGCGTCGCCAGCACGAAGAACGGAGCCGGCAACTCGTGACGCTGTCCGCCGATGGTAACCTGCTTCTCCTGCATCGCTTCCAGCAGAGCCGCTTGAGTTTTTGGGGGCGTTCGGTTGATCTCGTCAGCAAGAATCACATTTGAAAAGACGGGACCTTTGAGAAACTTGAACTCACGCTTTCCGGTCGTCTTGTCTTCCTGAATCACTTCGGTACCAACGATGTCACTGGGCATCAGGTCGGGAGTGAACTGGATTCGGGCGAAGTCCAGATTCAGCGTTCGCGCCAGGGTGCTGACCATCAGCGTTTTGGCCAGGCCGGGGACGCCTTCGAGGAGACAGTGGCCTCTGGCGAAAATTGCGATCATCAATTGCTCGATGACATCCTGTTGACCCACGATGATTTTGGAAAGCTCACTGCCAACAGACTGGTAAGCGGAACTGAGCTTCTCAAGAGCGGCGACGTCATCGCTGCTTAGTTCTGGCTGGCCCGTTCTCTGGTCATTCATATTGCCTGGATTCCTTATAGGTTGTCGCTGCGGGGCTTTCGATGCCCAAAGCCGCATCCACTACGTTCGATTGAAACGAATAGGTCACTTATTCTAGCGTCAAAACGAATCGGTTGTTCTTACTAACACTGCGTAAAGCCCCCAAAGGTTGCAGGATTTTTCCCTGCATGGAAATTGACACCAAAAAAACGGCATTTTGCATTCAATTGGGGATTTTGTCCGCTGCTGCGATCAGAATGCAGCCAGGAAGCGGGACGTTGAGACCGTATCGCACTCCACAGGCGTCGACATAATCATCCCGATCGCGCGAACAGGCCAATGGTTCGCCCTCTTGTCTACCCCACGGGCAATGTGATTCAACTTTGCGCCCTGAGAGCACGAAATCACAGGTAACAGCGCGGCCTTCCGTTGCTGGTTGATGTCAAAGGCTGGGATTTACCGATTCTGCGACCTTGATTGGCATCATCGTCACAAAATGTACAACCCCTTCTCATCCATTGATTCGTGGGCTCATGGAATAGGGAATCACCCTTTTTCCACATTTTCCGTTTCCGTTTGCAAATTACGAGCAATGTTTGGCAACGCCCAGACAGAAACGGGCTCAACACAAACCAACAACACACAAACCAACTGCACCCCACCCTGTGAAGGACTCAATTATGCTACTCAACTCTCTAATCAAGAAAACGCTGGCCATTACGGCTTGTGTGCTGGTAAGTCCAGCGATCGCACAGGAAACACCTGAGACTTCGATCGAAACACAAACAACACCGATCATCGCAACTGCGGCAACCATCCAGGCTGCTCCAACAATGTTGAGCGAAAACGGTAACCTGAGCGGAATGATCATCGCTCCAACGACCAGCAACATTCAGGGCGAAATCCAGAACGTTGCCAACGCACGAGTTTCACTTGTTTCACACGGCAAGGTACTCGACATCGTAACTGCAGACGAAACGGGTTCATTCTCATTCGCAAACGTTCAGCCAGGTGAGTACCAGGTTGTTGGTTCTGCTGAAGGACTTGTTGGTTCACAGTTGTTCCAGGTAGCTTCTTTCACAAAGCCAGCCACCATCACTGCTCCAAGCACTGTCATGTTGCAGCCTGCTTCACCACAAGTCACCTACGACGCGTTCGGATCAGCTCCAGTTGCTGCACTCTCCGGTTCATGCGGAACTTGTGGCACTCCTGCACCATGCAACACATGTAACTCATGCTCAACCGGCTTCGGTGGCGGTGGTTCAGTCGGCGGTCGCTTCGGTGGCGGACTGGGAAGTCGTCTCGGCGGTGGACTTGGTAGTCGCCTTGGTGGCGGATTGCTTTCACGTCCAGGCATTGGCTTGATTGGCCTTGCTGGTCTTGCTGGTCTCGACGGCGACGATGCAAGCCCTGACCAATAAACCAGAGTAAATCAAAGTAGAACTTAAGGTCGAATCCAGTTTTGGATTCGACCTTTTTTTGTACCCATCCGCATGTGACTGCGATGACGTGACGTGGCTGCGATGATCTGGCCGCAATGACGTGGCTGCGGCGTCTCGCCGCAGTTTTCAACCTCAACAAAACCTACTGCGGCGAGACGCCGCAGCCACATGAAAATGGCTCACGAAGCCGTACCGCGAACGACATCGACAATCTCTTTCCGGGACGGAAAGCTGGTTCGTCGATAAACTTCATTCCCCGCGCCGTCAAACACCAGCGTCGTTCCGGCGGAGGTCACGCCAAACTGATTCGCGATTTCTTTGCCAGCATCCTGCCAGAGGTTAACTCGAACGACGGTCGCCTCTTCGGCCAGCTCTTTCTCGATCCCATTCACGATGGGAGAAGAAGCCACTCACTTGCCTCACGTGTTTTTGAAAAATCTCATGATTACAGGCTGTCCCTTGGCCACAAACTCGTCCACGCCAGCACTGTTGAGAACGGTTGCCTGGTTATGCAACAATATCCACAAAAAGCCTAAAACTACCGCAGGAATCAGGTACGGCATCAAATCCAACAACACATCCATCGAGACCTCCAATTATTTATTCAGTCCATATCTATCGTAACGTCCTCCCGCTTCCGGGAAGCAGCAGTCTACTCACTTCGATTCAAAACCGAAAACCTTGGCTTCAGAATTCGAAAGA
>CAYUNP010000223.1:3576-7823 GCA_964446085.1 uncultured Pirellulaceae bacterium
TCGAAAGACACCAACAAATTCGGTTTCCTGCGATACGCA
Organism: uncultured Pirellulaceae bacterium; assembly: GCA_964446085.1. GTDB lineage: Bacteria > Planctomycetota > Planctomycetia > Pirellulales > Pirellulaceae > Mariniblastus. The sequence goes on from CAYUNP010000223.1 coordinate 3,616, forward strand.
ATTCCAATCTTTGGCTCATATCAATTGGCCTGCGGGCATCAGCATGTAATAATGATGAAGTAAATGTAAGGAAACCAATGTCAGACGTGTCTGAAAATTTTGAGCGATTCAACAAACGGCGTTCGGCCTCATTGCTGATTTCGGTGCTGCTACACGGTGGCTTGCTGGGGCTGGCAGTATTGCTGTTTTCGTTTTTCCGATCGCCGCCGCAAGACGAACCTCTCAGGCGCGGCAGCATCGTTCTGACTTCCATCGATGAAAATCAACAGGAAGAGTTTCTCACTCAGGAAAAATTTGAAGACACGCAGGATGAAACCGCTGTCGCTGCTGCAGCCTCGGCCGCTCAAGCCGCTCCGGCGCTGGACGTGCCGGTGATCGACGATTTGCCTGGACCTCCACCTGTCGACTCAACGCCCAACGCCGCCGAGATGGCAAACGAGTCTTTCACCGACGCCGCCAACTTTCAGGTCGAGCTGTCGCAGGCAGAACTCGACGATATTGCCAGGGAACAGCGCCGCCACCGGTCCAGACAACCCAAAGGCGATCCGATGTCGATCAACATTTTCAACGGAACGAAAATGTCTGGCCGTCGATTCGTTTTCATTCTCGACCGATCGCAAAGCATGGGAGGTCAGGGACTCGGCGTGCTGTCACAAGCGCAAAAGGAACTCACTGCGGCAATCAAAAAACTTCAACCAAATCACGAATTCCAGGTTGTTGCTTACCACAGCCGAACCGTCACAATATCCGAACGGCGCATGTTGACTGCCAACGATGAAAACAAGGCACTTGTGAAACCATTCCTGCAGCGACTGGCTGCCTTCGGTGCAACGGAACACCACCACGGAATTAATGCTGGTCTGGCCTTTCGGCCCGACACAGTCGTCCTGCTAACCGACGGAGGCTACCCGGGGTTGACCACAACTCAGCTCAAAAAAGTCCGCCGAATGGCAGCAAATGCCGAGTTTCACACCATCCAGTTTGGCCTCGGTCCCCAGCAAAAACCTGTGAATTTTATGACTCGATTAGCCAGCGAATGTAACGGGACGTTCCGGTATATTGATGTTGGTGAATGGGATCAATAGCTTCCTGATTGCCTGTGAAAATGTAAACGCGATCCTGGAGTAAAAAATGTTGCAGCTTAAATCAATCCCGGCTTTGATCGCGATCGCATTCCTGCTTTTGCAATCAACCCACTGCAACAGCCAGGAAGACAGACTCTTTCAGCTTGAGTATCGCAACGGCACCACCATCACGGCCAGCTTCGTCAACGACCAGATCCAATGGACTGCTGTATCGGACCTGGGGCAAATGTCTGAACAACAAATGCCGGTCTCGAAAATCGATTCGCTTACATTAACGCTTGAACCTGCCAGCGCACAATTATCCAGCATCCTGAAACTGATCGCGGATCTCGATGATGACGACTTCTACGTTCGCGAGGGTGCCGAAGTGAAATTGCAGAATTTTGGAAAACGATTTCGATCAGTCATGCAGAAAACGGACATTCTGAAAACGAGTGACGGAAAGTATCGTCTTCGTCGGTTGCTCTCACAGATGAGGGGTTCGAAGTCCAACGACAAAGTTATCGACCTGGATATTCTGACGCTCAAAGACGGCAAGAGACTCGCTGGAGACGCCGGCGTGGGAACCTTCGAGTTCATGTTTCGGGGGAAGAAGTTGACCGTTAAACGCAGTCTGATTTCGCGAATTTCGCCAGCCAACACACTGCTTACAACACGTCCCGACGCGCGTGAGAAAGTCGAATCGACCGTCGTCAACAACCACGCCGAATTCATGAAAACTCCCGGCCTCAAGCTGGTCGACTTTGACCACAAACCCGATGGCGAACCGTTGAAACAGACTGACAATGATATTTCTTTTGCCTTTGTGGATTCGGGATTGTTACTCGGCACGGAGTACCCCAAGGGCTGTGTCGGCATCAGTGGCAGTTACGAAATCACATCCGGTGACAAACCAGTGGGCGGCAAATCGATATGTGTTTACAAGTCAAAAATCTCAAAAAACAACCGCTTTAACGGCGTGATGGAGATCACCTTCTGCAAAGCAGGAAAAAAGGATGTTGCACACGGTGTAAGAGACTTTGGAATATTCGCGTCCAGAGTCAATCATAGCCGTGACATTATCGTCCAGGCCTGGGATTCGATGGGACGTCTGCTTGCAGTCTGCGAATCCAATGACGAACCGTGTCCATTTTTTGGCATTCACTCCAACGTTCCGATCGCGAAAATCCGCATCCTTTCCAATCCATGGCTTTTGGAATTGCGCCGGATCAACGCCGACAAAGATAAAAGCGTTACTCGTACAAGCCAACGCGTCGATCCTGATTTTGCCGTCGACAGTCTGATGTTCTCGAAGCCGGTTGCGATCGACAGCATTAAAAAAACCAGGCACCTGTTCAGCCGAAACGGAGACTTGATCCCGTTGAATTGGGCAAAGATTTTGAATGAGAAAAAAATCGAGCTTGGATCGCCTGGCTTTCAGATACTTTCAACCGACCTGGCACAAACCAGTGCGATCGTGTTGAAACCAGCGCCCAAAAAACTTCCGCGAAAACTGGACGCTGACCCTCAATGGATGGCGATGCTTCGCGACGGTTGCGTTTTCAGATGGAATCCGGGCGAGCCTCCTCACAGCATGACGCTCAAACAGGATTTGAATCGCGAAGACATTATTGCCATTTGGCCAGCGCGGACCCAACCACGAATGCCACTGCAAGGTGATTTCGGCCCCGGCGACCACGTGCTGGCTTATCCTGGCTGCCGAGTCGTGAACGCAGTTGTTGATTTTGACGACGAAAAATTCAGCTGGACCGGTGGACAGGTAAAGACAGCGATACTTCATGATGATCACGAATTCAAAGTTGACGCCCGCTCCAACGACATACCCGACGATGTCGCACCGCGAAAAAAGAACTACTCGTTCGATGTTAGCAACCTGCCTGATTTCGAGATTCCAACGATCTGGTTTGAAGCTCCGACAACCGTTCCGAAAAGCAATGGAATGATTCGGCTCGAAAACGATGAAACAATTGTTTACGGTGAGAACACCGAATTTCAATTGAAGTCGCTGGGAAAAAATCGCGTCCTGTTTGACTTTCGTGGCAGCGACATTTCGATCCCGTTAGAAAAAGTCGTGTCCATTTTTCCGCGGCATGAATAGACAACAAGTATTAATCGAATGTCAAATCCGATACCTCCCGGATTGATTCATCTCCCATTACCCTGAAATCTCACGTGCAAATCAGCTACTTCAAACGATATCGGATGCAGATTGATCTGCAGGAACTGGGAGCTTTCCCTGCTCCCGAACTCCCGGATGGCTTCAGGCTACATGCATGGAGCGAGTCGTTAATTGAAGCGCATGCGAATGCCAAGTTTCTCAGTTTCCAGAATGAAATTGACTGCAACGTCTTCCCCTGTCTTGGCGATGCTGATGGGTGTGAACGTTTGATGAACGAAATCAGTTCCCGTGGTGGATTTGTTCCTGAAGCGACGTGGTTGATGACTTACACGGATCCCATCTCAGCACGAACCCAGAGTATCGGAACCGTGCAGGGCATTCGTGAGCAGAAAGATGTCGGATCGATCCAGAACATTGGCATCACCGATCAGTTTCGCGGCAAAGGATTGGGCACTGCCATCGTGCGTCAGTGCCTCAACGGTTTTTTCGAAGTCGGTGTTCGATTCGTGACTCTGGAAGTCACCGCCAATAACTCGCGCGCCTATCGACTGTACGAACGTCTTGGTTTCCGAATCCTGAAAGTTGTCTTTAAATCGGCCGAGATCCCTTCGGTAATTTAGCACCCGAACTGCGACCCCTCGAAAAATTTTCCATTTCCGCGCGAGACACTACGGTAGAGCTGACCGTGTGCTGTGATGGGCGTCATAACGCTGTGTGTGCGTTAAATAAAGTAGCTCACCCGACAAAAGCAAACATCTCCATCGACTTGTCCCCGCCAAATTCCCGTTCTTTGAGAATTCAGCTTCGTTGAAACCCGACGATTGGATTTTGTGATTTTTGAAATGGTCGCAAACTGTCAACCGGCAATAACTGGTTTGTTGGGGGGAGTTGCATGATGCCAGCGACGTCCAGTGAAAACGGCCTATTCAATTTTCTGTAAGGGTCTCGTTGCCCCAGTCGAACCAGTGAGCATGGCTGATGTGGTGATGAATAACTGAAAGGAA
>CAYUNP010000224.1:0-7819 GCA_964446085.1 uncultured Pirellulaceae bacterium
GACGGCGGAATTTCTGCACGACGAGCTTTTCGCCTTTTGTTTCTTCGATGACTTTCGCGGTCACGCTGGCACCTGCGAGGGTTGGAGTACCGAGCTTGAGTCCACCGTCACCAGAGACTGCAAGAACGCGTTCGAACTTCAGCTCTGAGCCAGCTTCGACTTCGCGGAAATCGATCTCCAGGATCTGGCCTTCTTCGACTTTATATTGGCGTCCGCCGTCTGCGATAATTGCGTACATTTTGCTGTGGTTGTAGGTGTTCCGTGAATTTGAAGCCCCGGATTGTAGTCAAACCGCGAAAACGCGCTAAGAGGCAAAACTGAGGAAATACTGCTCAAAACGGCCTTTTTGTGCCCCATCTTGAGAGATTTCACCCGTCCAACTCAAATTCTGCCCATTGACCGTTTTGGCCGGTAATATCCTGTGACGGGAATTTCCCCCATTGGAGCAGCTTCGGTTCACAATTTTCCAATCGGACTCGTGATTTTGTAGCACCGTTGCCGGCTTCAAGTTTCCAGACGCTTCAGCCGAAACCATAACTTTATGAATCCCCTCAAGGGTAGAAGTTATGGGTTTCCTGAGCGGCAGCGTCACATTCGAGCGATTTCGAGTCACCGAAGATCCAACCAGTTCTTTTGGCGATGAGCATATCGAAAAGCTCAACAAGCTGCGAATCGGCAAATCGAAAACCAATCTGCACGAACAGCCAGCAACTGGCTTTTCAGGTGGAGCCCATTTGCTGGACACCGACTTTGATGCCGAGAAAAATATCATCGGCGAAGCCATGCACTTCGGTGTCCGCACCGACTCCTGTCAGATTCCTGGTCCCATCAAACGAGCGTGGACTGCGATTGAGCTAAGCGGCATCATGAAGGACAACGCTGGCGGACGCCCATCGAAAACGCAGCGCGAAGAAGCCAATCAAGCCGTCGAAGCGCGTTGTGCTGTCGAAGCCGAAAAGGGCAACTACCTTCGCATGAGTGAAACGTCTGTCCTGTGGGACGCACCTACTGAAACGGTTTACCTTGGCAGCACCAGCGAGAAAGCGAACGACAATTGCCTTGAGATTCTTAACCGTGCCTTCGGTCTGGAGTTCAGTAAAGTCACGTCTGGTTCCCTGGCAGTGGAGTTCGCCGATACGCCAGAGTTGACGGCCGAGATCTACAACACTTCAGCGACCGCTTTTCACCCCGAAGGAACCAACAGCGTCGTTTGGTGGAACGGTATGAATGACAATTACGACTACCTCGGCAACGAGTTTCTGTTGTGGCTGTGGTGGACCTGGCAATCGAAATCGGACACGATCAAGTTGTCAGACGATTCCGAAGTTTCCGGCATGTTCGCGCGATCGCTTTCGCTGGATTGTCCGATCGGCGAAAACGGCAAGGAGTCGATCTCCGCCGAGTCACCGGTCGCGTTGCCCGAAGCCATTCTGGCCATTGGTATGGGCAAGATGCCTCGCAAAGCCGGGCTGACTCTGGTCCGTGAGGATCAGCAGTTCGATTTCACGCTGCAGGCCGAAACGTTTTCAATCGGCAGTGCGAAGATCAGCCAGATCGGCAACGACGATGCGACTCGCGACGCCATTGATCGCATCGAGAGCATTCGCCAGCTTTCAGAAACGGTTGACTTGCTGTTTGAAGCTTTCTGCGAAAAGCGAATCAGCAAGAAGTGGAATGCTGAGCAGAAGAAAATTATCGACTGGCTTCGATCAGATCGCCCAACCCGAAAGCAGAAGAAGCAGGCTGCGTAGACAAACTCTGGAATGTTCCCTGTGGCAGCCATGTTGAGAACGCCTGCGCGAGCCGTTATCATCGCATCAGAACCCGTCCGCGTCCTATCTCCAAAACCAACGTGATGGCCGAAGTTGTGACATCTGCGAAACCGCGATCAAAGGGGCTCCGTCGATTTTCGAACTTCATTGTGCGAAACTATCTGAATCTGTTTTCACTCGGTTTGCTGTTGGCAGCGATGTTCTACTTCGTGCAAGTCCAGCAACTTCGCTATGCGACACTGTCCAATAATCCGGAGCTCTTTTCCGATGGCGACATGGCAGTCGTCACCCGTGTGATTGATGGCGACGAGTTGCGGATTCGAAACGCACGCGGCAGCACGCTGGTTCGTGTTTTGGGCATCAAGTCCTTTGACGCAACCGAACGGGATTTGATGTTGGCCGAATATGGCAAGGTCGCTGTCGACTATCTCGAAGCCGAAGCCGTCGGGAAAAAGATGCTGGTGAAGTTGGCTGAGAAGAAAGTTGATGATGAAGGGCGTCTGTTGGCGACGCTGTTCACGGGAGAGCAACAGGATCAAAACCTGGCTGAGTCGATGCTCGTCAACGGGCTGACGCTTGTGTACACCAAATACCCGTTTGCATCGATGGACGAGTATCTAAAAGTCCAGGACGACGCGCGGGCCAACAAGATTGGATTGTGGCAGAACCAGCGTGTCAGTGCGCGATCGGAATCCATGTTAAACCTCTGGAATCAGGAACGTCGCGATCGTTAGTGTACTCTTTCAATTTTTTCGCAACACGTCGTTTGCCATGTTGCATCAACGGTATGGACAAGCCGCGCTTTTGTTCATTGCGTTGCTGCTCTATTCAGCAACCGGCTACATGTATTTTGAGTTTTCCGATAACCCCGATCTCACGTGGGCGGATTCGTTTTGGTGGTCGATCGTCACCATGACTACCGTCGGCTACGGCGATTTTTTCCCCAGCACTTTTGGCGGCCGGTGGCTTGTCGGGATGCCAACCATGGTCCTGGGGATCGGACTGCTGGGCTACATTCTCTCACTGATCGCCACTTTTATGTTGGAATCCAAATCGTTGGAGTTAAAAGGTATGAAGACCATTCAATGTTCAGACCATGTTGCGATTTGCGAATACGGTTCTGAAGGAGAATTGCTGAAACTGATCGCCGAGATTCAACAGGACAAAGCGACAAGCGACTCGGACATCGTCATCATCGATGATTCGCTGGACCAGCTGCCGGCCAGCATGCAACAACCCAAAGTGCACTTTGTGCATGGCGATGCGGCGAACGAATCGGTGCTGCAACAAGCCAACATTGCCGAAGCGCGGGCCGTGATCATTCAGGCCTCAGCACTTGGCGGTTCGGATGATCGAAATCTGAAGATTGCCCTGGCAGTTAAGTCGTTTCGGCCAGACGTATTTTTGGTTGCGGAGTGCACCAATCCTGAAAACGTACGATTTTTGCAACAAGCCAACTGCGATAGCGTGCTCTGTGTTTCAATGTTGTCGGAGCAGATGTTGGTGCAGGAGCTGCTGAGTCCTGGCGTTGGGAATGTCGTGTCTCAATTGACCAGTAATTCACAGGGCAAGCAGTTCTACATTGTGGACATGCCCGGAAAATATGAGAACTATCGCGCGGCAAGAAAAGCCAACTCCAGTGCTGGACGGGTTCCCGTTGGTATCCAGCGAAACGGTAACAGTAGCTTGCTGCCAGAAGATGACTTTGCAATTGAGTCCGGAGATCGCCTGATCCTGATTGCCTCGCAGCGACCCGTTTGAGATTTCATAACCCGACGCGTTAGCGAGGGATCGATCCCTCGCTAACGCGTCGGGTTATGATTCGTGATCGTTAAACTCAGCGTACTAGCGCTTTGCCGCTCAAACAGCGAAGCTACTTTCTCAAACTCTTGAGATAGAGCGAATATAACTTTGGCTCGAAAGTTCGATTCACGGGAACGTTCTCTATCCTGGCGATGTCTTTCCCAAACCTTTGCGAGTCCGCAAAAATCTGCGAGGTTAGAAATCGGCAATTTGATGGATCTATCTCAACGGCAGTCACGGGAGTTCCATCAGCCGAACAAAGATTGAATCCCCAAATTCCAAAAGAGACCATCGGGATTCGAAAAGGAGTCACACCAAACGACGCCGCTTCCATCGTCCGATTGATGCACCAGAAAACCTGATTGGCGAAGAATGGTGATGAACACTGACAAACCATGTGACCCTCTGGCGTCATGCATGATCTGACAATCTCGTAGAACTCCTTCGAGTACAACTTGTCGAGCACTTCGTTGTGCGGGTCAGGCAAATCAATGATCACCCGGTCGAAACGTTCAAATCCGGCACCACTTCTACCGGCATAGTCCAGCAGGTAGCTAAAAGCATCCTGGTTAATCACCTTCAGCTTTTCGCTTTCCAGAGCTCCTTTGTTAAGCCGCACAATGGGAGCGAACGTGGAGCAGAAATCGGTGATCGCGGGATCAATGTCGACCATCGTAATTCGCTTGACGTCCGGATACTTCAGTACTTCTCGAACCGCCATTCCGTCTCCGCCACCAAGAATCAGAACATTGGCCCTGGAACCATCAATGCTCATCAGCGGATGGACAAGTGCTTCGTGGTAGCGGTACTCATCGATTGAAGCAAACTGAATGTGCTTGTCCAGGTACAGGCGGATCTCCCTGTTCGCCGAGTTTTCGGTAACCACGATACGCTGGTAGGGAGTCTGCTTGAGAAAGACAACCTTGTCGGCATACATTTGGCTTTCTGCAAATCGAGTCAGATGTTCCGAAGCCACCATCCCGCCGATCAAACACGCCAACACCAACAGCGAAGAGTAAAGACAGAGATAATATTTGGACAGCGACTTGCCAAACACAAAGATCGAAATGATCGCCACGCCAATATTCAACAGTCCAATCGCAAACGATGACTGGAACAAACCGAGTGAGGGTAACATGACCAGTGGAAATGCAACCGAACCAACCAACGCTCCCAGATAGTCGAGCGACAGGACATTGGCGATGGATTCTTTCCACGCCGTTGAGCGACTTAAAATTCTTGCCAGTAGCGGTATCTCAAGGCCAACCAGAGTTCCGATGGCGATGATCAGGGTAAACATCACTGGGCGATAAAATGCCTGATAGGGAAACATCAGAAACAGCAAGCTGCTGCAAAAACCACCGATCATCGCGACGGCAATCTCAATCGTAATAAAGCTGGAAACAAGATCGCGATGGAACCATTTGGAAATATAGGAACCAATGCCCATCGCAAACATGAAGAACCCGATCGTCATCGAGAACTGATAGACGCTGTTACCAAGCAGATAACTTGAAACCGACGCAATGATCAATTCGTAGACGATGCCGCAGAGCGCAACGACAAGCACGCTGAACATCATGACGGCTGTTTGCTTGCGTGTCAGCGGATTCTCTTCAGCAGATTCTTCCAGAGTGCGTTCGACAGGTTGAGCTGAATCCATGTGGCGATTTCGAAATCAAAATGATGGTGAAGAGACAACATTTGAAGAATGGACATCCATCAAAAAAGCCACCAGTCATGACCAGTGGCTTGTAGCTCAATCAAAATTGAAACTGGCAGTTGGGTTGCTACCCTACCAGTTACTTTCCGAAGCTGAAGCCTCGTGAGCCGGATCGTGAGCGTGCAGAAGAAGCTTTGGCTGCAGATTTCGCCTTGGAGACCGCTGACTTGTGGTAAGTCTTGGAACTCATTTGCTGTTTGCCGTAGTTGGGCTTTGCACTTGCTCTGGCTCCCGTGTAGTAGCCTCGATTTCGCCGCAGCATCGAACCTAGCAGGTAACCCGTGAAGAATCGTCCTGAACGATAACGATGATCGCGATAGTGTCCGCCACCATCGGAAGCGACGACTCGGCCTGCCTCTTCATCAATTTCGATCTTGAACAGTTCTTTTTCGCCAGCGCCCTGGACGTTGTCCTTGTTCAAATCAGCGAAGCCATTGATCGTGCCCGACTCATGCAACTTAACGCCGATTGGCTTGGAAACCAGTTTCGCAGCGTTGAGCTTGGTGCGGAACAGAGTCAGGAACTGTTCCTGCTTGTTTGCGTCTTCTTCTTCAACGACTTCGATGCCGACAATTTCCTGTTCCTGGGCTTCGCCATCAGCACCATCTGCTTTGGCAGCCGCAGCTTCTTTGCCATCGAGCTCAGTTAATGTGGCCTGAAACTCATCCAGTACTTTGTTGAGATCGATGACATCCACAGCAACTGACGAACAGCCGCAAATCGTGGTTAAAAGCCCTAGACACAGTAGAAATTTTACGTGCTTCATCAATCATTCTCCTGAATTGTCTTTTTGTAACCTGGACTGTTAGTATAGATTCTAACGCTCTTGCTTCGTTGGATGCAATAACGATTTAGAGGATATCAAACCGATAGTGCAGTTCGTCTGTTCCGTCTTCGTAGTAATCGGCCAGAAAGCCATCAGCCCGGAATCGGCAACTGGTCATAAATCGCCCCACCTCTTCAACATCGCTGGGAAACGCCATAAAAATGACTCTCCCGCCCCATTCGGCAACCTGATCTGTAATCATTTTGAAGCTCGAAGGGGACGTGCCTTCCTCATCCAGCTCCCAGGCCAACCAATACGCTCCGTCGCATTCCGGAATTTCGTCCACATCGGTCAGACGAATTTTCATACGGTTTGGTTCGCGTTGTCCATCAGGCCCTCCATCCCGGAGCCGCAACCCGTAAGTGATCTGGCTCTCGGACTCATCGTAGTACCGGGCATGCCGCATCTCTTCCACAAACCCAACAGCCTGATAGGTTTTTCTCGCGTCCCGATAGACGTCTCCGTCTTCTGGATCGTAGTAGTCGGATGTGTTTACAAACGCTTTGCGACCACCTACTTCCTTGATCCTGGCGATCAACTTCTCGAGCATCGTCTTGCCATGCCCGCGACCGATGAAGCTGCGTTCAAGATAAGTCCACGAAATGCCGTACGACTGGTCGGTGCCCTCAATCAATTCGGCTCCAGTGACTCCAATCACACGTGAGTCCAGCTCGAGAACGTACTGCCCCCAGAGCCCTTCTGCATAAGTCTTCTGCGCCCATTCAAAGTCATCTTCGTCATGGTCATTGATGATCGCCAGTGCTGCGTTGGTGTCGCTCGGCGTCATCGGCCGAAAAGTTGGTTCACTCATCCCTGTCCTTCACTGTGATTTCCATGATTGATATTCCCGCGTGACACACTGGCCAGAGTCATGCTGCCTGCGTCGAGAGACTCAAACAGAAAGACCAACCCTGCAGTGGCAACCATGTCGCTGGAACAGGTAAACAGATCGACGCAGACGACATTGTGTTCAGGCCAGGTGTGAGCCGCCAGATGAGATTCTGCGATCACGACAACGCCACTTAATCCATGTGGACTGAACTCATGAAATGAACTGGTGACCACCGTTGCTTCGATCTCGCGAGCGGTCGCCAGCATGATTTGCTCAATTGATTTTGCTGATGTCGGAATTGACTGGCAATCATGGAAGTCAATGATCAGATGCTGCCCAAGGGCGTCGAACTCCACGGGTTGGATTACCCGAATCTCGTCTAGCGTCGAGTACTTTCGAACTCCAGTGTTCACAGCCTTTTCGGCCATGGTAGTAGTGGTTGGTTTGCGATTCATTCTGAAGAGGATACGACAGGAGTTTGGAAGGCCATCATTCTGCGCAGCCGCTGCAGCAATTGCAAACGGGAATCCGACATCTACCACGGATCCCGGTTGCCGCTCTGGCGACGACATACTTCAAACTACTTGAGCGTCACGATGCTCGCGTTGTCGACATGATCCGTCACGATCGTTCCAAACAGAGTTTGGCCAGCGACATCATAAATTCCGATCGACACAACGGTTCCCGCCAGGCGTACGTTGCCATCAAAGACCACGATGCGATCGCAGTGTGTGCGGCCCGTCAGCTGCACCGGTCCAGAACCTGTTGAATCGCTTTCGATCCTGTTGACCGGGTTTTCGCTGCGCTTTGAACGGCCTTCGACCAGCACATCCACCGTGCGGCCCATGAATTTTTGGTTGTCC
>CAYUNP010000225.1:0-7811 GCA_964446085.1 uncultured Pirellulaceae bacterium
CGCCGGGCTGCAGTATGTTCACAGGCTGGAAGCCTATGCCACCTTTCATGCTCGTCAAACGCGGATTGCGATCGCAACCGGTCGATGCTGCGATCACAACCCGACGCGTAAGCGAGAGATCGATCCCTCGCTCACGCGTCGGGTTATGATTATTGACGCCTTGCCGCACACAATAGAAATCTCAAAGCAACTATCGGAAATCAAATGAGATCGTACATCGTTGTCTTGCCTATCCTATTCAGCCTCTTTTGCAATGTCATGAACGCCCAGGAACTTGAACGCGGTGTTTCGCTTGAACTCGCAAAGCACCGTGCTGTCACGATCTCGAACGTTGAATACGATTTGAAGTTCAAGCTCAGTAAGTCTGATCCGATTCCTGCAACGGTTACGGTTCGATTCGATCTTTCCGATGCCAGTGAGCCTGTCGTTCTGGATTTCAATTCTGAAAACGCAAAAGATATTCGCACGAAGTTTTCCGTAAGCAATGGTCACATCGCGATTCCTGTCGGATTGTTGAAAGTCGGCAAGAATGAATTTTCGATTCCCTTCACCGCTGGCGACCAGTCGCTCAATCGTAACGATGACTTTCTCTACACGCTCCTCGTGCCCGATCGGGCGTCGACCGTGTTTCCCTGTTTCGACCAGCCGGACTTGAAAGCCAAATTCAAACTGGAGCTCGAACTGCCCGAAGGCTGGACGGCTTGCGCCAATGGTGCTCGAGAAAGTGAATCGAATGGAAAAATCAATTTCAAGCAAACGAAACCGGTTAGCACCTACCTGTTCGCCTTTGCCGCCGGCGAGTTCCAATCGGTGACTCGTGAGATCAGTGGTCGATCCGTCACGATGTATCACCGCGAGTCTGACGAAGAAAAATACAAACGCAACGTTGATGCGATTTTCAGGATGCACGAGATCTCGCTCGACTGGATGGAAGACTATACCCGGATCAAATATCCCTTTGACAAGTTCGATTTCGTCGTCGTGCCCTCGTTTCAGTACGGCGGAATGGAACACATCGGCAGTATCTTCTACAACGCCGATCAAATGTTTCTCGATGCGACGGCGACCAAGAAACAGAAGCTTCGTCGCGCCAGTTTGATCGCTCACGAAACAGCCCATATGTGGTTTGGCAACCTCGTCACGATGAAATGGTTCGATGACGTCTGGTTAAAGGAAGTCTTTGCCAACTTCATGGCGGCAAAGATCGTGCACCCCAGCTTCACGGACATCAATCACGACCTGGGCTTCATGATTCGGCATCATCCAAGCGCCTACAGTGAGGATCGAACTGGCGGTACGTATCCGATCCAGCAGAAGCTTGGCAACCTGCGAAACGCAGGAACCCTCTACGGTCGCATCATCTACGAAAAAGCACCGATTGTGATGCGGCAACTCGAAGCCATGATCGGACAAAAAGAAATGCGCGACGGCTTGCGAGAGTATCTGGACAAGTTCCGCTACGACAACGCAGTCTGGGACGATTTGATTGTGATTCTTGATCGTGATTCCGATCTGGATTTGAAACAATGGAGCGATTCGTGGGTCAAGGAATCCGGCACGCCTGAACTGTCGAGCACACGAGGCCGCGGTGAAAACCAGGTCACGATTCGGCAGACACGGAAATCTGCCAGTGGAGCCTGGTGGTCCCAGCAGGTGGATGTGAAATTTCTGAAAGATGGCAAAGTCGTTCACGAAGCGAGAACCATGATCGAAGGAGAATCCGCAACCGTTCAACTGCCAGAAAGTGTCGGGGACTATGATTTCTTCCTGGCTAATGGGTCCGAGTTGGGCTACGGCTACTTTCGGCTTGATGATCGAAGCAAGGCGTGGCTGCTGAAGAACATTCACACCATCTCTGACGAGGTCACTCGCGGGGCTGCCTGGATCACGCTTTACGAGTCCCTGATCCGTGGCGTTGAGACGAAAGAGATTTCGGTTGCTGATTACGCTGCGATATTGGTAGCTGCAATCGAAAGTGAAAAGGAACCGCTGAACCGCCAAAACATTCTTTCACAACTGCAAACCGTATTCTGGAAACTGCTTTCGCCTCAGCAACGATCGGAGTTTGGTCCGCAGATTGAGAAAGTGCTCTGGGATTGGGTTGATGGTGACGCGGAAAAAGAGACTCGGTCTGCTTACTACAAATCGATTGTCAGCATTGTGACAACGGAGTCCTCGATTGATCGGCTCTATGAAATCTGGCAAGGCGAATCTGATGTTAACGGTATTCCGCTTTCCGAAGCGGACTTCATGACGTTGGCTTATGAGCTGGCGATTCGTTTGCCTGAAAAGTCAGACGGGATTCTGTCGACTCAGCTTGGTCGATTGAAGAACGAGGACCGCAAGAAGCGATTCGCGTTCGTGATGCCAGCCCTTTCACCGGATTTAGCGATTCGCGACAAATTCTTCGAGTCGCTCAAAGACGTTTCCAATCGTCGTCCAGAGCGATGGGCTTTGGAAGCACTCGACTTTCTACATCATCCACTTCGCGCGGCGGAGTCCGAAAAGTTCATTTTGCCCAGCCTGGAGTTGCTTGAAGAGATTCAAACCACTGGCGACATCTTCTTTCCCAAACGTTGGCTCGTGGCAACGCTCAGCGGCCATCGCACAAAGTCAGCCGCAGATGTTGTTACGAAGTTTCTGGCGGACCGCCCAGACTATTCGTCGCGACTCAAGAATAAGATTTTGCAAGCCGCAGACTTGCTGTTGAAGGTCGGTGGGCGTTCGGTCGTTGAGGGAAGCAATGAACGATAGTGAACACGCGAGATCCGATCGACAGGGCGCATGGCGGTTCAGCGCAATATTTCGATGGGTTGTTTGCTGTTTGCTACTCTGGAGTGGTCATCTTTGGTGGAATAGTCCAAGAGTTCGAAACACTCTGACTTCGTCGGGCGTCGCGAAGATTCAGCATTTTGACGATGCATTGCTTCAAGAATTGGACGCGAGGTGGAAACGGCTTGAGGTCGCGATGGCGGGCCAGAACGAAGATCGAACGACGACACCTGCAACGCTTGCCCAGATCGAAGAGTTGGAAGACGCTCTTGGATATCAATTGCCGGGCGAACTGAAAGCGTCGTTGCTGGTTCACAATGGTGGCGTCCAGATCTGCCAAGACGAACTTTACTCAACGGTTGAGATTCTCGGCAACTGGCGGGTGTACATCGATGTGTTTGGTGGTTATCGCCAATATTCGATCGCGCCGAGCCCTTATGATTGCGATCCCCTCTGGCATCCAGGCTGGATTCCTGTTGCTGGCTGGGACGCATATGAAATCTTGATCAATTTGGAAACGGGTGAAGTTTGGCGCTATGAGGATCCGGGTGTTTCATTCGTCGCGGCTTCGTGGCGCGATTGGTTGGAGAAAGCGGCCAGTCGATTTGAACGCGTTGAAGTTCCGGAAGGCTATGATAGTGTTAGCGAGTGGGTTGATGGCGAATTCCCAACTGCGGGATCGGAGAAGCCATGGTAACTCACTCGGAAAAAGCATCTGGAAGGATGCCAAAGAAACGTCGCAAACGTTTTCGCAGTATCGGGTTGCGGTCGCTTCTGTTGTTCGTCACCGTCGCATGCGTCATTTCCGCGTCAGAAGCAAGCCATCATTTTCATCAACGAAAAGTCATCGAGCAACTCTCGACGGACGATTGGTTGGGTGAGGTTCGCTATTCCTGGTTGACGTCCGATCACTTTAGGTGGCTTGATCGTGTTTTTGGGCCGAATTGGAATCTGGATGTCACAACGGTAACGCTCAACTCGCTCGAAATTGAACAGAACCATTTGCTTTTGCATCATCTGGCCAAGCTCGGAAGGCTAAGGATTATCTCCATTCACTATGGAGCAGTTGCCAAGTCGGATGTCGAAAGGCTCAAGCATATGCGTTCGTTGCAATGGTTGGGCTTGATTGAGTGCGGTGTCGATAAAGAATCCGTGATTGAGATTCGTAAGAATCTGCCCAATACTTATGTTTCGCACATTCCTTAGTTGGTCAAGATGTCCCGCGAACAATTGCTCGCGGGGTTTTTCGATTGGTAACGGAATCTCGACTTTTGAGCTTTCGCGATGGACCAGGCATTCGTCGAACAGACCTCTATTTCTTCAACGGGTTCTCTTTCGAATTACCCTCCAATGGCGCCGTACTACTTTTTGTTGTTTTCTTCCCGGATCGTAAATTGGAGCCGTTGAACGGAAGTTCTTTCAACCAGTTTTGGCGAAATCTGAGCAAATCAAAGACATTGATAAGACCATCGAGGTTTGAGTCAAACGTCTCATCAAAAGACGCATCACCGGTCACCATCAAATACGTTTGGCGAAGGCCAAGCAAGTCGAGGAGGTTGACGACGCGATTCTGATCAGAATCTCCAAACAACCGGTAAAACGCATCGGATTCCGTGTCGCCGAAAACAAACACGCCGCCCGGAGAACCGTCGGCATCGATATCGAGAGGCCCTCCGCTTTCTATCAAAACGTTTGCGCCATTGACGGTCAATCTGTAGTTGCCATCGATGAGAGATCCTGATGGTTCTGTGAATGTTCCAGAGAATGTGAGTGTGGCGCCGGTTTTTGAGGCAGAATCATTCTCGGTGATTGTTAAATCAACCGAGCCCCCGTCTGCGCCCAGTTTTTCAAGTGCGAACGCGTTTGTACCGATGTCGACTCTCGTTGAAAAGAGAACATTGATATCGGTCAGTATCGAACGCTGGGCTTCGCCACTGGCAACTTCAATGGCTTCAATTGCTGGCCCAGCTGGCTCAACTACGTACTGGGCAATATAGGTTTGCCAGATACTCGGACTCTGAGTGAACTCATGGATCCCCCAGAAAACTCCCGACTCAATCGGATCGGAACTCGTTCCCGAATAGTCACCCCAACGATTGACTGACGAGAATGCCGTTGTGCTTGGCTGCACCACTTGCATTTCCTGAAATTCGCCGAATGGATCGCTGGCCGCCCGGACAGCACGCGACATGGAAATGAATTCAGAGCTGCTTGAGCGAGCCGTCGTAATCGCCGCGTTACCGTTGTCATCGACCCAGATGCTTGGGAAAAAAGTCGCCGACTGCTGCCCGTCGTCATTGGTCGGTGTCAATTCCCCTGACTGTACCAGGGAAGGCTGCTGGCCGCTGACTGGCCAGTCGTTCATCGCGATTTGGTACCAGCGTACCCGAACCAGTCCGGTCGAATTCGGGCTGTGATGATGAACCGCCCATAAGGAACCGTTTCTGTATACACAGCTCCAGAACCTTGCCTCAAACAACTCCGGTCGCACCGTCGTTCCCTGTTGCACCGGGTCCACCGGGTGGCCATAAGTGGGCACTGACAAATCAACCTGCACTCGCTGCGGATCTGTTAGTGAATCTGTTATCGCGTGTAATCGCAAAGTCGAAAACGTCCCGAATTCAAACGCCTGGATCATATAAGCCGCTGGAGCATCAACGTCATAAATTTGTGGGACACCGTAAGATTGGCTCCCATTGATGACCAGGTTCGTCGCTGCAGGAGGATTGCCTTGCAGAACATCCGACTTGTCGAGCATATAAACCAGAAACTTGTCCGGCCCAAAAAAGTCTGCTGTTAAATAGACAGTTTCATCGTCAACAGAAAAATTGGGCGAATCAATATCGTCGTCATTGATCACGTCCGTCACATCCAATCGGTACCGGAACCAGTCGCCGTTGGGGTCGTCATCATCAGATGCCGCTAGAAGGAAATACGCTCGTCCGTCACTGCCTCGCTCGTTCGCCATGGCAAAAAATCGCTGTGACTGCTCATCGTAGATGATTTCAGGATCGAACACGAAACCAGTCGCACCTTCAGCGCCCCAGAATCCAGCAGCGCCCTCGATCTGGTCCGAGAAAGTCAAATTCCCATCCTTTTCGAAAAATGCAATTGCCCCGTTGGTCATTGCGGCCAGATGATTTGGCCCGGCTGCAATCACTGGATCTGGAGGAACCCAACCAGTCGAATTGATTGCCACAAAGCCAAAATCATTACCATCACGCGCCTTGGCTTTGAAACCACCAAAGGGTTCTTTTGCGATCAGCTTTGGATCATAAGTCGGCGGCTCATGAGGCCGCGCCTCTGAAGTTGTCGATGGTTTGGTCGTAGGCTCTCTTGGAGCTGAGAATGCGAAATTCGAACCCTCGGGAACAAAAGCGGTTACGTTCACGGCCGACTTGTCGTTCGCATTCTGTCCAGACCAGGCGACCTGTAGCTGTTTAGCAACAGGGTCCCAAAGAACGCGACGCTTGCCCGATGCCACTGTCAATTCGTGCTTACCAGAATCTCGCTTGTTGATCGAAAACTCTTTGCCGATTGGTTTGCAATCATGGCTAACGATATGCCCCAAAACATTCTGCTCTTTGCCAAATTGGTCTGTTTGCTGATTCCAGGTAACGACGAAACGGGCGGAATCGAGGGCCTCTACTGCTGCTCCGCTCACCCGAACTGCACGCTGACCAGAAGCACGAAGCTCAGCACCCATCGGTTTTGCATTGACGTCAAATGTGCGAAGCCAGAGTTCGTGCTCATTCCCATTGGGACGTAACCAGCTTACAGCGAAAACGCCTTCAGCTGATATGCTGACGGAGGGTTCGATTGGCTGATTTTGTCCTGTCCCCTTAATTTTGAAAGGCTTACGAATTCCCGAACTTGAATCGAAAACGTGACCTCGAATTCCAGCCGGGCGTCCATATTCATCCAACTCAGCCCACGCCAATACGTGGCGGCCATTGGACGTCGCCACCGTGGGCAACGTCTGGTGCAGGTCCGAAGAAGCGACCGGCGACTCGTCAGCCGATGGCTTACCATCAAGACCGAAGGTTCGACTTGCAATCAGTTTTTTGTTGCCTGCTTTGTTTTGCGTTACCCAATAGAAGGCAACTGTCTTTTCTTCTGCGGCGATCACGACTTGCGACTGGTTGCCCTTGGTAAATTGATTCACCAGGATCTCGTCACCGCCGATAAATTCTTTACCTGAGAAGCGACGGGTGACAATTGAGTTGAACGAACCGTCTTGCCCATACGATTCCCAGGCAACCCACACACCACCCTCGCTGTCGGTCGCGAGAGCTGGATTCATCTGCATGCTTCGCGTAAAAATATTGACCTGCTGTTCCTTGCCAATTGCATGGCCATCACGGGCAAAACGCTGCAAGTAGACTCCGTAAGTGCCTTCTTGCTGTCGACGGCTGTGCCAGGCCACGACAAATCCGCCGTCGCGAGTATCCGTAATCGCAGCCGCTGACTGACTGCTGAAGGTAAAGGTGTTCGCTTGCGTTTCATGCCGGATCCCAAAATCTGGTTCACTTGCATTTGAAAAAGAACACAGAGCACTGATGACAACAAACAACAGTAGGGGGTGCGAATTCTTCACAGCATGAACCTTTGAAGCATGTACTTGCGACAGGAAAAACAATAGACGCCGGTTGCGATATGTCGAGGGTTTCGGTGACAAAAAGCTACGTCGAATTCTCGAATGGCAGTCGAACGCCTGGCTTATATGATAACAGTCGCCAAACCCGAAATCAGCGATAAGCTCGCACAAGTGCTGTGGATTCGCACAATAGGAAACTGGGTAGTTCCAATTTATCTGCTTCAGTCAATTGGACTGCCCCCTTATTCTTTCTCCGGCTCAGATTTTCGTTCTGATCAACCGTTTAAAGTTTGATTTCGTGACTTCAAACATTCGGCTGAGTTTTTTGACTACAAGGCGTCCACAAGCGTTTAATACGTCCCAATTGAGACATTTCTACCTGCCGTTTCATTGCGTGTTGCAGAAACCGACTGTTTTGCTTTTCGCCACCATTCAATCACTT
>CAYUNP010000226.1:0-7789 GCA_964446085.1 uncultured Pirellulaceae bacterium
ATTGAATCGGGCAAGATCAAGATGACTCTCAGGAGTAACGATGCACGTCTTTTCGCCGAGAAAGCTTTCGGTGATGGATGGGAGCCTCTTGATCGCGATCTCTCGGGAGGCGGCCAAATGTTCGGGACGTTTGAAGTCAAATCCGGTGAAACCAAAGAGATCACCATTCGAGTTCCTGTTCGAGGTTCGACCCGGGTTAAAGTCCTCGATACCGACGGCAATCCGGTAGCTGGAGCCGCAGTTGGTTTTCAAACACAGGTTGGGCTACCGGTTCCTGGCTCCAGGACGGGAGATGATGGACTTGCTGGAATTGATCTGCCAAGCGGCGCCGTTAGGCCTCGGCGTTTGTTTGCCCGCTTTGAGAAAGATGGAGAGATCTTCTTCGCCAATGTGGCAGTGGATTCGGCAGTTGAAGTTCAAGAATTGCGATTACGTCCCTCGATTAAAATTTCCGGTCGCGTAATGACCAATGACAAGCCTCTCGCCGATGTGAAGCTGTTGATCAAACGGCCAAACGGCAGACAGCCTTCATTTACGGTAGCCAACGCGAAGACGGACGAAAGAGGATACTACACGGCGGAACTTTCACGCGATGTGAAAACAATTCCCAACTACCGAATCGTCATAGAGCCATCAGATGGAATTCCGAACAAGGAAGTTGGTCTTGGCGTCGCAAAGCCCAGATTGGTGGATGGGCAATTGAAAGCAGATGTCAACCTCGTTCATGGGGACGGCGAGATCGCTGGCGTTGTTGTGAACGCGGCGAACGAACCTGTTTCCGATGTGTTGGTCCGTGTGGATCAATTGGTGATGCGAAGTCCGGAACGCAAGGAAATTCATGCAGGCCAGTTTTTCGAACCAGCTTCAACCTACACCGATGCGGAAGGGAATTTCAAAATCAGAGGTTTGCTGGAAGGTTTTGATGCCATTGTTTTCGCAGAAGTTCCCACACGAATAACTCGCGGCGCATCCATGGTCAAAGTCGGTGAGCGAGGTTGCCGAATTCTGGTTACCGAAGGCGAGGAATCCGGAATTGACCTTCTATATCGTTAGTGCCTCAGCATTGTGTCGAGACGGTCGCCGTTGGATGAGTTGATAGGTGGATTGACTCAAAACTGATCGCTAACGCTGGTAGGGGCTGGCATGATCCTGGACGAGACAATGATTGCCGTGGGTCCTCATGAAGGTGAAAACTGCGGTCACAAGTTGGATCTTCAGCCAGTACAGCCGTAACAATCTTTCGATACCGGAATTCTGAGGCGATTCCGTCCTGAGAAAGCCACTCGATCGCCGTGTTTGCAGCGAAATGCGACTTAGGCTTGATCGTGCCTTTCGCCGTCCATTCCGGAATCAAACCTGTCCCCGGATTCTTTGCTTACGCCCGGATTGTTCTGAAGTTCATCACGGATCCATGTCGATTGATTCGTTGGTTGGAGATGGCACATCGTTCAGGATCCGATTGCCAATTCAAAGATGCCAGATCAAATGAAGCTGGAAAAATTAGCCCTGTTTTGCGTTTGTTGGATGCTGCCTGCTGTCGGGATTTGCTGCGCGTTGTTTCTGGCGTATGTCGCGTCAAACTCTACAAACAAAGAAAATTCAGATAACCAGCTTCGACTCGTTGCGTGGAATATCGAATCTGGCGGAAGTGATCCGCACGTCATTGCCGAACAGCTCCAGATCTTCAAAGACTATCACGTCATCGCGTTGAATGAAGTTGCTGTCGCGGGAATTGAGATTTATAAAAAAGCTCTGGGTAGCAAGTTTGAATCATTTGTTTCCGTCACGGGGGCCAATGATCGCCTGGCAATCTATTGGGACAGCAGTCGATTTGAATTGCTTTCGCAAGAAGAGATGGACCAGTATGGCGAATATCGACTTAACAATGGCCGCCATCGATCTCCGATTTTTGTTCGGCTGCAAGACAACGTGACAGGCAAGCGGTTCATTGTAATGACGAATCATCTCGCCCGCCGAAACGAGGAACTACGCAATGAACAGGCTGCCGGGCTACGCGAATGGGCTCGGGACTCAAATGAGTCGATCATTGCCATGGGCGACTTCAACTTCGACTATTCGTTCAAACGCAAGGCTGGCAATGCTTCCTTTTCGGAATTCATGAAGGACGGGGTGTGGCACTGGGTG
Organism: uncultured Pirellulaceae bacterium; assembly: GCA_964446085.1. Taxonomy (GTDB): domain Bacteria; phylum Planctomycetota; class Planctomycetia; order Pirellulales; family Pirellulaceae; genus Mariniblastus. Next base: position 2,146 of record CAYUNP010000226.1, read on the forward strand.
AAACCCAACCCCATGATCGACTCCAATTTCTCGGACAGTGATGGAGATGGCATCGACAACTACCCCGACTCGATGTTGGACTTTGTGTTCCTGGCAAACGGTGCCAGTACATTTAAGTGTCGTTGCAGCATCGTTCGGCGAGAGGGCGACTTCCCTGACGATGAAACAACCAGTGATCATCGCGCCACGGAACTGCTGATTGAGCTAAACTGAACGGACATCGCTCGATGTGATGTCGATGTGACCGAAGCTGGTTGCGTATCCGCGCGAAAGGTCGGTCCCGTTCATGATGTTATTCTTACCCACTCAAGACTTGCAGATACCCGCGCAACGCTTTTCGAGCAGCCAGTCCCCGTCATTGAAGGACAGGCATCGTCATCGCCATAGCCCGAAGAAGTTCACGCAACACCAACTCTTCACGTGCTTGGTGCTGAAGAACTTTCTGAAGCTTCACGACGATCCAGTAAAGCAAAGATCGAATTGGCTCGACTGGGTGAACCAGCGGCTCACCGAAGCCGAACGAACTACAATCCATCCGTGTATTAATCGCGGGAAACCGTTTGGCTCTGAGAATCGGCAGAGAAGAACAGCAAAAAGGCGAGGCCTGGCAACAATGCGCCCTCGAGGCCGACCAAGGAGAAGCTGAAGTACAATGTGCCCCTTTTTCAACCCAACACGATGACAAGAATCGGCACAGCTTCTTACAGGACCGGGGATTTTATCTGGTCGCACAACAGAAGGTTTTTACGACACCCTGAAACTAACAACCATTCATGAATTGAGGTCGGAGCAATTGTTCTCAACAGGAACAATCCAGTTTCCATTCCATTGATACCGAAGCTTCGGAGCATGCATCGCACAGGCATCCATTTTCTCTGGCGGTTTTGCCACGTCGAAGCAATCAAAAATATCTACATCTTCTACACGACTCAAATCCGAAACAGTACCTCGCATATCCACTGAGACTTTAGTTCCGTCCGAACAAAAGGAATCCTGTTTGTGCGTCCAGGAATTGATGGATTTTTCCTGGTCATCAAATGAGTAACTAACTACATGGCTAACCTTTTCGACCCATCCGTTTGAAGGCCACGTCGCATCTTCATCCTCTTTCTCAAAAACAGTTTCAGACACTTTCTTGTCGTTGTTTCCCCATAGTTTTGAGTCAGAGAACTGGACCCATTCGATTTTTCTTGGCAACCAGAAATTTTTGTCGATCAAAACAGTTCCTTGCCCCAAATCGTTTTCCCCTTCCAACTGGATCGTATTGTGGTCGATTTCAGTGGCGTTGAATCCAACCACCAGGTCGTCCTCACCGCGACACAAAGGCCGATTGAGCCATGTTCCTAAATGATGCAGATCTATGTTGCCATCGACAGGCCACACATATGACCGCTTACCCGTTCGCGATTCCATTTTAGGAGCCAAAAGGATTGCGTCATCGAACCGCCACTCTTGAGACTCTTCATACAGCCCCGAATGAAACAGGACTGCCGAATCGCCACGATGCAGGCCATACATGCAATAGTTTTCCCGCTCTTGAATTCTTATACCGATTTCAGAATCGGATCGATAGAGAACGAGGATGGACTGAAAGTACTTTTTTCTTGGTAGCCCATCAGAAAAGTACTGCATTGAAACGTCCAGATTCGATTTGGAATGCTGGAACTTCTCGTACGACTGGCGCACGTGGTCAATCACTTTGTTTGCGTCGAGACTTGCCATAACAAACGAATTCTATGATTGAAAGTCGTCCGGTCAAGTATTTTGTTGGGCAAACAAAGGGGCATTTTGCTTTGATTTCGACAAAGCACCCTGTGCCCCAGGACTGCAAGAACTCTGCTGGAAACGTTTGCTGCCTGGAGCCAACAATGCCCTCGAGGCAGGCCAAGGAGAAGCTAAGTACAACGTCACCCTTTGTTAACCTTTTCGATGAAGTTTAGGTATGAGAACATTTTTGCGCTGTCGACGTGTGCGCCACGACGCCCCAACTGTTGAGATGCTTGAAGCGCTCAAAACCCTTTTCCAGTTCCTTGTTTGATATAGCGAACGGGTAGCACTCTTCACTGTCAGACGGATCGGCGTACATCGTCCCAAGGTTGCCAGTCCATCAATCAGCTCGAACGAGACGAAGGTTTTGAGTCTTTGTCGTTGTGGAAATTTGGTTAGTTCGTTCCACATCGAGTTTTTGTCTGAACGCTAATCCGGTTGGCATTCAGTGTGAGCTTCGATTCGCGGGTGCTGCTATGCGAAGATCTTTAGCAGGATGACGGCATGACAAAGTTGAATAGCCAAATGCCAACAAGCCATTCGACGGAATCAACCTTATATTCGTCCACGTCGACGGACGTTAGAAATCTCTGTTAACCGTCCCATCGTTGGTTCCCAACAGACGTTGGAAGGCACCAAGTGAAGTACGATCTTCCAGGAAATCTGGCCAACTCAACTGATTGTGTTGGATGTCATCGTTTATGAAATGAGTTGATCCGTCGACGAAGCCAACATTGATCCCACCCGGATGGAAACTGGCAAATGAGTTTCGCAAAATTGTGTTACCAAGGTCATCGGCAGGATTGATAAATCCAGCTCCTGTTCTAACTTGCGAAAGGGTATGAGAAATCTGTCCACTGGCTCTCGTGTAACCATATAAAGCTGGATCCCATGGGAAATTCGTTCCTGTGTTACTGTTCCTGCCGTAAGATAACACTTCTGCAGAAAAGACGGTGTTCGATGTCCCGTCAGTAATCGCAGCGATAGGAATTCCGTTGTATCTCGTGTCCACCGTTCGCCCCAGTACGGCATTGTGGAATTCTGTGGCTGGAATGAAACTATCCACAAAGGCTCCACCGTTGCCGATATAGTTTGATCTGACAGATTCCAACCCGAACGTATCCATGAGCTGAGCGTTGAGGTCAGTGTTGGAGGGGCAAACAAATACAGACAAGGGTGTTGTCAACAGAGGTACATTGACAGGATCATTCATTTTGATCGTCATATTAAACATCTGGGCCAAATTGCCTTGATCCATGAAAGGCAGGATGAGTGCTCGCCAACTCCAGCCGAGTTCTTCGAAACTGTCAGAACCAGTATTTACCTGCTGCATTCCAGGTGGAAATCTACTGTGCGCTGATTCGAAATTGAGGGCTGCCAAAGATAACTGCCGCAACTTGTTCGCACACTCGATTCTCCGAGCGGCTTCTCTTACTTGTTGGACGGCGGGCAATAACATGCCGATCAGAATGCCAATGATGGCGATTACCACTAGCAACTCCACCAGTGTGAATCCCTTGAAACGAGTTCTGGCTTTCATCTGACAATTCCTCTGGAAGATAATAGGAAATAAGATTGGCAGTAGTGTTCGACTTCAAAAACTAGGTCGTCAATTCGAAATCGATTCGATTTGATCCTTGTTTGATCTCCTTGATCAACTCCGATTCTTTGTTGTATTTTGCAGGGACCTTCTCTTTGGATTTGGTCTCATTGTCCTGAATGTCGCTCGTCGTAATCTTGACTCGGTATTTGCCTGGCGTAACTCCGGACACGGTTTTCGAAGTCCGCAATCTGTATGTTCCATCAGCGCCAGTCTTTGCCAATGCGATTCGGCCCTCGGTTCCTTGTGGTGTAAATTGGACGACCGCATTGGCGAGCGGTTCACTATCCAGTGTGACTGTGCCGGACACGCCATTTGCGTCTCCGCAACCAACCATCAGAGTCGCACTGAATAACAAGATGGCTGTCAACTGAATTCTTTGAGCTACTCTTGATTGAACAGATGGGTGAGGCATGGAGACACGATCAATATTTTGGAGTTGGGTTTTGGAGCTTTGGAAATTTTGTTTGCAGTAATGATCCTATTCGGCGCAGAATCATGGTTGAATGAAAGAGTATTCGCCATTATGCCATAATTTTCATGGCTGTGCAATCAAATACTTCGGGCATTGCCCTTTTGGGGAGTGTTAATGACGAGAAAGCTCGTGACGTGCTTGCATTCAATATTGCAGTGTAAGCAGTATTACAATTAGTTAGTCTGACCCAAGACGCGACGGTCGTCGTCGCAATAAATTGTTGATGGTGCGAACTGAATGAAGAGGCGAATTGATGGAGATTTCGGTAGGTATCAGGATCGATCCAGAAGAAGGAATATCAAGCTTCGGAATCGAAAAAGTGAACTCGCTAATCAATTTTGGATCCAAGGTCATCTCAATGGAGCAAGGCGGCGCCGTGATGCGGAGACTTCCTGGCAAGAATGAAGAAACTGTATCGATGACTCTGTCAGGTTGCGACATGAAAGTCATCATGGAGGATATCGATTTAGAAAACAGTCCTCAGTGGCAGGAGTATTGCCGGCGTTACAAAGAAGGCTCGGCTTTGATCAAACCTTACATGCACTACGATGACGTCAAATCAACTCCTGCGACGGAATCCAATGGAGAGATCGAGCGTGGAATCGAATTGTTGAAATCATCAATTGAAATCAACGAAGGAGGCGGTTCGGCGTATTGGTTGATCGGAAAAGCTTACCAGGCACTGAAAAACGATGCAGAAGCACTGGCTGCTTTTAAGCGGGCATTCGAATTGGAGCGCGAAAATAAAGACGTTGCCAGAGAATATTGTCTGGCTTGCTTGGATGCCAGCGAACCAAAGCGTGCTTTGATGGCTGCAGGCCGCGCAGTCACGATCGCGCCCGATGACGCTGGACTTCGATCGAATTTGGGTCTGGCTTATTTGCTTGATGCGCAACTCGACCACGCGGAAGGGGTTCTGGTAACCGCTACTGAAATGGATCCGAATGACTCGATCGCCAAAAATTTATTGAGACTTGTCGGTCAAGTCAAAACGGGTGAGCGCGCCCAACCTAAATGCATCGCTGACTTGCAGAAAAGAGAAGGCTAAGCAAGACTCGGTCCGCAAGTCAATTGCCACGTTCGCACGGTGTTCCCCGAACCAAGTGAGCGCCTACCTGCAATGCTGATTCTCCTTGCTTTAAAATGAGGACCCGTGAAACATCTGCTCTGATCCTGTGTGTAACCATGTAGGAGAACATTCTGTGCAAGGTCCTGAGACGGCTGACAGGGGTCGAGGGCGGGAAGGCCACTAGCGTGAGCGGCAAGGCGCTAGCCGCCGGTTCGTTGCGTGATCTACCGGCGGCTAGTGCCTTGCCGCTCATAATTGGTGCAGCATCAGATCAAAATCGGAAAGTAGAATATGAGCGATTGGATCGAGCCGAAGAAAACGACTTCATCGAATCGAGCCAAAACGAGTATCGCAAAGAATGCGAAAACTCAGATCCATCGCAACGCCCTCATACATCGGGCAAAATGGCAGGGTGCTTCTGCAATCCCGTAAATCGATCGCAAAAACCTGGCTCTTTCTTGATCAGGGCCGATATCAATGAATATCATCAAGAACGATAACGTTAGATTCTCTCAATTTTAATGAGACTTCTGCTATGGATGACGACCTTGCTCTTCTATCGCACGAGAGTCCTTGAAGCAGATATCACGGGCGACACGCGACAGACTTCGCGTTTCTTTCAACCTAATTTTGGGCAGCAACATGCTGGAAGCATCACGGCGGCAGACGATGAAGACATGTTCCGTGTTTACCTGAGAGAAGGAAGGACTTACACGTTTGAACTGCTTGGCAA
>CAYUNP010000227.1:0-7745 GCA_964446085.1 uncultured Pirellulaceae bacterium
AACCGACTGCAAGGTAAACGATGAGTAATTCCTTTTAGCATTGTGATCCTCCTGATCAAACTTGAAGAAACGGAAACACCAAGGGCAGACGGATGTCGGCATTCAGCGTCGAAACGAAGCGCCAGTCGAGAAAGGCCTCGACAATAGGCTGATGAATTTTGCGTTGCCTGGGCAGCCACTTGATCAGCGGCCAGCTCCTGAGCCAATAAAGTTTGCCGATGAAGAATCCAGGCGAATGGGTGGAGCCAGGTCAAACAGAATGTGAGCTGTGTAATCAGGCGACAGTAATGATCTCGTCGCTGCAGGTGTCCAATTTCGTGAGCCAGGCTGACGGATTGCTCCGAATCCGACCAGGTTAAAAACGACTCAGGAACGAAGATGGTTTTGCCTGTCAGCCAACTTACAAATGGACTTCCTGGTCCATTGAATTGGCGAACTCGAAACTCCTGATGTTCGCGCTCTATCGGCAACAGAGACACGATCCGCTGCACTTCGGCTCGAATTTTGGCGTCCTCGACTGGCGAACTGGACCGAACCAATCCATCAATGGCTATCGATGAATGGACGACACGAAAAACTCCAACCAGGCCTCCCAACAGTGTCAACAGTAACAGCACAGTGGTAGCAGAAACTGGACTGATCGCATGCGACTTGCTCGCATCACCTGGGTTGAGCCCCGTCGGTGCAGCCCAATAAAACATGGTCGTAAATTTGCCCAACCACGACGGAGGGCTTTGCACTGTGTCCTTGGTCGACTCCAAACGCCATGCCGAAGAATGATTCGTCGCTGAGTCTGTCAAAGCTGCTGTTTGTACGTCAGTTTGAACAGTCAACTGAAATGGTCTGGGAACTTCGGCCCAGGTCAACGCAATCAAGCTGGCACTCACCAACAATGCAACGATACCAACCGAAGCTGAGATATCAGGAAACCTACGGAGTGCAACTCGGCCAACGACCCAACTGATCGACATCAAGATGGTGATCTGAATCAGGCACAGGATCCATTGCGATTCAATGCTCGTCGTCAAAATGGCATCCATATTATTTGCCCTCCGAATCGTCGAGAATCTGTTCCAGCAGCTTGCGTTCGGCTTTGTTGAGTTTGCGATGCTTCAGCAGTTGCACCAACATTGCCTGACGGGAACCTTGAAACAGGCGGCCCATGAAATCGCCGATCAGCTTGTTGGAGACATCATCAAAAGTCCGAACAGCCTTGTATCGATAGGGGCGATCCGAATGCGTTTGTTTCAGAAAACCCTTTTCCAACAAACCACGGACAACATTTGCGATCGTGACATAGGCGACTTCTTCACCGGATTTCAATAACTCCTGCCTGGCCTGTTCGGCAGTCGCTTCCTCGGTTTGCCAAAAAACCTGCATCACTGCAAGCTCTCGGTCGGTGAGTTCCGGGTTTCTGGGACGAGCCATCTCGAATTCCATTTCTGATGTTTGATTATTCAAATTTGAATAACCAAACATACGCCGAAACACCCGAAGGGTTCAAGTGCAGATTTGATTAACCAAATCTGACAGCATTTCATCAGCGGTCAGAATGCCCGAGATCTTTCTGCGGTGAAATCACATCACGAACACGTTGCTTCAGTTCTTTTGCTTGCGGAAACCCGTCGTCAACTTTGCGATCCCAAACGGTTTGCCCTGCGACAATCACCTGAAAAACACCTGAGTCGGCAGGCGACAATGCGACTTCACCAATCTCGCTTTCGAAGGTCGACAACAACTCCTGCGCGAGCCAAGCCGCGCGCAGAAGCCATTTGCATTTCACACAGTAGAGAATCTGAACTCTTGGCGCTTTGCTCATCTAATTGACCCAAGGCAACGATTTCTATTCGGGCAACTCGACAAATGTAATCCCTTTGGAATGAAGAACCAGGATCATACGCCCCTCAGGGTGAACAAGAATCTGTTCCGTTCCCGAACCGCGGCGATCCAGATCATATTTCTTTTGAACTTCGCCATTGGGTGCAAAAGTGCTTAATTCAAAACCACCGCCCTGGCTGTAAATTAAACCTGCTGGTTTATCCAAAGCCAATGCCTGGGGATAAGCGCCGCCGTCAATCTCGACAACCTCTTTGAGAACATTCGATACTTTGTAAACAAACGTCGTATACCCTCTCTTTCCGTTTCCACCCCCAGATGGCAAAGCGACGTATTTTGAATCAGCACTGACTTCAACACGACTGGGATTGCTGGCAATGCGTTCACCCGCTTGTTCGTAAACGATTTCCTTTTCCAAAATCGCGAACTTGTGCAGGCAACCAGATGCGACCAAAAAGAGCGTCTCACCGTCTGGCGAGACCGTTGGCATTTTCACCTCACCGATTCGTCCAGCTCTCTCGTGCCGTTCAACCTGCATCGAATTGAACTCTCCAATCTCATATTTCTTCAACACCTTGCCTGCCTTCAAATCTCCCATCAGAAGTTGATGTCGCTCGGGTGAGAGAAAGACAAAATCGGATTTCGGAGAAGCGCCAAATTGTTTTGCAGTCCCGACCGGCAGCTTCTTTTTGAGTTCCAATGACTTTTCATCAAGTACCACCAAATCCTGCCTGGCTTCAACCAGCACGCAAAGCCCCTGTTTGGAAAGACCGATCCAACTACACTTCGCACCAAAATCCAGTGTTTTGAGTTCAAGAAAGCCAGGAAACGAAATCTTCCGCAACATGCCCTTTTTGGACAAAACGAAAAACGACTCGTGATCGCGAGCCCAGACAATGTTCAGAACAAGTTCGTCATCACCAATCTTCAGTTTGCTGCACTCAGCGTCGACACATGTAAACTCATTGCCCCCAACCGATCGATGCGAATCAACTGGTTTTCCGATAACGGTTTTCTTCGATGAATCTTTGTCTGCATCGGCACCAATCCAGTCGTCCTGTCGATCACCTTTGTCTTTTGTTCCTCCAATCCAGTCATCATCGTTGCCCTCTTTCTTTTTACGGGGCTTGCGGGGAATCCTGACAATGAAGTCGCGCGGGGGAGTATGCAATGTCTCCCCTTCGCCGTTGGTGAATTTGATTTGTTGTACGAAAGTCAGTTTCGAACCATTCTCACCTGTAATTGTTTCTTCACCGGTAGCAGCCTGCTCATCAATCTCCAATTTCACCTCTTTCATCTTGCTCGAAAGCTGCGACCACCGACTATTTTTTTTGACAATTTTGTCCTGTAGATCTTTCTTTTCGATATATAGCACGGAGACGTTTTTCAGTTTGCCCAGCGGATCAATCAGTCCTGCTTCAAAACTGAGCTTCATTGATTTTGGACCACTTTTTGTTTGGCTGATTTCCATCCCTTCGACTCGCCCCTGAAGCATCTCCGAAACACTTTCCCCCGGGATGCCAATTCCGATTTGCGTCCCAAGAACAGTTGCTACCGAAACTCCCATCAAGGATCCATCTTCAAATACAATCGGGCCCCCGGAGTTTCCTGGATTGATATCACCATCAACTTGAACTTCTTCAAGATCGCCATAGTCGTCTTTTCGAATACTGGAAATCGTGCCACGGCCAATCGTTACATTTGGACCATTTCGATTTGTTGAAAGAGCCTCACCGAAAGGGTATCCGAGAATGTGAACAGTGACGGTCTCTCTGATTTCGTTGGATGATTTCAGAGGAATGGGTTTTGGAAGATCCCTGTTTTTGATCTTCAGTACCGCCAGGTCCCGAGATTTGTCTTCGCCAACAACACGCGCAAGAAACGTTTTTCGATTCCCGGATCCACTGTTAAAGTCAACTTCAACGGATCGGGATTTCTTTCCTCTTGCACGAACGACATGCTCATTGGTCACGACATATCCCCAATCGTCAGTTTTTCCAATCAGGAACCCCGAACCCGTTGACGCCCGATTTCCCTGATTGACACGCACAAATACGGTCGCGCCTTTAAGCGAGGCAAGAGTTGACTCCGGAATGGCTCTCTGGGCAAAACAGCTGTGCGCCAGGGAGCCAACCAGGACAATGGCCAGGAGCGAAACGTATTTTGAAAAACGATTAACGAATGAAATCACGGTGCCCCTGCGAACAACAGAACGAAGACGAAATGCAGCTACATTTAACCAAAACGCCACCTGCTTTTCAACAATTCAATGTCAAGTGGTGTCAAGTGGAAGCGTAATTGAATTTCATAATTGGTTCCAGCAAGTCAACTCGTTCATCTTTCCAGTCAAAAATGATCTCCGGACGCAAATGCAACCGCGTGCGGTTTCATGCTTCGATAGACGAGCGGCACCAAGAAAAACCGCTTCGATCGAGCGTGACCACAGCGCTAACGGCGGAGACCATCGTTGCACGAGGGCACAAAAAAAGGCCGCCCGAAAATTCGAGCGGCCCTCTCCGATCAACACAATTGAGGAGAGTCAATTGTTCAGGTTAGGTATCTCAATCTCGACGCCAGCTGGCGAAGATGTGATTCGATCGAGCACCTCTCTGTTCGCTTTGTAAATTTCCAGATAGTAGTCAGCCGAGCCATAAAACCGCATCGAGATGCTCTGCAGTGTGTCGCCGCGTTGAATTTCGTAAGTGTTGCCAAACTGCGACTGAATGTTTGACTGACGATTCCAGTTTGGTGAGACACCAGATTGAATTCGCTGCATCCCGCGGTTGGGATTGGGTGGAACGGAATCCTGTCGCTGCTGCGTCGGTGTATAGTATGCCGTTTCGAAATCAGGTTCAGGAGGTGAAACCACTTCCGGTCGTTGGCTCAGCACGCTTTGAAAACGATTGCCGGGATCTTCGATATCAAGGATATCCACCTGATTTCGTCTGGCCGCCTGCTGAGTCACCTTTCGTCGCTGAGGCGTCATCCAATCGTCCTGCACCGGATCGGTCGCATAGGTTGACTGAACTTCTTCAGCACTTTTCAGGTAATCCGCACTGCGTCGTGAAAGAATATCATCGATGCTCTCATGAGGACCAATGTCTCGCCGTGGCCCCTGTCCGGCATGTCGAAACTGATCCAACTGGGGCCGGTTAACTCGCCAGCGTGTCGTTTCCTTTTGCGGTTGCGGCGGAGTTTCATTTTGCACAAACTCCTGACGGATCGAATTCTCAATACGATCAACTTCTCGAGCAAAATTCTGCAACGGCGTCGGAGCGGCTTTCTCGGGCTGGCGAATCACCATTTCGGGTGCTTCAAAAATGCCAGAGAACCCCGGGGCTCTCTCCGATTCATGCACAACACTGTTACCAGCATCGGGCGTCGAGGGAGATTCGTTTAACTCAAGAGGAGAGTTACGAAATCGCGAGGCAAGTTCAGAGAAGTCCGGCACAACCGGTTTTCGAGCCGCCGCAGGAACGATGTTCGGCTGTGCTTGCACCTGCTGCTGAGTCGATTGATGAACCGCAGGAATCAATGGAGTACGCTCGGACGGATCAATCGCTGGCATCACAGGTGCAGCTGGCAATTGTGCAAAGCTACCCTGATTCTGGTTTGGAACGTTGACCGTCGGCTGTTTGAATTCCGTCGGATTTGATTTCGCGGTCTTCCCAAATGAGAATAGCGAATCAAGAGGATCAATTGCAGCCACCTGGCTAACATTGATTTGTTCATTTTCAGCAGGACGATTGTGCAAGTAGCTTCCGAAAAAGAAAGCTGCAGCAAGGCACGTTATTCCCATTAAAACTTGTTGAAAGGAACCCATCTGGTACTCCATGGATTGCAACCTTGTTCCTGTCATAGGAGAGCAAAGTTTGCGGATCGAAAATCGAGCCAATCCATGGCCGGTGAGTATATCCTGTGGCTTTCACCGACGAAGTATTGCACGGTGAGCAGCAACAGTACGCGGTTATGCGCGAGATGGATCGTAACCAATCGAAAAAATCTCGGGTTTTTCCAGTTAGTGAAAGTAAAGCATGCAATCAGGGGAGTTCCGGCAGCGGCAAATTTACGCCAGCCGTTAGCGTTTGACATTCAATGCGCGAGTCGTCGATCAAACTGTGACGTCTGCGACTGTTTGAAACAAGAGTCACACGCGCACCAATAGCATTGCAGGTTCGATTTCTGATTGAAAGAAAACGATCACTATCTGGACAGGGATTCTTTTGTTCGCGGGTCTGGCAACCAGGTTTCGTTTTCCCGATCGTACACCTCTCCTGTCATCCCATTGATTTTGAGGCCCGCATCGATTGCCGTTCGTGGAATCGAACCATTGTAGCCATCGCACACATAGTAGAACTCTTCGTCATAGTAGAAATCGCGGGTCGCTTTACTCCTACCTTGCTGCTCCCGTTCAATTTCCTGGGCGCCTTCTGGTGAAACAAGAAATTCGTTTGGCGTCGAAGCCGTCGCCACTTTGGATGAATCTCCCAGGTATTTGACCTGGAGCATTCCTGGTCCAATTCCAGAACAACCAGCAATCTGGAAAAACATCACTGCTACAGCAAGCTGAATGAAATTGCGGTTTGACATCATGAAAACGTCCTGGATTCGGTTCATGGTCAAATATGACTTCAAATCGAGACAACCCGGATTGTCACAAATTCAAAATCCTCAATCAAGGCGAATGCAAATCCGTCTCACGTTGCAGGCGAGTTCGTGCCAGAATCACCTACAAAAAAAAGCCGTGAGCTTTTGATGGCTCACGGCTTGATGTTCTATCGCGATCGCTATCAGCTTGGAAAGCTGAGCGACAATGTCGCTCGGTTCTCCGAACCGTAAGCGATTGCCTGGACAACGCTTGAAATCAGGAAACTATTTCAATTCTTTAAATCAATTCCTTAGACCTGACCGGCCGCAGCTTCTTTTTCAACTGGCTCTGGCGACAGTCCAACCGAATTCATCAACCACAGCAGAGCAGGGGAAGCGATGAAGATCGAACTGTAGGTACCGACGATCACGCCGATCACCAGCGAGAATGCGAATCCGTGAATCGCATCGCCACCGAAGCAGTACAAAATGAACACAACCACAAACGTCGTTACCGATGTAAGAATCGTTCGACTGAGCGTTTGAGAAATACTTGTGTTGATCATGTCTGAAGTGATCTGCTTTCGCTTGCCGCGAACTTCACGGATACGGTCAAACACGACGATCGTATCATTGAGCGAATAACCAATCACTGTCAACAAAGCAGCAATGATCTCAAGACTGATCTTGAACTTGTCGACGCCAAGGAAACCGAGTGCTCCAGCAACATAGTGCGACAGGGCAATCATTCCCAGAACGACCAACACGTCGTGCAAGAGTGCCACAACAGCGGCCAGTCCGAAAGCAATGTTCTGGAATCGAGCCCAAATGTAGGCGATGATTCCGATCAAACTGAAGATGATCGCCAACGCAGCGTTGACTCGCATCGATTCAGCGATTTGACTACCGACTTTACTGGACGTGGGAAAATACGGCTGTGCGTTCAGATCCTTTGACCACTTGTCGATAATGGCCGCACTGTCTTCGTCCTGCGGAACCGTCAACTTGATTGTCCAATTTTCTGAAACGGTACCGTTGGCATCTTCATCTTCCAGGATATCGCTGGAGAGCAATTGAATCTGCTCTTCTTCGAGTTCCATTTCCAACGCACGAGCCGATTCGACAATCTCACTTCGCAGTGACTTGCCAAGAATCGCGGGCTCAATATGCACCGTTGTTTCCGAAGTGAAAGTCATTCCCATCTCACGCATGGCCGGACCTTCATCAATTTTCAGTTCACCGCCAGGAAGAACTGGAGTAACTTCTTCGTCCGATTGCATTTCCGAATCGTCTTTTTTCATTTCAGATTCGTCAGCCTGCAT
>CAYUNP010000228.1:0-7706 GCA_964446085.1 uncultured Pirellulaceae bacterium
TTGGCTTCGATGACACCCGCGACTTTTCCGTCGATGTAGAGGCCGTAGTCGGCTTCGCCAGTGGTTAGCTGGTACTCGCGCACTGCAACGCCCTGCCCCGCCATGATGTTCATGTCGGACATGTTTTGAAGAATCCAACCGCATTCTGTTAGCTGGCGGTCGATGTTCTGGCGAGCTTGGTCTTCCGGTGTCAACGATCTCAGCTTTATGAGGAAATGCAAAACGAGTCATTATAACACATTTTCGCGCGGCGATAGATGTCTCATCCCGGTTCCTCGAAGCATCCGCAACAGGAAAGTTGAACCTGAAATCAAACAGCCAATGCATGCTCTGGAGCGAGAAGATGATGCCATTCTGACAAACGTTTTCTACGCCAATATTTCCTTGACCACATTCCCGTGCACATCAGTCAGCCGAAAGTGCCGTCCCTGATATTTGAAAGTCAGCCGCTCATGATCGATTCCCAGCAAATGCAAAATCGTGGCGTGGAAATCATGAATGTGAACTCCGTCCTCTACGACGTTGTAACTGTATTCATCCGTCTTCCCATGTGAGTATCCAGCTTTGACACCTCCGCCAGCCATCCACATGGTGAAACATTTCGGATGATGATCGCGACCAAAATTGCCACCCTGAATTTTCCCCTGGCAGTAACTCGTGCGCCCAAACTCGCCACCCCAAATGACCAGCGTATCTTCCAGCATGCCTCTGGCTTTGAGATCCTTCACCAAAGCAGCCGACGCCTGGTCCGTTTGCCTGCAGCGATGACGGATGCCATTTGGCAAATCTCCGTGATGGTCCCAGCCCGGATGATACAGTTGAATAAAACGCACGCCGCGTTCGGCAAGGCGACGAGCCCGCAAACAGTTTGCGGCGAACGTTCCCGGCTTCTTCACGTCATCACCGTACATCTTCAGCGTCTCTTCGGTTTCATCGGCAATGTCGGTGACTTCTGGAATGGAAGCCTGCATTCGATACGCCATTTCATATTGAGCGATTCGCGTTTCCAGCGCCGGATCACCTGTTTGCTCAAGCTGAATTTGATTCAGTTGCTGAATTCGATCGAGCGCCTTGCGACGTCCGGCAGCAGAAATACCACGGGGACGGTTGAGATACAAAACAGCATCCTTGTGAGCCCGCAACTGCACACCGTCGAACTCTCCGGGCAAGAATCCACTTCCCCACAGTCGCGAAAACAATGGCTGTCCTCCACGGTCGTTGGAGACCATCACCACGAAACCCGGCAAGTCCGAATTTTCAGATTCCAATCCGTAATTCAGCCACGCTCCCATGCTCGGCCGACCAGGAAACTGCGAACCGGTTTGCATCATGGTGACACCCGGCCCATGATTGATCGCTTCGGTATTAAGCGACTTGATGATGCAAAGCTCGTCCGCAATCCCGGCAGTGTGCGGAAGAAGGTCGCTCATCCAATGTCCACTCTCTCCGTGTTGTTTGAACTTGAACGGCGATCCAACCAGCGGCAAGCTCGCCTGGTAGCCACTCATCCCTGTCAATCGCTGTCCCTTTCGCACTGAAGCAGGCAGCTCCTTGCCGTGATCTTTGTTGAGCCGCGGTTTGTAGTCAAGCAAATCCATCTGCGAAGGCGCACCTGACTGAAACAGAAAGATGACCCGTTTCGCCCTGGGGGCAAAGTTTGGAAACGAAATATCGCTGGCTCCAAAAGCACGATCCCGACCAAGCATCGTGGCCAGAGCAATTGAGCCCAGTCCGTGCCCAAAAGTGCGGAGCGCATCGCGGCGTGTCACGATGCGATCGTCGAAACCTGTGCAGAGACGCCTCATATTCATTGCAGCCTCACACTTTCATCGAGGTTCAGAATCGCGTTGACAAGCACCGTTGCTGCTGCCAGGTGTGAAGCCGAAATACCATCAGCAACTTCTGCGGATCCTGTTTTCAACAGCTCTTTCGCACTCTGTGGCGATGCTTCAAATTCTTCCAACTGTTCCTCGTAGAGCAACTTCAGAATTTCGACCTCCCTGGCAACCGGAGTGCGACTGGTTAGAAGCCGAAACGATTCGTCAATCATCCCGTCTACACGACCATCAAACTTCTGATGCAACTTTGCGGCCAGAAATCTGGAAGCCTCTACAAACTGTGTTCCATTAAGCAGAACCAGAGCCTGCAACGGAGACGCTGTTGACTCGCGTCGCAAACGGCAGACCTCCCGTTTGTTGGCGTCCATCGCCATCATCGTTGGAGCAGGCGACGACCGTTTCCAAAACGTATACAGACTGCGACGATAGAGATTTTCGCCCGTATCAACTTTCAGCGGATTGTAGGCCAGTGCTACATCGTAAGGCTTGACCGGCGGACCACCGACCTTCTGAATCAACTGCCCACTGGCAAGCAAGACTCCGTCACGCAACATCTCTGCCGTTAACCGGCTACCATGGGCTCGGGCCAGAAAGATGTTTTCCGGATCCCGATCGCGAGTCGCTCTGGAAACCGTCGCACTCTGTCGATAGGTCGATGAAAGCGCCATCAGCTTGAGCAACCGTCGTACATCCCAACCGTTTGCGATAAAGTCCCGGGCAAGCCAGTCAAGCAATTCAGGGTGCGACGGCGATTGCCCCTGCAATCCAAAATCTTCAGGCGTTCGCACAAGGCCGTTGGCAAACATCATCTGCCAGTAACGATTTACCGTAACGCGTGCTGTCAGCGGATGATCCGAAGAAGTTGTCCATTTCGCGAGGCCAAGTCGATTTCCGGGTGCGCCGTGCGGAAACCCTGGCAGGAAAGCAGGCGTTGCCGCGAAGACTTGCTCGCCACGTGAATCGTAGGCTCCGCGCTCAAGCACAAAAGCATCGCGAGGCATTTCCGTTTCTCGCATTGCCGTGATTGCAGGAATGGAATCCATGATCTGGTTCCACTGAAGCCGCGCCTGTTTCAGCTTTTCACGAGCCTCCATCAAAGGCTCACTGAACGCGGCCAGATGCCAGAACCGCAAGTCGGCCACTTCTTTATCGGAAAGAATCTTCGTCGATTTCACGGACAATATATGCGACTTCCAAAGCCTGTCGAGCGTCTTGCCGTCATGAAGGTGGGCTACTTCAACATCCGCAAGTACACGATCGAACATGTGAAACTCGTCAACAGCTCCATCTTTGAATCCGCGGTCGCGGTACCGACTGCCGATCGCAAAATCGTTCTCGCCGCCTCTCCAACTGGAAACTTGCCGAGTCAAATGGTCTTTGATGACGTTCGTTTTTGCTGGCTTGCCGTCGACGAAAAGGTTCAAGCCAGAAGCTTTACTCGATCCATCGTACGTTACCGCAACGTGATACCAACGATCTCGCTCCATGAACGCATCTGTTTCTACAGCGATTGCATTTCCTGGCCAGAAGTGGCACATCTTTGCGCTTAGTTTGTCACCGAGCTTAACCAACTCATAGCCAACACTGCCCGCGTCGTCCCAACCTCGCGATCGACGCCAAATAACACCTCGCTCCTCAAGTTCACCTGTTTTGATCCAGATCGAAACGGTAAATGGTTCGTGGCGACCGAAGCGACCAACGCCAGGAAAGGTCACCGGATCATCGCCTGTCAATTCGATGGCTTTTCCAAATTTGCCGTCGACAATTCGTTGTGCCGTTTTACCCCAGGGTTTTTCTGTCCTGGAATCAACTTCCGAATCAGCGGCTTGATCAAAAGTCAGCTTTGCGACACGACCCGGAATCACAAATTCCCCTGGTGGCCTACCGATCCATTTTCGAAACGATTTGGACTCACCTTCAAAGATCCGGCGATACTCTGATTCCGCAGCAGCAACTTTCTCTGCCGCTTCCGCCAACTGTTTCTCTTGCTCTGGCGTTGGCAACGGAGCAGCAGGCGTTGGCACGGCATCGGTGAAATACGAAATCAATCCGTTTTCATCCACGTTGGCAAAGAAAGAACTGAGCTGGTAATACTCCTTCGTTTTCGTCGGATCGTATTTGTGATCGTGGCAGCGAGCACACTCCATCGTCAGGCCCATGAATGCGGTCGAAAAAGTATGCGTTCGGTCAGCCACGTTCTCGACACGAAACTCCTCAACCGCCGTTCCTCCTTCTTTTTTGTGCGAGTGCAACCGATTGAACGCGGTCGCGATCAGCTGATCACGAGTCGGATTTTCCATCAGGTCTCCAGCCAACTGCCAGGTGATAAACTGGTCATAAGACAAATTCGCCTTGAAGGCGCGTATCACCCAATCGCGGTAAGGCCAAACGTATCGAGCGTCGTCGCGCTGAAAGCCGTACGAATCTGAATACCTCGCAACGTCGAGCCACTCGCTGGTTAGCCGTTCAGCACACTGGTCGCTGGCGAGCAATCGATCGACAACGGTTTCGAATGCGGTTTCCGATTCGTCGGCCAGGAAAGCGTCCAACTGATTCAGCGTCGGAGGCAACCCTGTCAGATCAAAGCAGACTCGCCGCAGCCACTTCTCTTTCGATGCAGCAACGTTGGGTTGCAGTCCTGCTTTCGTGATCGCGTCAAGAATGAACCGATCGATGTCGCCCCTGGGCCATTGGGCATCGACTTCAGGAACAGCCACCGAATCGGGAATCCGTTCAAAGGCCCAATGACCTTCAAAAGGAGCACCCTGTCTGATCCACTGATCGAGAATGTCTTTCTCTGCATCGGTCAGTTGCCGAGTCTCTTCGGCTGGCGGCATGACGGAATCATCTTCAGCGCGGATCCGAGCGTGAAGTTCGCTTTCTTCAAGACTGCTTTCCCGGATCGCTTCCAGGGCGTGCTGGCGCGTATCAAGTCGAAAGTCAGATTCCTGATTGTCGGCATCGGGGCCGTGACAATGAAAACACTTGTCGGAGAGAATCGGCCGAACATCGCGACTGAACGAAATCTCCTGAGCGATCGCAAACTGACAGGTCGCCACAACGATCAATATAAATAGGAGTCCTCGCGACATCGAACCTGCTACCAGAGTCTTGGGCCTTCCATCACATTCTATATGAAAGAACCGGCAGCGATTGTCTCGGTCGGAAATTGCTCAAACGTGAGCGACTGATCTACAGAATTGCCGAGTTAATCTGTTCCATGATCCAGGCGTCGACGTCGGAAAGGATCTTGTTGTTCAATTTTGCCTCGCCAGGATACTGTCGAACTGTCGTCGAGAAACCGGCGATGTGCAGCAATCGCAAATGATGACAGAGGTCTTCCTGCGAATAGCTGTCCGAAGCGCGAAAGCAGGAAAGCAGTACCGGAAGTTCGCGGCAACGTTCCCAATCGCGAAGTGGAACATGCTCTGTTTCCATGGGGCCATCGATAGAAATCACGCCACCGAAAACGTCGGGACGCTCAAAGGCGATTCGAAACGCCATCGTTCCCCCAGTGCCAGCCCCGGCCAAAAAGATGCGACTGGAGTTAATATTGAATCGCAGTTGAGCCTGGTCGACGACGGCCATCACGGATTCGTAAGCCGCTTCAACAGACTCTTCGCAGTTCGGCCAGGCGATCGGCGAAGCGAGAGAGAATCCGGACTGCGGCGCGATCGCCACATGATTTCGCACACTGATATGCGGCATCAGTTTTTGAATCTGGTTGCAATCTGAATCATCGCCGTGCAACCAGACGATCAAGGGATAGGCGTAATTCTTCTCATAGTGCATCGGCACGAAAAGAGAAAACTCACCTTCGGCAGTACGGCGAAACGCAGACGCCATGTCCGCTGGAGAGGTCACTGATTTGTTCGGATCGATTTGCCTTTCTGTTTCCAGTTGCGATGTCGCTAAGGGGCTAAGCTTGATCCGATTCATGGTGACCTCGTAAGAACTCTTGATCCATTAATGCTGTGCGGTTTTTATGCCAGGCCATAAACCAAGTCAATTGGAACCACATGATTTAACGCTCCAAGACCACTTTTGCAGCCTTCGCGCTCGCTAGCGAAAAAACTCCGCAGCCGCAAAGTCAACATGGCTTGCCGACTTTAACAGCTGCGTTATTTCTTGCGTCGATCTTTAGAGAAGATCTTTCACTTCGTCGCGCTCTTCGGAAAGCTCAGCCGCAGTGGCGTCCATCCGTTCACGACTAAAGTCATCAACTGGCAAGTCCTGCACAATTGAATACTCGCCGCCGGAACAGGTTACCGGGAAGCTGTAGATCAGGCCCTCGGGAACGCCGTAACTTCCATCGCTTGGAATGGCCATGCTTACCCAGTCGCCATCGGGCGTGCCCAAAACCCAATCATGCATGTGATCGATGGCCGCACTGGCTGCTGAAGCAGCACTCGATGCGCCACGCGCTTCGATGATTGCCGCACCGCGTTGCTGCACTTTTGGAATGAAGTCTTCACGATACCAATCTGTATCGACCTGTTCCGTTGCCGCCTTGCCACCGGCTGTGGTTTGGCTGATATCGGGATATTGAGTCGCCGAATGGTTGCCCCAAATTGTCATCTTCCTGATGTCCGACGAAGCAGCTCCCGTCTTGCCAGCCAATTGGCTGATAGCACGATTGTGATCAAGCCGCGTCATCGCCGTGATGTTGCCGTGCTTGATATTGGGGGCGTTGGCCATCGTGATCAAAGCATTGGTGTTGGCCGGGTTTCCAACGACCAGGATACGACAATCGGGTTTGGCGTTGTCGTTGATGGCTTTGCCCTGCCCCGAGAAAATCTTTGAGTTGGCTTCCAGCAGGTCTTTTCGCAGCATGCCTTTCTTTCGCGGCATGGCACCGACGAGCATCGCAAAGTCAGAGTCTTTAAAGCCAACGTTGGCATCGTCGGTGGCCACGATGTCGTGCAACAGAGGAAACGCACAATCGTTAAGCTCCATCACAACGCCCTGCAGAGCCCCCATTGCCGGGGGAATCTCAAGGCACTGGAGAATTACGGGCTGATCGGGGCCCAACATATTCCCGGCAGCAATGCGGAACAGGATGCTGTAGCTGATATTTCCGGCAGCGCCGGTCACGGTGACTCTAACGGGTGATTTCATGGTCGCTCTCGTAAATGGAGGTTCAAGCCCATGAATATCGTTAAGTGATGCCGAATTGGCAAGGTGTGACAGGCTTGTTGGTAGCCTATCCGGCAAAGTCTTCGCCACTGCACCTGTGAAGCTGAGGGAGTTGTCCGCTCTGCATTGGGGTTTACCAGTTTCAACGATTCTTTTTCGTGTTCGGAATGTTCATGTCCTAATTATGACAACGCCAATAAACAGCGTAATTTCGGGGAGTCGTCTCGAAGGGTGGGACGATAAGCGAAATGATCTTTGGATCGATTCGTCAGGTCGTACTGACATGTTTATTTGAATCAATTGTTTGGCGGATAACATCATGAAACGAATTGCGTTTTTGATTGTTGTAGTTTCTTTTTCGACGTTTAGCCTGGCTTCGGAATCCGTTTGGGCTCAGAATTTCCCAACGACCCGTCATGCTTCTTTTCAAAGCCAGTCGTCGATCACGATTCCCGAAGCGGCGACGACTCCGCTTCCACCGATTCAGCCACTGGCAGGCAATGATGCCCAGTCGGTTATCTCTGCGGTCAACTCGGGGGCCACGCCATCCTTTGGTCAGATTCCCGAACCACAGATTTTCAGACCACCGACACAGTTTCCTGACTTTTCAAAGGCAGCCCCGCCGGCCTACTCGCAACCGACAAACTCGGCACCAGTGAATTCGCAGCCCATGTTCACACAGCCAGCAAACTCGCAGCTCGCATCCACGCAACCGCAGCAACAGAATTTCCA
>CAYUNP010000229.1:0-7642 GCA_964446085.1 uncultured Pirellulaceae bacterium
GGCTGTGGCTGATACACAGGCTGTGGCTGATAGACCGGCTGTGGCTGATACACAGGCTGTGGACGCACGGGGTTTGGTTGAAAACCTGGTTGAACGTTCCCACCGGGCAGCACATAACTCATGTCTGGTCGAAATCCACTTTCTCCTCCGCCCGATTGGTTGCCCGGTTCTGACGGAAGGACTCCTCCAAATCCTTGCACTTGTTTTTTGCCTCCCGATTGCGGAGGATTGTTTCTCTGCTGAAGTTGCCCCAGCTCATTCTGGATGATTCTGCCTCCAATCTCGCGTACGCCTCTTTGCAATAACCCACGAAGATCTCGCTGGGCGGATGCAGTTGACTCGAACAAGAAACAGATTGTCAGTGCGAGGAAAATATAGCGTTTCATTTTAGTATCCCATTTTGATTAGGTAATTTTTGTTTCGTCGATCGGAAGCATCACAGCCTCCTGATTCGTTGCTTCGTTTACTTTCTCAACTCCATTACGTTCGCCAGCTTTGCGTACTCAGGCGTAAAGAAAATTGGCTGCTGTTGGTCTTGAGTCAGGTCTTTCACACGCGTTGTCACACCGGCCGCCAATTCGAGCGGATTGAAAAGCATGTCACCCGGTTTGGTGTCGTACTTGCGATCACTGACCGTTTCGAGAACTGCCCGCATGAATGCGCTCTTGTCAGATGACGCAAGCTGCACAGGTTTCTGCTGCAGCGTGTTGGAAGAAAGGAAGATTGTCCCCATCTCGGGCGCCGCCAAATCGAGCAGTGGATTTCGCAAACCTGGCTTGATGGAGTTCTTTGTTGGCTCAAGGTCCAGAAAGACCATGCGTTTGCAGTCCGGCAAGTCCAGTTGCAGCGTATCCATCAGGTCCCGCCACGAAACCGCTGTTGAACGAGCCTTTCGTTCGTTCGAGTTCGACGCACCGATATAGAAGTTGTCACGACGATCCATTAGCCCGCGTGACGCGACAAACACAACCGCGACATCGCCATCTTTTGTGTTTTCAGATAGCCACTGGAACCCGTCAAGAATTTCGTTGTCTGCAACTTTGCCCGCGAGAAGTTTCGTTTTAACGTTGCCATATAGCTGACCGTTCTCGTGCGACTTCATCGTCTTTGCAAAAGCCTCTGCGTCGGCTGCAGCATGAGTTAGCTGACCAAGGCTGCCCTCAAAATCAGAGACGCCAATAGAAAGGACAATCGCATCCATTTGCCGGCGCGACGTTGGTTGATTCAGCCCGACAACAATGTGTTCACCCTGGGAACTGGACTTCACGTTAGCCGCAATCAGCACCAGGTCATTGTTGCCTGGCGACAATTGCATCTCGTAAGCGATTTCCATGCGAAGCTGATTGATCTCGGTTGGCCGAAAGACCTTGGCAACCGAACCGTTATGCAGCAGCGTCAAAGCGGTCAGGGGAAGACCGTTGACGCTTTGGGCCTCGCCCTTGACGGTGACCGTTTTGGATTCGGTTTGCCAGTTGTCAGTAGGCGAAGTGATCCGCACAACGGGTGGGTGATACTCGGCAATGATTTTTGGCTCGCGGAAATCGACGGGTTCTTTTTCTTTCTGGTTGCCCTTGAGAGCAGCGAGCGCTTCTTCCAACGATCCCTTTTCGAGAATGCCGTTGATGACGTCCGGGCGATAGAGTTTTTTACGAAACTGCTGGACCTCGAAGTACGTGGCGGCTTTGTCATAGCCGCGATTCAGGTGCCAGCCAATCAAACGATCAGCTCCGGGTGACGCGTCGTAGTAACCTTGCGGGTGCCAGATGATCCACTGCCCTTCATCGCCAACATAAAAGTTCAAAATGGGCTCCGAGAAGTCGTAGCCGTCGGCCATCGTCATCGAGTATGTGAACTCGCGGTCGTCGCGTTTCATCGTGACGTCGGCGGTATCACCTGGTTTGAATCCGGCTTTTCCCAACAACATCAAATCAAACAGTTCAGTCAGAGACTTCCCATCGATCGACATGATTCGATCGCCAACTTTGACGCCTGCCTTTTCCGATGAAGAGCCAGAGATCACTTCGCGGACGGCACTGTTTTCAAACTTGAAATCAAAGAAGCCGGTGGGGTCGTAGTCTTCAAGGCTCCACAACCGGATCGTACGATCGGTCGAAGAGGTTGCGATCAGCTTGCCGTTGTTCGACGAGCTAATTGCCGAAACCAGACCACCATGTCCGATGAAGGCTCGCTTGAGTTCGTCTGTGGACGAGTCCCACATCGCGAGCAGGCCTTCCCCATCACCAAAGATGACAGGCTTTTCGACATCCAGTTTTGGTTGATCGAGCATCGTAAAAACGGTTGGATTGCGGCCAGAGCTGATACGGTATTGCGATTGAAGCTGCTTACCCAGCAATCGATTCACGTAGTAAGAAGCTCCCCGTTTCTCAACTGCGACACTGGACTGACCCAGGACAGGCTGCTCCCGTCGCAACTGGATCTCTTTTCGCGACGCAACGTCGGTGATCGCACGCAGGCCAAGATCCAACACGCGAATCGCGTCGCCATGATGGTTTCTGTTCCACGTCTTGGGGGCGTAAGGCCGCGTACCAAAGGCCAGTCGTGTTGAGTTCTCATCGAAAGCCACTTCGTAAATCGGTTTGCCCTGCCCCGAGAATTTGAATTTTCGTTTTCCGGTATACGAATCCCAAACGTGGATGTCACCAAACTTGTCTGCACTTGCGACCAGCGACCCATTGGGCTGTAGAGAAACAGCAGTGACTTTCCAAAGGTGCTTGTCATATGCCGCAATCTCCTTTGCGGGAGTCGCCGAGCTTACTGCATCACGTGACTCCCAAACTCGAACCCAGAACTTGCTTCGGCCGTTTTCAATGCCGCTGCCCGCACCAACCCAGCGACCTTCTTCCATGCGAAAGTCCATCACGCGAGGCTGACCTTTGGCCCCGTAGGGCAGCTTGATCAGTTTGTTGTAAACATCGACCAGCCACCCGTGGACTTTGCCAGGCATCTTGTCTTGAGGTGACAGCCTCTTTCCAGTTCGCGTCGAGATGACTTGAGGTCCGAGGAAATCGACTCCGATGAGAAACGGTCCGTCGATCGGAAACTTCACCACGTCAAAGATCGGTTTCTCGGCGTCTCGTGCCGTGATGCGATGCAGGATTTCCCGGCTGCTCCAATCACGTACCAGGACCAGGCCCTCAGCATCGACTGAAACCAGCTGCTTTGAATCACGTGAGAAAACCAGCTTGCGACAGGGAGCCGTGTGTCCGGTCAGGACTTCAGCAATCTCGTCGAAGTTACTGGTATCGTAGACGCGAATATTGCCGTGCTTTCGATAGTCACTCACACCGACCAACAAGGACTCACCGTCGGGCGACCACGCGATCGTGTTGACGTTGCCATACGAAGTCCGTGACATGTCGCCACGCAGCGTCTGTAAAAGTTTGCCCGTTTCGACGCTCCAGATCCGGACTTCTTTCTCGCCGCAGGCGGCAACCTGCTGCCCACCAGGGCTGAATCGCACATCGGTGATTTCGCTCATAAAGCCACCGCTATCAATAACCAGTTCGGCCGGACCGGTGAAGCCTTCGGCAATTTCATTGACCGTTTTTGTATAGACAGCTTTCTTTGGTTTGCCATCCGAATCGTCCCGGTTACTCACCAGGAACGTTTCAATGTTCGTCGGTGCGGCAAAAGCCAACGCCGCGCTCTTGTGAAGGTCTTTGTAGACGGGAACCATCAACCGCAATCCAATGTCAGCGGCTCCAGTCCACTTGACGCTGTTCCGCCACGTCACACGCACGTGATTTCCAGGTGGAATCTTGTAGCTGCAGCCTTTGACGATGAATTCGTCACCGCCTGATTGATTGTCACACCACTCGGCAACGTTGCCGATCGTATTGAGCAAGCCAATCGAGTTGGCTCCGGAAGGTTGTTTCGAGACATGGACTGCCGATGTCCCGATTCCTGTCTCGCCACGAAAGAGCCTGCATTTGTCGGCCGTCAGACCGCCTGCTCCCCAAGGCAGCGGGTAACCTGAATCGTCGCGGCCGCGAACGGCTGCTTCCCATTCTTTTTCTGTCGGAAGTCGCCCGCCAACCCACTGGCAGAATTCAGCTGCCTTCTTCACAGATACGTTGGAACACGGAGTCAGATTCTCTTCATCGTTATCGGATCCACTTTTTTCTGTCGCTCGCTCGAACGCTGTGAATTGAGAAGCCGTGACTTCGTTGATTCCCATGTAAAACGGCTTCGCGATCTTTATCTCGCGCGATCCCAATTCCCAGGTGCGACGTTCTCCGCCAGGAACTCCAAACTGATACTTGCCGGCTTTCACCAACGCCAACTCAAGCGGCGCCGAGTCCTTTAAAATTCGGGAAAGTGCACGCAGCGGCAATCCGGTTTGTTCATCGATTGCGGAACCAGGGAAAGGGTAAAGCGAATCCGGAAGTGCAACCACCGTTCTGATTGGGGCTGTCTTGACTTCGTCGAGCGAAATTTTCAGGCTGTAATTCTGCCGCGCTATCTCTGCCAAAGACCAACTTGCAGTTTTTGGTTCGTAGCCTTCCGAATTTGCCGCCAGTTCGAGTTGTTGAACCTCTTCCGGGTCAATCCGCAGCATGCCGTTTTGCAGCAATACACGACGACCATCAAGGAACAGTTCCGCGTTGGCCGGCGACAATGCAACACGAATATCGACGAACGAAGGCTTCATTGGCTCTTTCGGTTTGACGGGTTCAGGCTCAACGATTGCAGTCAATTCGATTTCGAATGAAGTGTTGTCCGGGTCAACTTTGAGAGATGACACGAACTTTTCGAACCCATCCTTGATGACCACAACATCGTGTTCGCCAGGCAACAACTTCAGGTTGCCAAAGTCTTTTGATTCGCCGCCAACGAGCAGCTTTGCGTTCTCTGTTCCCTGCACGACATCGAGCGCAATCTTCAAAGGCTGAGGCTGCACCGCAGGCGGAATCGGTTTTTCAATCGGGACGTCGACGGGCAAGCCAGCGACAGCGCCTTTGTCTCCTCGCAGGTGCAGTCCCAAAAACAGGGCGGCAACCAACATTGCGATGCAGATCGGCCAAAGCACATAAGGCTTACCCAATGTTTCGTTCAGCTTGTCCTTACCCGTGGCTTTTTTAGGTGCCGGTGTGACTTTTCGGGACGGTCTCGTTCTGACAGCTGTCGGAAGCTTGACTGCTTTGGTTGGCAGCATCGCGCTAACATCGCTTGCTGCGGCGACCTTTGTTGCTACCTCTGGAACCTGTACCGGAACAAGAGGTGCGTCATCGAGTAGTTTCAAAACCGCGGCGGCGTCTTGAGGTCGGTCTTCGACAGATTTTTTCAAAAGTTGATCGATAACCCGCGCCAGATCGTTCGGAACTTCAGGCGCGATTTCCTTCATGGGACTCATCTCGGCGTCCGAGCTATGCCAGCGCAACCATGCAACGTCTTCGTCGATCGCACCTTCGCCGGTTCCCGGAAAAAGCGAATCAAACTTTTTGCCCTTTAACAGTTCCAAAGCGGTAAAACCAAGACAGTACAAATCGACTGCGGAACCGAACTCTCCAAATCCTGTACGAATCAGTTCGGGTGCAAGATACTTCTTACTGCCTTTGGGAACAGGTAGCTCGCCATCGCGACTCGATGCTTCGAAATCGCTCAGTTTCACGGTGCCATGTTCATTGATCAAAATGTTTGACGGGCGAACGGCCCCGTGAACTTTCCCCTTTTGATGTAGAAAATCCAAAGCCGTCAGCATCTGGCGCAGGACGCTCCGAACGGTGTCCGCCGGCATTGGCTCAGTTGCGATCTGGTTCGTCAAAGAACCCTTCATCAACTCCATCACGATCCAGCCACGCTCGAGGTCCACCGTGTGGATTCTCAGCACGTTTTCGTGTTCAAACTGAGCCAGAAAGCTGGCTTCCTTGAGGAACTGCTTGATCCGTTGAGTATCCGCCTGACCTCCATCGGAACCGGGATCCGATTTGAGTTCCTTGATCGCAACATCACGGCTTAGCGCCAGATCCCAGGCTCGAAAGACGACCGAATTTTCGCCTCGCCCAAGTTCTTCAAAGACTTCGTAGTTTGGATGTTTTGCCATTTTTCCCATTCCGAAAAGGTCGTAACGCGGCACTTACGCACGAATCAGGAGCCTGTTACAGAAAGAAATTTGGCAACTCGATGAAATATTTTCGCGGTGTTCGCGTAAGGAACACAAAGGCAATTTTTTCAGTCAACAAGGCATCAACGCGTGGAACATCGAAACATCTATCGCGAATCCACTCGGCATTTTCTGTCTCCGGTGGTCGCATTGCTGGACGATCCTGAAGTTTCCGAGATCCTGATCAACGGCCCCAACACGGTCTTTTTCGAAAAGGCTGGTCGACTGAATCGATCGGAAGCAAGTTTCCCATCAGAAGCAACCTTGTTGGCTGCGGCTCGCAACATCGCTGAGTTCGTTGGCCGGTCACTCGACGCCGACAATCACAGCATGGACGCTCGACTGCCCGATGGCTCGCGTGTACACGTGATCGTGCCGCCAAGTGCTCGAAACGGCGTGTGCATTTCAATCCGCAAATTCCGCAACGAGAGTTTCGACCTGGCCAGACTGGTGCAGTGGAACAGCCTCTCCGCTGAAGCGGCCGAGTTTCTGTCGCTATGTGTTGAGATGCATCGCAACATCGTGATCGCTGGCGGTACGGGATCGGGAAAGACTTCACTGCTGAATGCTCTTTCCGGTGAGATCCCGGAGTATGAACGGATTGTCGTCATCGAAGACAGTTCCGAACTGCAGTTGCAGCAACCGCATACCGTATACCTGGAAGCACAACCGTTGCGACCCGACGGAAGTGGACAAGTCTCCATTCGGGACCTGTTTGTGGATTCGCTGCGCATGCGGCCGGACCGAATTGTTGTCGGAGAGGTGCGCCGCGGAGAGGCATTGGATCTGATTCAGTCAATGATATCCGGGCATTCCGGAGCAATGACAACGGTCCACGCAACGACGGATCACGATGCTGCAGTTCGCCTTGAGACGCTCAGCATGATGAGCGATGTGGCTTTGCCGTCGCATGTTGCGAGGCTGCAAGTTGCATCGGCGCTGCACCTTGTCGTCTGCATCAATCGACAAAGCGACGGTTCACGTCGAGTCGAATCGATTAGTGAATGTTTGGGCACGGACTCCAAAGGGCAGTACGCGTTTCGTGAGCTTTATCAGTTTGTCAGTACCGGGCGTGATGCAGATGGAAAAATACACGGCGAATTGAGACCGTGTGGAAACAAGCCAACTTTCGCAGCGTTGCCAATGCAGACCGGGATTGCAGATCGAGTTGACCTCACGGCAGCGATGTTTGGTAGCGACTGAAAATCGAGATAGTGCCGCTTTGGCTTGAAAGCAGAAAAATTTCCTGCTCATTCTGTAACAGCCTTGTTCCTGACGCGTATGTGAATCGCAAAGCCAAGTTCACTCTCACACTGGAGCCAAAATCATGCTCAAGAAAGTATCAAAAGTCGCCAACATCTTTCACGAAGAAGAAGACGGCATTGAAGCCGTACAAGTCATCATGATCGTCGCCATCGCAGCTGTTGTGCTGATCGCAGTCATGACCGTTGGCCAGGAAGTACTGGACTGGCTGAAGGAGAAATGGCAAGAACTTAAAGGCAAAGACATCAGCTAGAA
>CAYUNP010000230.1:0-7625 GCA_964446085.1 uncultured Pirellulaceae bacterium
TGCCGATCTTCCCGGAGCTGAAACTTGCCGAACAGGAATACGTCGTCGAATCGCTCTGCAGTATCTTGGTGCAAGACAATGCGTCTACGCTGAAGGCAGCTTAGGCGTGCGAACGTGTTTGCAGTTCATCTCTAACATCCTGCCTGTAGCCGAAGGATTTCGGCTACAGCTGAGCGCCAAGGTTAGACGCCGGTAGATCACGCAACGAAGCGACGGCTTACACCGGCTAGAGCCTTGCCGCTCAAAGTTGTCATACATACCTGGAGAGTTTAGGACTGTTGCATCGCGGACGTTCCAGCGTTCATCTGACACAGGGCACCTGTAATGCCACGAGCTTCAGCGACAGGAGACTCTTGTCTCTCCACGGGAAGCTTGATGATGAACTTCGTTCCTTTGCCAACGGCGCTCTCGACGCGAATCCTGCCGCCGTGCGCTTCGATGATGCTCTTGCATGCCGCCAGTCCAAGTCCCGTTCCACCTTTGCCGGACTCGTCAGGACCTTCCTTCGTCGAGTAGTAAGGCTCGAAGATTTTTCGCATCGTCTCATCGTTCATGCCGGTCCCGTAATCACGCACCGACAGATGGGCGGAATTTGACTCCTGATCATGTTGTAGCTGGATCACCAGTCGGCCGCCTTCGGACATCGCCTGTCGGGCATTGATCAGCAGATTTAGCAACACTTGCTGGATCTGGTTTCCGATGGCAGAAACCTCAGGCACGTTTTCGCCCAAATCCATTTCCACAGCGATACGGTACTTTTGCAATTCGCGTTCCAGCAAAACCATCGTTTCGTCAACGATCCGTTTCAGATCCGTTTGCTCAAAGTTCTCACTGCGATTGCGAGCCATGCCCAGCACCGAGTTCGTGATCTTGGCAGCACGATTGCTCGCCTGGCTGATCTTGTCGAATGCCTTGTCACGTGTCTCCTTGTCGTCGTATCGCATTCCCATCTTGGCGTAGTTCATGATCGTCATCAGGACATTGTTGAACTCGTGCGTTGTCGTGCTAACGAGCTCACCAAGTGCCGTCATTTTTTGACAGCGTTCCAACTGCTTGCGTAATGACGTATTTTCATCACGGAGTCCATCAATTTCGGTTTGCTGGCAATTTTTCACGATGTGTCTTTTTGGTGGTAAATATGGGCGGGAAGCAATACCCGTGCAGAATGCACTATGGGCCACGGGTACTTTTCTCTACTATCGACGGGCTAGTGCCGCAGTTTGAAAAAATACATTGCAGGGAACAATGGCTTCCTGTGCATCCCATCTTGACTGACCCAAACTGACCAGCAACGGCAATCGGACTTTAGAGCTTTTTTAACTCGACCCCAAAATGCCATGAATCGTCAAACTGAACCACCAAAGCCCAGCACACTCGAGCAGGTTGAATCGTGGCTGGAAACTGCGTCTCAACTGGGCTATCGCGTTCGCTACGATCACTTTGGCGCTGGCGGCGGTGGGGTTTGTGAATTCGGAGGCCAGAAATGGATCTTCCTGGATGTAACCCTGTCCGCATTCGAGCACCTCGAATTGCTGGAACAGGCGATCCCGCAAGATCCACTTTACGGAACGTTGCAAACGGACGTTCAGGCTTTTGGGGCTCGCGCCGCATAGCTGCTTTAAAACATTGAAAGAGCCTGTTTGCAGTGCGGGCATTGTCCGCAACCGTTCCGCTTGAAGTATTCGTTGTTCTTCCGGGTTTGAGCAATGTCACCAAGGTCGTTGATTTTCACTGTTTTCGTTTCGTTCATTTTGAGCACCGGTACGGGTTGCTCAATCATGCAGCACGTTTCACCGACGACGTCGCTGGAAAGAAAGCTCATCTTTCAGCCTCAGCCCTGGCCCGAAGAGCTGGCCAATCGGGAGACTCCTTTCGAGGAAGTCAGTTTTGTCTCCGCTGACGGAACCCAATTGCACGGTTGGTTTATGGACCACCCTGACGCTTCCGGAGTGGCGCTGTTTTGTCACGGCAATGGCGGCAACATCGCCAGTCGCGCCGAAAGCCTGATGTTGCTCAACCAGCGTCACAAGCTGGCCACGATGATGTTTGACTATCGGGGCTACGGGAAAAGTGAAGGTCACCCCAGCGAGCAGGGAGTCTTTGCAGATGCCAGAGCGGCGCGGAAATGGTTGGCTGCGCGAAAACAGATTTCGGAACAGGAGATCATTTTAATGGGCCGATCACTGGGCGGCGCTGTGGCGATCGAACTGGCGTCCACCGACGGAGCCAGGGGACTGGTTTTGGCAAGCACCTTTACGTCGATGCCCGATGTGGCCAAACATGTGTTGCCCATAATTCCATCACGTTTAATCATGACGCAGCGATTCAATTCACTTTCGAAAATCAAAAACTACAACGGCCCGTTGCTGCACAGTCATGGAGATGCAGATCGATTGATCCCCATCGAGCTGGGGCGAAAACTGTTCGCTGCAGCGCCAGGCAGGAAGCAGTTCATTGTGATTCCCAACGCCGGCCACAACGATCCTCAATCAGAAGAGTATCGCATTGCCTTCGATGAGTTTTTATCCAGCCTGTAGAAGTCGGATCCAGGGCAGTACCAGCTCACTTCGTCGGCATCACAATGAACATCATGTCCGGGTTGAATATGACGAAACGGACCCAGTCGGAAGATAGCGTTTCTTTTTGGTGGCATCGGCTCAAGCCGGTACTGCAAGCGATTCTATCGCGACTGAGCTACTGCTTCGGTCGAATTCGCTCGCTTGTAGACGGTAAACCAGGGTAAGAGCGTGGATTCGTCCTGAATGCCGACCGTCTCGATGGTTTCGAAATCTGCCAGGACGACTTGCCGAAACTCTTCGGAAACTGGAGCTGAAAATTCAGGTTGCTCCTTGATCACGATCAAGTCCACTTCTGTTTCTGCCAATTCACGTTTGAGTTTTTCCAAATCCGAATACAGTCCCTTGTGAAAGAACTCATACATCACGCCGTTGAATGGCTTTCGGTTTGTGATGTAACCCGTTTCGGGAGCATCGGGCGTTGAGAAAATCGTGTCGCCCGCTTCCGAGTGCTCCTCGACGAGCTCATGCAAGCGATTGAAGACTTGGGCCAATCTCTCATCGACGACCACTTTGCAACGATTTGTTACCAGTGCCACTCCTGGGTGGGGCTGATAGTTGGCTTGCAGGCTAACGCAGGGCAGCGTGTTGTGAAATCGAAAGCAACTAAAGAGAATCAAGAACGCCACTACGACGGCCAGGGTTCGTCTGGGAACGACCGTTTGAATTTGACTGGTCGCCAAGGCCGCGACCAGGAACAGTGGCGCGGCATAGAAAAAGTAGATAGGCAATGCGAATGGAAATTGGATCAGGCTGGCAAAAAATGCGATGGAGGTAATTGTGAACAAGCTGAGTGTCTTTTCTGGCGTCAGCGTTGTTTTCAGTTTCAGAATCAGCAAGAGATTGCCAAGCACCAGGATTGGCCCGAGATTTCGAAAACTCATAAACGGAATCAGGAATCCAAAATCCGTATTTTGGGTCGCAAACAGGATCGCCGAAATCACGATCGCCACGATCGCAAACGGTTTATCAAATCGCGGCTGGTAGAACTTGCCTGTCAATCGAGGAAATAGCAGCATTGCCAAAGGGGCCGTAAACAAAAAGCTGTTGAGTTTTGGGAACGGTGCGTTGGCAAATTCAATTCTCTGTTTGGGCAGCACCAAAGTCCCATGCAGGAACTCAGCCAATGCTCCCTGTTGCCAATAGACAAAAACCAATGCTGCCACGGGAACGGCAACACCGACGCACAGCGACAGGACATCCCAGGTGACTTCTTTGAGGGGCTTCCAGAATCCTGTCCGTTTAATCTGCCATTCATTCCACAGCACAAACAGTGTTAAGGCGGCAAATGGAATGACCAGGTGGATGGACTGCATCAACCAATCGGCTTGATTGGCAAAAGCCAGGCCGAGGAGACTGGCTCCGCCGAGCGCGATTGAAACGCCGACCGAGAACAGATTCAGTTTTCGTTTTGATGTTGCCGCCGGTTGCTGACTGGCTGCATGTTGCCGTGTTTGGTTGCGATAAAGCAAGCACAGGAGAACGGCCGCCAAAATAAACAAGCCGCTAACCTTGAACGTGATGGAAAGTCCGATCATCAATCCGCTCAGCAGCAGATATTTTCGTGATCCCTGATCGATGAATTTCAAAACGAAACACAAAGTCCAAATGGCAAAGAACAGGTTGTACCACGATGGCATTGACGCGGAGTACATCGGAATGCTCCAAGCTGCGGCAAGGATCGTGATCAGTCCCGGTGTCCAATTTGCAAGTCGTTTCTGGGATGTCGAATTCGGTGCTTCATCAGCGCTCGTTTGGAGAATCCGTTTGGCCAGCCAAAAAACGCTGACCACAAAGGGAGTGAACCACAGGAACAGCATCCAGCGCATCGAATGACTGCCCACACCCCAGAGATGAAAACTCCAGCCGTTGAGAAAGCTCAAACTGCCGGTATACATGTCATCGAAATCGCGATGTGGCAATTGACCGTTGTAAACGCGTTCAGCGGCTTGTCCCAATTGGCCTTCGTCGTGCGGAAACCAACCTTGATCGAGGTTGAACCAGCCAATGCCCAACGCGATAGAAATTGAAACGGTCGCGACAATCCAATGGCTTGAAAGTCGCTCCCAGCCTGCTCCCTTGGCCGCGACACGAACTGCTTTCGGTTCAGCGTTTTCAGGGGTTGAAGTTGAAGCGGAATTGCGAGGCATTGCGGGCCGAAAGCTGGATAGATTTTTCGAAGCTTGAGAAATTACCTCACGATTGTCGACTAGGGCGAGCTTATAGGTCACACCCAAGTTACTTCGTTAAAACGGCGGTTAAACTGTGCCGACTTTGCCGCCTGAGTGGGGAATCTGCATTCTCAACCGACACGACACGCATGGTTCTGGCAAAACAGTCAGCTTTTGAGGCATCGACGGCCTGCTTGGCCGAATTCGTCGTGTATTTTTCCTCGGTTGGATTTTTCTTCGCGAAATTGCGACCGGCGCAGGGCGCACGTACTCAACGACTGAATTCTCTCCAGGTTAATCAACATGAGCCTTCTCAAAAAAATGTCGGCGGTGATGGCCAATCCGACAGCCTACCGGCTGTGGCAACAACCGTTTGCTGACATGAAGTTCAAGCCGATTCTTGAACATAACGACATGGCAAAAGTTCGCCGCGTCCTTGATGTCGGTTGCGGTCCTGGCACGAACTCAATGTGGTTCGAGGACATGGAGTACCTGGGCCTGGATATCAACCCAGCCTACATCGAACAGGCGACCAGGCGATATGGGCGCGACTTTGCGGTCGCTGATGTTTGCACCTATCAAGCCGATCCTGAGAAACGTTTCGACTTCATCATGATGAACAGCCTGCTTCATCATATCGACGACGAATACACTGATCGAATTCTGAAGCAGTTAGCAAAACAGCTGACTCCCGACGGACACATTCATATTCTTGATTTGGTACTGCCAGAGCAAAAGAGTGTCGCTCGCGGATTGGCGCTGTCCGATCGAGGTGATCATCCTCGACCGCTGGCGGACTGGAAAGAGATCTTCAGTCGCTACTACGAGCCCGTCCTGTTCGAGCCTTACCCATTGACGATGGGCGGTGTCACACTGTGGAACATGGTGTACTTCAAAGGCAAACCGTTGAACGCATCGGCCGATGACAGACAGTCCACTTAATCCCGGCGAACTTGTTACACCAGGCACTTCCTCGCCTTGCACAAGCATTTGCGGTGCCACTCAGGAATCCAGGCAATGGCGGCGTCGCTGCCGAACACTACTTTATCCCGCGCCCGAGATTCCTGGCCAGAAAAGAAGCTCTGGCTCTGATTGCTTTGGTGCCGTGAATGTCCGGACGCGCTTTGCGAGCAAGAGCAATCCGACCTCGACGATTAAGTTCGGCATCGACTTCGGAGCCAATGATCAACGTCGGTGACACCGAAACACCTGGTGCAGTGAGACGGCGACTACTGGAGAGAACTCCTGGTCTGCGGCTTGAGTAGGAAATTCCACTACCAGCACCACCGATGGTCAGTGTGCCGCCGTCGGGAATACTGACAACCGTGTTGATGCTGAAGTTGCTGACCGTTGGAAGCTGTACGGTCGTCCCAACTTGCGGCACTTGTACTTGAGCGTCCACCAACTCGGCGCTCACGAAAAGAATCGCCACTGCAAAAACTGATCGAAACATGCTTAAACTCCTAGGACGGAATGGATTCACCGGCAATCAGGTCGTCCGATGTTTGGCGTTTGCGTACAAGATGAGCTTTGTCGCCGTCGAGCAAAACTTCAGCGGCCATTGGCTTGCTGTTGTAGTTCGACGACATAACGTAACCGTAGGCGCCAGCACACTCGATGACAAGGAAGTCTCCAACGTTAGCTTTTGGAAGCTCGCGTGAACAGACGAATCCGCCTTCCTCCTGAGTGAAAATGTCACCCGATTCACAGAGCGGACCACCGACGACCACGTTTTGCGTCTCATCAGTAGACTCATTCGCAAATGCAACTGACATCGGATGGTAAGCACCATAAAGAATCGGACGTGCCAAATTGTTGAAGCCTGCGTCGACAAGATAGAACAGGTTCTCGCCAACGGTCTTCGTGGCTCGAATCTCTGTAATCAGGTAACCGCATTCGGCAACCAGGAAACGCCCCGGTTCAATTTCAAGTGAAACAGCGTGACCGAATTCAGCTTCCAGTTCTTTTCGAGTCGCATCCCATAGCTGGAAGTAGCGATCGATATCCAGTGGCTGATCCGAATCGCGATACGGTGTCGGCAAGCCGCCTCCGGCGCTGATCGTGTGAATCGAACTGCCAACGGCAAGTGCTTTTTCTTTCATCGCGTCACAGACCTGGGACAGATGCTCAAAATCCGTTCCCGATCCGATGTGCATATGCAGTCCGGCCACAATCAAGCCGTGCTCTTTGGCAAGATCAACACATTCATCAAGTTGATCGTGCCAAATTCCGTGCTTTGACGATTGACCGCCCGTGTTGGTCTTGTTGCTGTGTCCGTGTCCGAAACCAGGATTGATTCGCAAAGTGATCTCGCGACCCGGCGCCAGTTTTCCCAACTGGGCAATCATGTCTGGCGAACCACAGTTGACTGGAATGTTTTCCTTGACCACCAGTTCCAGTGCTTCGCGATCAAAAAT
Source organism: uncultured Pirellulaceae bacterium (assembly GCA_964446085.1). Classification (GTDB taxonomy): domain Bacteria; phylum Planctomycetota; class Planctomycetia; order Pirellulales; family Pirellulaceae; genus Mariniblastus. The sequence goes on from CAYUNP010000230.1 coordinate 7,165, forward strand.
GTCAGCCGTGTAAACGACAGGATGCGGTGAGCCAGTCAGTGGAAAGCCCGCTGCCTGAGCGCGGTGAACTTCTCCGGCACTTACCGCATCTACCAGGACTCCGTTTTCACGCATCAGGTTCAATATGGCAATGTTTGAGTTCGCTTTTTGAGCAAAGCGAATGATGTCGAACTGTTTCAGCTGTTCTATTCGCTCGCGAATCGTAGCGGCATCGTAGATATAGGAAGGTGTGCCGAAATTTTTCGCCAAATCCAGAATGCTGTGACCAGAAATTTCGTTTCGGGTAATCGGGAACTGTTGGGTTGCTGGCATGTGTTGTTTGTGTTTTCAAAGAGTCGAGTGTCCAATACCCTGATGATACTGTTTTGGGCTTGGCGTTGGCAATGCGCTGAAATTACCAACGCTCCAGAATCAGGCAAACTCTCAGCCGAAACGATGCCCATTGTGAATCAGGATTCAGA
>CAYUNP010000231.1:0-7537 GCA_964446085.1 uncultured Pirellulaceae bacterium
CGCAAGTTTGACGATCCCTCGCTCACGCGTCGGGTTATGATTTCGGATCGACGCGTCGGGTTATGATTTCGGACAGATATATCAAATCACCGTCTCGTCGGGTTATGATCACCAATCAAACGGTACCGTAAAAGAGAATACCATGAGCAACCATCATCATTTCAACTACGTTGAACTACCGGCAACCGACCTGGTCGCGATGAAGAGTTTTTATGGCTCAGCTTTTGGCTGGACGTTTCAGGATTGGGGCGATACCTACGTCGCCATTCACGGCGCCGGAGTCGATGGTGGATTCGATGCCGCATCTGAAAATCGCCAGCCCACCAATCAGGGAGCGCTTGTGATCCTGTACTCCGACGATCTTGTCGCGAGTGAGAAAGCCGTCATTGATGCTGGCGGAACAATTTCCGTCGCCGCGTTTGACTTTCCCGGTGGACGGCGATTTCACTTCACCGATCCAAATGGTAATGAGCTTGGAGTATGGACGACGGCTCAATCGGAATCCTGAACTACGACTGAATCCGCGCGACGATTTCAAACCGTGGCTGCCGCAATTCTTTTGACCCAATACTGCGGAACGGTCTAGTGCCGCCAGAACGAATTGAAGTGGCTTGGAAAATGAAGCCTTTGCCTTAAATCGGCGTTTGAATCATGACACCGAACCGTTTTTCGTTGATCTTCCAAGCCACAGGACTTAATTCTTACGGCACTAGCTCAACCGAACCACAATCTCGTCCAGTGGTTTGCGAACTTTCGCGAAGTCGGCCGTTTCATCATCGCTGGATCGGTAGCCGATGGGCAACGCCGTAATGGCATGCAGATTTTTTTCCTTAAGACCAAGAACTTCGTCGTACTTGTCTGGCTGGATTCCTTCCATTGGACAGGCGTCGACTCCAAGCATCGCACAGGCAGTCAAAGCAGTGCCCATCGAGATGTAAGTTTGCTTTGTCGCCCAGAGATTTCGCTGGTCTTCATCGAGACCCATGATCGACCCAATCATCTGCTTTGCGTAGTCATCCAGTTGGCCTGGTTCAAGGCCGCGAATCTCTTCGGTTTCTTTGGCGCTTTGGCGAATGTAGTCGGCGTCAATGTTCGTGCGAATGGCGAATACCAAAAGAGCCGACGCATCGAGCACCTGCGGTTGGTTGTATGAAACAGGAACCAGCTTTTCCTGAAGTGCCTTGTCCTGAATCAACAGATACTGATACGGCTGCAGGCCATACGAAGATGCTGACAGATTCGTCGCGCTGAGAATCGCTTCGATGTCCTGAGGACGAACATGTTTTTCAGGGTCGAACTTTTTCGTTGCGTACCGCCACGAGAGTGCACGGATCAACCCGTTGCCAAGCTCTGGCTGATGCGATGTCGCCGACGGACTGCCCTCGGGCTTCCACTGGACGAGGTTGCTCTTCTCATTGAGCTCAATCGCGTGTTGCAGATTGCTGGAAATCTGGTCGACCAGTTGATCAACCTGTTCACCAGAGAAGTCCTGATTCATCTCGTTGTCATCGGACTCATAACCGTTAGCCGGCGATTTGGAACCATGGCGAATCTGAAAATCTTCCAGTTGCTCCCTGAGCAAACCGATCGTCTTTTCGGCTGGCTCGCCGCGTGACTGATGTAAGTACGAGGCGATGTGCACTGGCGCAAAATCAAACGATTCGACGCCGCAACATTCTTTGACGCAAAGGTTCTCGCAGAAGGAAATCAAGTTGGATAAAGGAGCAGGGAGTGCCATGGGAATGCTTTGAAAGAGTTCGTGTGTAGGAGAGAAGTATACGAATCAGACGGCCAATTGGGTACTGTCGTTTTTGAGGTCATCAGTGGCAGGGTGGTCTGCACCGAGGAAATGCAGCTTGCGGCGCAAACCACCGTGCCACTTTTTCAGTCCTCGCTCATACCGAGCTGCTTCATCTTGCGATAAAGATTACTGCGATGCAGCCCCATTCGTTCGGCGGCTTCGGTCATGTTTCCGCCACAGCGATCAATGTGACGCTGGATGTAGTCGACTTGAAACTCACGTGTCGCATCGGTTAGCGGCATATCCATCGCGATCCCGGGATTCGCGTTTTGCGTTTGAGGAGCATTAACGAAAGCGAGATCATCTGGCCGAATCTGATCACCGTCTGACAGATAGGCAAGACGCTCCATCATGTTCCGCAGCTCGCGGACGTTGCCGGGCCAACGATGGCTGAGCAATCGATTCCGTGCAGACGTTGAGATTGTCGGCGTCTCGCGGCGAGCTTTGGCGCAAAAGTTCGACAGAAAGTGCTCGGCCAGAAGAATCACATCGTCGCCACGCTCACGCAGCGGAGGAATCTCGATCATCACCACGTTGAGTCGAAAGAACAGATCTTCCCGGAACTTCTTCTCGCTAACCAGATTCGCAAGATCCTGATTTGTGGCTGCCACCACGCGCGCCGATGTTGGAATCGGAACACTGCCGCCAACGCGAACAACCACCTTCTCTTCAAGCACGCGAAGCAGTTTCGCCTGGCCGCCGAGACTCATGTCGCCGATTTCGTCCAGGAACAGCGTGCCGCCATTGGCCAGTTCGAACTTTCCCTCTCGGGCCTGATGGGCATCGGTAAAGGCACCTTTCTCGTGGCCGAAGAGTTCACTTTCGAGCAACGTCTCGCTGATCGCCGCACAGTTGACGGCCACCAGCACTTCGTCGCGTCGCCCGCTGAGGTAGTGAACCATTTGCGCAACGACTTCTTTGCCCGTTCCGTTTTCGCCCGTGATCAAAATCGCCAGTTCCGTATCGGCGACACGTTCAACGGTTGATTTCAGTTTCTTGATGCAGTCCGCATCGCCGATCAGGTTCACTTCGTCGGCGGCTTGAGTCGCGATGGTGTGGCGAACCGTCTCCAGATGCTCGACATGCTGTGTCGTGTCGATCGCAATCGTTGCGTGAGCCGCGAGCTCTTCCAGTGCAGTCTGGTCGCGATCGTTAAAGTTGCCTTCGTTGCGATTGATCAACTCAAAGGCACCAATCGTTTTGCCTTCCGCGTTCTTCATCGGCACGCAGAGCAACGTTCGCGTCTGAAAGCCAAGCTGTTCATCAACGGAACGGTCGATCTGTTTTTGCTCGCTGGAGATATCTTCATCGACACGAGCCGGTTCTCCTGAGGACATCACCTGGCCAACCACTCCAGCACCGATCGGAATTCGCAGCGTGCCATCTTCGACGCCCAGCGCTGGCTTGCCGATCAGTTCGGTGTTGTTCGAGTTGGGAAGAAAAATCGTGGCGCGTTCGGCGCCGACCAGTCGCGTGGAAGCTTCCGCAATTTCGATCAGCAACGAATCTGTTTCGCGTGACTGATTCCAGCCAGCAGTCATCTCCAAAAGCGCTTCGAGTTGGCGGACTCGTTTGCTGGACCCCGATCGAACACGATACGCTTTGAGACCCACTCCAAGGGCCGCTGCCAAAACGTCGAACGCGGTCACGTCGGGCGAATCCGTTTGCTGAACCAGCAGCTGCCCGGATTCCATCGGTCGATTCAGGGGCGACGCGATCCAGTCGTTTTCGCTTTGGCATCGTTCACAGTCCAGTACTTCTGCCAGCAGTTCGATCGGCAGAGCTTCCTGTTTGAGTTTGTCATCGCTTGCTGCGAGAATCCGCCATTGGCCTTTGACTCCCTGAACGACAAAGGTCTGCCTGGCCCGCGCGAAGGAGCTCAACTCGCTGCAGGCGGCTCGCAGAAAACTGGCCGAAGAATCATGGGCCGCCGACAGGTAGATCAGGTCGGCCAGCAGTTTTGCGGTCTCGCCGCCAGAATGTCCTTTTCCAGGGTCGAGTCGCTGTGTGTTGACGGACTGGGTCATGCGAAGTGATCGGGCGGTGCAATTGTTGGTTTTTCGTAAACGGGTATAGTAGCACAGTCATCGACCGACGTGATTTCGCCCACGAAAATTACGGATCGATGCCAACCCTAAAACAACGTTTACCAAATTCAGGATATTTTGATGGGCTTCTTTGAAGGCAAAAAAGGTTTGATTCTCGGCGTGGCCAACGACCGCTCGATCGCTTGGGCGATTGCCAAACGGATCATCAACGAAGGCGGTGAATGCGGTTTTTCTCACCTGCCCGATCGTGAAGACGATGAGAAACAGCGTAACAAAGGCCGCGTCGTAAAAGCTCTGAAGAAACTTGGTGACAATTACGAGCCAGCATTTCTTGAACCATTGGACGTTCAAAGCGATGAACAAATCGAAGCCATCATGAAGACGGCTGCTGACAAGTTCGGCAAGATTGATTTTCTGCTGCACTCGATGGCGTTTGCACATCCTGATGATCTCAATGGCGACACGATTGAAACCAGCCGGGACGGTTTCAAGATGGCGATGGATATTAGTGCCTATTCCCTGATCGCAGTTTGCAATGCTGCCAAGTCGATCATGAACGAAGGTGGTTCGGTGTTATGCATGAGCTACTTCGGTGGCGAGAAGATCGTTCCCGGTTACAACGTGATGGGCGTTTGCAAAGCGGCTCTGGAAGCTTCGATGCGCTACATGGCTTACGACCTCGGACCGGCAGGCGTAAGAGTCAACGCATTGAGTGCGGGACCAGTCAAAACGATCTCTGGCGTGGGTGCTGGCGTCGGCAAGATGATGAAGATGTACGAACACGTAGCACCAATGGGACGTAACATTACCCTGACTGAAGTCGGCGATTCGGGCGCGTTTCTGCTCTCTGATTTCGCGGGCGGAATTTCTGGCGAAGTGATGCACGTCGACGGTGGCTACAATGCGATGGGCTCGCCGGGGCGACTGACGGACATGATGCCGTCCGGTTAAGCGATTTCATGGCACGGTGATCTCCACCGTGGACGTTGATATACAGCAAACGGTGAAGACCACCGTTTTACGTTGTCCGCATCTTTTCTGTTGTACCCAGATTCTGCCTGGATGCTATCAAAGCAGCGTCCAGCTGATCTGGGAACAGAATATCGATCCTGCTACGCTCCCGCGGAATTTTTACCGAAGGATCGGGACCAATGCGCCTGGAACATTTCCAGCCAACGGTCAACTCAAGGAGAATCGACGTGCAATCGCTCAAAAGTACCGCATTCGCAGTTACGCTGCTGGCCATCTCTTTTGGACTCTACTGCGTTTCGACAAACAATAACGCAGTAACCGAAAACGAACACGATCTGATTGATCCGATTCAGATTGATTCCAGTCTCTCGACGTCCAGTAACGGATCGATGTCACTGCCATCGCTCGATACAAGCACCATCCCTCCCGCGATTCAAATTTCGACCAACGCTGTCAGCACGCCAAGCCCGTCGAATTCGTTTCCTGACTTGCCGTCGCTGCAAACTCCAAATTTACAGGCGCCGAAAACTCAGCTCTCCAACAGCTTGCCCAATTTGGGAAGCGCACGAAAAGAACAGACGCCACTCAAGCTTCCATCACTTTCGACTCCATCCATTTCCAGTCCAGCAACGGTAAGTTCATCGCCGGTTAGCCTACCATCGACCAGCTCATCAACGGGCAGTTCATCCCGAAGCAACACTCCATTGAAACTTCCTGAGCTCGCGACACGCCAGCCAGTAAGCACTTCCCTGGCACCTGCGACACGCGACGACGGACTGATTGATGCCCTCAAGACCAACGAATTCAAACCACAAATCAGTGCATCGAATGGCAGTGGAACTTCGAATACGTTCCAGGCAAAACCATCGTTTACGACAACCCAACCAGCTGGCAACGATCGCTCATACAACGCACTGGCGACCGCGATTGCCAAAGATGACGAAGTGGCCTCCGTGGGTACCGCAACTGCATCGCCTGGTTCCGGGGTGCGAAATCAGCCGCCTGCCTTGAACGCGCCGACTTCGATCGCTTCTGTCTGGACCGAAGTGGATCGACTGGTTGCCGCTGACGAGTATCGAAAAGCGCTTGGCTTGCTGTCCAAAAATTACGGTAAAAAAGGTCTCACCGGCCCCCAGCAGCAAAAGCTGCAAGGCTGGCTCGACGCACTGGCTGGCAAAGTGATTTACTCAACCGAGCACCATTTTGTTAACCGTCCTTACGTTGTGCGAAATGGAGATACGCTGGAGTCCATCTCCAGCCAACTGAAAATTCCAAGCGAAGTGATCTACAACATCAATCGTGCTCAATTCGCTGGCCGGAATGAAGTTGCTCCTGGCATGGAACTTAAAGTTGTTAACGGTCCCTTTCATGCGGAAGTCGATCTGGATGCAAAGATGATGACGCTGTTCATCAAGAATCTTTACGCGGGTCGATTTCCAGTTGCCGTCGGAATCTCCGGAAACCCGGATCAGGGCAACTTCGATGTAAAAGTGAAATCGCCAAACGGATTCACGTGGCGAGACGCGACGGGCAAAGAGTATCCAGCGGGTAGTCCCGGCAATGGATACGGTCCTTACTGGATCGGACTCTCGGGAAGTCTGTGCATCCATGCGGTTGCCGAAGGGACCCCTCATGGTCACCGCGGTTGCATCGGATTGAGCGAAGACGATGCCAAGGATGTCTTCGGGATTCTCTCCAGAGATTCAAAGCTCAGCATCGTTCGATAGAAGATCCCGATTCGATTTCCCTCGGGTTGCCTGTTATTCAAGTACCCAAATTGACTCGTGCGTATCAGTAAACAGCAATTCAAAGTTGGGAAGATGGTTCGTCAACGGGTCTGAGAGAACCAGAAACGTCAGCAGACCAATCTGAAACAGCGTAATCGCGAACATGACCGCTTGCGCGTGGCGGTAGCTGTTTCGAAACAACGACAGAATCACCGCCATCACGGCGGCGGTGCCCAACGACTTGCCAAGAATAAAAAACGTGAACCGTTGCGGGTCGAGTTCAATCAGGGCCATACAGACCGGATTCTTTTCGAACGCTCTGATATTGGTGTTGACCACGGCGAACCAAATATCCAGCGCTGACACGACTCCGATCGTCAGAAAACAAAAGGCGATAACTCCGCTCCGAAATCCAGGCTTGAATTTGGCTTTGTGACAACGGTCCTCGTGGAGTTGTTCTGCGCCAATGGATATGCTTGACATCGCTTTTCGACTTTCTCTTTGTGCTTAATTGGTCCATCAATTGGTAACTCGAGTTAACCTTTAAGCAGGTGCCATGCCAAAAACGCTCAAGAAATCAACGCAGGTTTCTGGCCCATCGCCCGAATTCAATGGGCAAATCTTCACCACATGAAATGGCGGCTATCAGCTCGGTGCACGGTTTGCCAAAAGAGTTGGCAAGAACAAAGACCACGATCGTTCCGCAGACGCACCTTTGTGGTGGAGCAATTTTGCTTTTGATCCGATCGGGGCAAAATGGCCCGGTGGTACGTTTTTCAATGCCTGAAAAAAAGGCAACTTCCTGCCCCCCAAGGAGCCCGATGCCGCACATCGCACAAAACTGTCGATCATCAGCAGGTGATTTTGGTATGAGCTGACTCCAACGGTTGGCCAGGGGCTTTTTGCGCCGAGCCACATAATTGGCAAGCTGATTCGAACACTTTGGTTCGTAACCTTTAACCTCTCCCAACGCTCAGTAACGCCTCACC
>CAYUNP010000232.1:0-7499 GCA_964446085.1 uncultured Pirellulaceae bacterium
AATCTTTGGGGGTGGCTTCGATTCCCCATGCCGTGGTGGTTGACCAGACGGGAGTTGTTCGCCTGGTCGGTCGGGGAAACACCGAGGCAAACAGCGCCGCTATCCAGAGCAAAATCAGAGAGTTGCTCTCAGATTGAATCCAGGTCAACGTCGAATACGTCGCCCAGAGATTGCTGCTTGATCAATTCACGGAACCACGCGTCAGTTTTATGGCTGTGACCTGGAAGCTCATTTGTTCCCCAAATGACGACCAACGACATCTCGGTTGTTTCACTGGTTTTGGTACGCTGTGAATCCTTGACCGCGTTGGCACACGGGCCCTCATCGTCAAAAAGACATAGCAACCCGTCCAGCTTGATCGTTTGGCCAGACGTGTTGAAAATGTACTCGGAGTTCTCCGCTGCGATCGCGGCACGCAAAGAGCCGCTTTCGAAATGACACTTCGCCAGGTCGACGACGCTGATCGGCAGGCCGCTATGCAGTGAAACAATGTTGAGCGTGTCGACGATCGGATTGATCGGGCCAAGCTTTCCACTGCTGACTGCCTTGACCAAATACTCCGAAGCTGGCTTTCCACGGCCGGTCGGTTTGTATCGGCCATGTCGAAGCAAATCACGCACCGCCGATTTAACTTTTTGGTACCGCTCGGCGTCAGTATGAATTTCGAAAGGCGACTCGGCAACGGCCTCGGCTTCGATTGAAAGGAGCTCTGCGATACCGCCCTGCCCTACGAGTTCAGAACTGTGCTTCAGCGCAAAAGCTGCAACGTCCAGCGACGGATGTGGCTCAATGGCAATGGAAACCTGACTCATGAAGCGGCTCGTCGTTCGGTAGCAATGGCTTTGCAGCGGGAGTAGATCAGCCAGAACGGCAACAGATAAATCAAATCCGCAAAGAAGAATACAACCAGAATCCAAACCGGTAGATCGCCACGCATGATGTAGCGGACCGCCAGCAGGGGTCCCAGCGCTTTACTTAACATCCCGATCAACAGGACGTTTCGGTTTTCGACGGGATTTCGACTGACAATCCAGTATCCGATACCGAAAAGTGCCACACACATTCCGACCAGTTGGATCGGCAAGTTGAACGAAGTCTTCTCAAGTCCGAGGCTGCGGAAGCCTTCGTGGTAGAAGACCATCATTGCGAATCCGGCCAGCAGATTGTAGACCGCAGCGAATACCAGCACGATTCGCCACCACGCGGGGTGAGTATCCATACGTCCTTTTAAGTTACTTTTCGATTTGAAGCTGGCCCGGCGAAGGGTCCGATTCTTCTTTTTCGCTGCCGTCGAATCGATCGCCGAACAGTTCCTGTAGTCTGTTTGCTTCGTCCTTGTCCTCTTCGGCGCCAATGTCGAATCTGCTCCTGGCGTCGGCTTTTAAAACATCGTCCAAAACCTTTTTCTTTTCAACGACCTTTTCTCGGATGGCCTGAAAACAGAAGGTCACGGCAACGCTATCGCCAACGGTGTTAGTCATTTCATCCATTCCAAAATCGCTGCGAAAAACCACAAACTTGGAAATGAAGCCACAACGAAGTTCACCGTCGGATCCTTTTCCCACTGCGAGCAATTCCAGTGGAAGTTCGACTTGTCTCGTTTCGCCGTGCAATGAAAGATTTCCCGTCACCAGAAAAGTTCTCGTTGTCTTGCCGCCGCGAGTTGGTTTGTCTTTGACTTTGACAACGGTGCTTTCAAAAGTAATTGATTTGTATTGGTCAGTGTCGAATCCTTTTGGGCCGCGGAGCGATGCGTCGCGATTGGCATCGTTGGTATCTACCGACTTGGCATCGATCCTGAATCGAAATTTCGTGGACTCCGGTTTCTCGAAGTTCATTTCAACGGCACCAGCACACTCGTTGAAACGACCATAAATGTAGCTCAGGCCAAAATGACTGGCGGCACACACCAGCGAGGTGTGTTCGTTGTCGAGTTGCCATGTCGCGACGTCTTTCATGGCATCTGCCGCGTCGTCAGACGCCTCGATCTGGGCGCCGAAAGTCGCTGCCGATGCAGTGTGTTCGTTAATACAGAAAAGAGATGCCGCCAACACAACGATCACGACAAAGGGAACTGTCAAAAATCTCATCGCACAAACTCAATTGGGATTCGGTAACGCTCCACATGATAACCGATTTTCACAGAATCACGGCACCCAAATTTGCATCGTAGAATCGGCTGGGCGTTTACTTTATATTGGCCATCTGACAAACCCAATAAACGTGGAGCGAAGATATATGTACAACGTGATGAGAATTGCATTGCTGGTCCTGTTGGCAGCGATGCATCAGCCAGCAACCGCACAGGACGCCGCAGCAACGGACACCAAAAAGATGTCGCCTGAATTGCTGTGGAAGCTGGGAAGACTTGGCGAGTCAACGGTTTCTCCTGACGGAACTCACGTTGCCTACACCGTGAGACGCTATGTGCTGGCGGATAACAAAGGTAATTCTTCGCTGTTTTTAATGAAACTCGCCGACGGAAGTACAAAAACGTTGCTTGAGGAATGGAGTTCTGTTGGTTCGCTCCAATGGATTGGTGAAGGCGATGCGGCGAAGTTGTTCATGGAAGGAAAGCCAGCCGACAAAGACAAGGATGGTGAAGGTGGCGAGAATGGGAAAGATGGAGGCGGCGATGAGTCAATGGCGCCCCAAGCCTGGTCGTTGGACGTCGCAACAGGTGATTTGACTCAGGTTTCGGATCTTGAAGACGGAATCGCGAACCTGAAAGTCTCACCGACTGGTAAGCACATCGCTTACACCCAGGATATCAAGCTCGATAAAACGGTAAACGAACTCTATGAAGATCTTCCCGAGGCGGACGCTCGCATCATTGACGGTTTGATGTATCGACACTGGAACGCCTGGCACGACTACAAGTACAGCCACTTGCATGTGGCGGCGGTTACTGATGGAAAGGCTGGCGAAGGCAAGGACTTGATGGAAGGCATCAAAGCCGATTGCCCGGTTCCGCCATTTGGAGGCAGCGAGCAGTTTAACTGGTCGCCCGATGGCAAAGAGATCGCTTACACACTCAAGGACGTTCCAAAATGGGCCGAGTCCACTGACTCAAACATCTGGATTGTCAATGTTGAGTCTGGTGAGAAGAAAAATTTGACCAGTGAGATGCCTGGCTACGATCGCGACCCGGTCTACTCGCCTGATGGCAAGTGGCTTGCGTTTCAGTCGATGGAACGAGCCAGCTTTGAGTCGGATCGCAATCGAATCATGTTGATCGAACGGGCCAGCAGCACCATGAAGGAGCTGACGATCGGGCTCGATCAAAACGCAAATGGAATCCACTGGACAGCGGACTCGCAAAAGGTCGTTTTCGGATCAGAATACCGTGGAACGGACCAGATGTTTGAAATTGGACTCGAGTCTCCTGGAACCAAACGCCAGGTTACCAAAGGGCAGTTCAACTGGCACATCGTTGACGTTTTGCCTGACGGAAAGTCTGCCGTGGCAACCAGGATGAACATGGTTCGTCCGAACGAGCTAACGATGTTGAATATGGAGACGGGCGAAGACAAACTGCTCTCACACATCAACGACGACATTTTTGAAGGTCTCGAAGCACCGACGATTGAGGAACGGTTCGTGACAGCGACCGATGGTCAGAAGATTCATTGTTGGGTTGCCTATCCGCCAGGGTTCAAAAAAGACGACGGCAAGAAGTGGCCGCTTTTGACTTACTGCCAGGGGGGTCCTCAAGGGCAAATCGGACAGTGGTTCTCGTATCGTTGGAACTTCCACTTGATGGCGGCACAGGGCTACGTGGTTGTGGCTCCAAACCGACGCGGCTTGCCGGGCTTTGGTCGCAAGTGGAACGACGATATCAGTGGCGACTGGGGAGGTCAGGCGATGAAGGATATTCTTTCGGCGACTGACTCGATGTTGGCCGAGCCGTACATCAACAAGGATAAAGCGGGTGCAATCGGAGCGAGCTTCGGTGGCTATACGGTTTACTGGTTGATGGGCAATCACCAGGATCGCTTCAAGACAATGATTGCTCACTGCGGCGTGTTCAATCTTGAGTCCATGTACGGTTCAACGGAAGAGCTGTTTTTCGTGAACTGGGATCTTGGCGGACCGTATTGGAAAGACGACAAAGTCAAGAACAAGTACGAGTCGTTCTCGCCACATAATTTTGTGAGAAACTGGAAGACTCCGCTTTTGGTGATTCACGGGCAGAAAGATTTCCGTGTTCCAGTGACTCAGGGAATGGAAGCCTTTACTGCCGCGCAGGTCAATGACGTTCCTTCACGGTTCCTGTACTATCCCGAAGAAGGCCACTGGGTGCAGAGTCCACAGAATGGTGTGCTCTGGCATCGTGTGTTCTTCGATTGGTTAGGCCGCGAGCTGAAGTAACGGTTTTCTGCGCCTTCAATGTGCGCCTTCAAAACATGGCGTGAACGAGTGAGCAGCCGCAATCTCGTTTACGCCGTGGAAGTCGCATTGCGACTGTTGTTAAACGAAAACGCATAGGGCAGTGCCAGAGCCAACAGGCTCAGCCAGCCCATTATGCACGGCAACCATGCCCCCCAACCGCGATAGACGGTTGTCTTTGGCAGCGGCACGCGAACATCGCAAATCAATGTCGCCTCTTCCCGTCGGGGCCCGACCTGAATGTGTCTTCCGAACTCATCGATATGAGCTGAAAAACCGGTGTTGGCGCTGACCAGCATTGGCTTTCGCATTTCGACAGCCCGCAACGTGTTGCAGGCCAGGTGAAGATCCAGGCAACTCGTGCCAAAAAACCAACCGTCGTTGGTAACGTTCACCATGACGTCGGTGGCGCTTCCGGAATCTTCCAGAGTGTTGATTTGTCGTCGAATCAAATGCGGTACCGTTGTCTCAAAACAGATGCTGGGCGCAATTGAGACGTCCTTGACTGGCATCGAAATGAACTCCGTCCCTTCATTGAGCGAACGGAATCCCTTGATGAATTCTTTGAGAACTGGAATCGAATGTACGACAGGAAAATACTCGCCGAACATGACCAGGTGGATTTTGAAATAACGTTGTTGTACGTTTCCTGTTTCGTTGAAAAGTAGCGCACTGTTGAACAGTTTGTCCTCCTGCGGATCGATCGTTGTGGAGCCGGTCAACAGTGGAACTGCATCCGCAAATGGAGCGGGTTTTCCGATCGCAGCCTGCCAGGCCATCGACAGGTGTTGTTGCCTGAGCTCTTTGGTGTCATCCGGGCTGATGTTGGAAAGGTAATCACCGTAGTACTCATGCAGGGCCGATTCTGGCCACACGATCAAGTCCAGCTCTTGCGAAAGCAGTCTCGCCGAATGTGTCAGGTCCCGGCGAACCATGAATGCGTCTTCAACCTGTTCCAGCGTCTCCGCTTTCAAAATCGTGTCCAGGGAAGACTGAATCAGTGCGACCTTCAAATGTTTGTGGGGTTCAGCGGTGTTGCGAATCTTTGCGTCAACAGAAAGCTGCTGGGTCCCGAACCCGACGACACCCATGAAAGCGATGGCGGTGATTGCCAGGTGAATCAGCCGTGTGGGCAAGCTCAGATTCGTTTTCAGATTTCGCCAGTTAACCGCCGTGGCGACGCCGAGTGCAGAGGCAATCAACATGATCGAAAAGGTGACCCCATAGGCACCGAAGAATTCGGCGATTTGCATTCCTGCAGGCGTTTTGTATTGAGAGTGACTGACACATCCAAGCCCAAAGCCGCTAAGGAAGTTGACTCGAATCCATTCCAGTCCAGTAAACACGATCGGCACAGCGATCACGGTTGGAATACGAAACCGATGGACCATGGTTCGGCTAATCGAAACGAACAGGGGGCCGTAGACCGAGAGGTATCCCGCCAGGGCGAACCATCCAAACCACAGCGGCCAAAACGGCAATCGCACAAAGTGCAGCATGACCAACCAGTACAACAATGTGGCGATCCAAACCTGCCGCAACAGCTTGTGAGATGGAACAGGCGAGCGGATCAACCAGACGATTGGCACCATGGCGATCCACGCCAGCCACGAAAGATCCCTGCCTGGCATGGCAAGCCACAGCAAGACGTGTGACAGGAGTGCCAGCCAGAGGGCCGTAAAATCACGCTGTGGCTTTACAGCGTTGGACACTTGCTCCTTTGTAGAGCGGTTTTTCTTTTTTCGTTTCCGTCGCTTTTTTCCCATGTTCCTACCTGGTGGACAATTTTGCATCGCCATTATTGCGTCGAACGCCAGCTGTAGCGATGCCAATCCAATGGGCTCCTGGTGAGCGGAAAAAACTGTTTGCCAGAATATTCGGAACCGACCAAAAAAGGGTCGTGAAGGGCAGGACTCAATGGCGATGATTGCTTGGCAAGGCAAGCGAAAGGCCTGACAAATACATCACCCTCAAGAGGGTAACAATTTTCTTTCGTGCACGATCGCGTCACCAACCCGACGCGGAATTGCACTTCAGAACGCGGTACGACAGCCAAAACGTCGGCCGCGTTTTTTTATTTCCCTGCGATGGTTGGCTGGTATTGGCCACAAGCCGTTCAATTCTGTGGCTGCGGCGTCTCGCTGCAGTTCAATTCACCCAATACTGCGGCGAGACGCCGCAGCCACAATCTTGAACGAAACCTCTTGGGAGGCATGGCTCAGATCGACTGATCAAATCGGGTTTGACGGACAACTAGTTGTCGCCAAGGTGTCGTTTCCAACGATCCATGATTCCCTGCTTCTTGTCAGCTTTGCCAGCTGCGCGGTTGGGCTTCTTGGTTCGTTCCAGTTTTGCGTCGATCGACGCTTCACGCCGTTCCAGTTCGGCCTGCTTCTGCTCGATCATGGCAGTCTGTTGGCTTAGCTTGGCGCGATTGATTGAGAGCTCAATTTCTGCCTCACGAAGCTTCGAATTCAACTCCTGCTTGAGAGCTTCAATGCCGCTAAGAGTCGCTGGTGGTTCCGGAGTGGATTCTTCGGTTTCTCCGTCTTCGACTTCGGTGTCAGAGTTGACTGGTGTCGTTGAAGAAACAGCGCCGCTGCAGCCCAGTTCTGCAAGTTGAGCAGAGATGGTGTGGAACATTTCACCAATTCGATGTTCGAGGTTGTTGAGCCTGTTTGAAAATGCCGTTTCCAAATCGGAAACACGATCTTCAACAGAAGCGTCGGTCCGCGGCTGGAATTCATTTTCTGTCATCACGACCGGTGGCAAAGGCTGTACCCGAGGAGTTTCCTCCGGGGAAGGTGTTTCTTCTTCGCGAACGTCATCGGCTGCAATCGCATCTTCAACAGTGCTTGAGTCTTCTACGGTGGCTGAGTCTTCGACGGTGAATGAGTCTTCAACTTCGCTCAAAATTTCAGGAGTGGCTGAATCTGCGATTGCATCTACAGTGGATTCGGTCGTTTCTTTGGTAAACGAATCAGAGTGAGACTCTGTAGTTTCTTGAACGTCTTCTTCTGTCGAAGTTGGCTCATTTGATTGGTCAACGCGGTTGTTGACGACTCTCGCCAGCCATGATTCGACACTGACTTCTTCGTCCTGTTCCGCAA
>CAYUNP010000233.1:0-7464 GCA_964446085.1 uncultured Pirellulaceae bacterium
ATCGTTTGAAAGCACGACGAAATCAGCCAGCTTTCCGACTTCGATCGAACCTTTGAGGTCTTCTTCGAAAGCAGCTTTTGCATTGTTGATCGTGTAGGATTCGAGTCCTTCCTGACGGGACATGCACTGTTCGGGAAAGAAAGTCACGCCGGGCTTGAGTTGCCGAGTCACCGATGCGAAGAAGCTTGGGATCGGATCAACATCTTCCACTGGTGCATCGGTTCCATTGGTCACGATGGCACCGCTGTCGAGCAGTGACTTCCAAACGTAGGCTCCCTGCTTCGAACGTCGAGCACCGAGTCGAGTCGGAACGAAGATGGCGTCCGAAGTGCAGTGCACCGCTTGCATCGATGCGATCACGCCGAGCTGTCCGAATCGTGGAATGTCGTCCGGATGAAGGTGTTGCGCATGTTCGATTCGCCATCGTCGGGACTTTTCCGAAGGGTTGGCTTTGAATTGACGTTCGAAGATGTCCAGAACTTCCCGATTGGCTCGATCACCAATCGCGTGAACGCAGAATTGATAGTCGTGTTTGATCGCCAGTGCCGCGGCTTCTTCAACAGACGCCACCGGACGCGTGTTGAGGCCGCGGCTGAGAGGCATGTCCTGATAAGGTTGCAACAGCCAGGCTCCATGAGCTCCGAGAGCGCCGTCGATGGAACGTTTGATGGCACGAACGGTCAGATGGTTGTTGGCGAAACCGATCATTCGCGTCTTCTTCAGATTCAGCATCAGTGACTGATTGCTGTCGCGAACCATCACCCAAAGTCGCGGTTTGACTCGCCCATCAACAACCGACTTCAGATAGTTGATTTGAGAGAAAGGCATTCCCGCGTCCTGGAAACTGGTGATTCCTTTGCGAACGCATTCGTCCGACGCCAGTTCTGCGGCGCGGTTCAGATAGTCAAGACTGGAATCGTTGGTCCTGGTTCGGCTTTCGTCTTTGTAACGAGCGGTGTGAATGGCCCCGGACGCGCGTTCACGGAAAACCCCCGTTGCCGAACCGTCTTCGTTGCGAAGGATTGTTCCACCTTCCGGGTCCTTGGTGTCGTTTTCGATTTCAGCCATTCGCATGGCGTAAGCGTTGGCGAAATCCATGTGGCCGCTGGCATGCGTCAGCAAAACTGGATTGTTCGGCGACGCCTCAGACAGTGACTCGTGCGTTGGATAGCCTTCGACGTTTGGGCTTGGTGGAGCATCCCATTTGGATTGATGCCAGCCACGTCCGATGATCCACTTGCCCGGCGGAGTGTTCGCTGCTGCAACGCGTACCTGTTCGACAATCTCGTCCCACGATTTTGCTTTCGTCAGGTCGAGATTCATTCGCATCTCACCCAGTTTCAGGAAGTGCGCATGCCCTTCGATGAAGCCAGGCATGAGGAATTTCCCGTCCAGGTCGAGAGCTTCCGTTTTGCCCTCAATCATTTTGGAAATTTCGTCGTTGGATCCGACAGCGGCGATGCGGCCATCTTTGATGATCAGCGCTGCTGCTTTTGGCCTGGCTGGATCCATCGTGGCAATGTTTGCGTTAATGATTGCCATGTCCTGACCAAAGGCCAGTGTTGCCAGAAGCGATGTGATCACAAAGGTGGTTGTCTTCGTTGCGATGGAGAACATTTCGTTTCCTTTTGATGGTTGTGCGCAATACCGGGGTTCGACTACTCCAGACGTTTGAAATTGCCACCTTTGCCAGCGTCGAGCCTGAATTTCAGTGCCGTGACTTCGCCGTCGTCCCCCATTGTGAATGAGATCGAACCGGCGGACTTCAGCAGGCCGAATGTTCCGTCGGTGTAAGCCCGCATTTCCATGTCGCGGCCGATCGTTCTGAGCCAAAGTTTGCCATCGATGAGTTTGACTTGTTGACCACCTTTGTACTTGCCGACAAACTTTTTGACTTCTTCATCTGTGAAGTCGCGTTCCTGCGGATAGGTTCCCGCAGTCGCCGCGACATCGAGTTTGCGAATCCAGATGTTGCGAAAGCGAACCGGGTTTCCGTGGTCCTGTAGCCCGATGTGACCCTCGGTATTTTTTGAATCGTAGTCATAGTGCAGCACCCACGAAGTTGGTCCGTAGGGTTCTGTTCCATGCTGTACGACGACGCCATTGTGCAAAACGGTGATCATTGCCGGAGAGGCAAGTTTTCCGTCTTCGCCAAACTTCGCCATGCGAAGAATGATGTCGTAGGTCTGCCATTGGCCGGGGCCTCTGCTGGCATTGACCATCGGTGGGTTCTGCCCATAGATCGAGCCGGCACCTCCATCGGCGTACGTTTCGTTCTCGAAGCTGTCGAGCACCTGAACTTCGTAGCCTCCAGGTAGAAAGACTCCACTGTTACCGCGGCCCTGTCCCTTGCCTTTGACGTTAGCGGGTGACGCCCATTCAACGTGCAATTGGCAATCGGCGAACTTTTCTTTTGAGTAAACGAAGCCGCTTCCCTTGACGCATTCCATCACGCCATCTTTGACGATCCACCTGGCTTTTTTTCCATTAGGCCCCGTCCAGTTGGAGAGATCTTTTCCGTCAAAGAGAACAATCGCGTCAGATGGGGCAGCGGCAGAAGATGTTGCTTCGCCAGGATCAACGACTTTGGGTACAGGACGACTCTTGTCGTGTGCTTTCCAGCCGCTGGAGAGCTGTGCCTGAGTCGAGCCAATACAAATGGCCATGGCGATTGCTGCCAACAGCGTAATTTTGGTTTTCAAGAGATCTTCCTGCAAAGAGTTGAGCGTTGATAAAGCACCCGTGAATTATAAACGGGTAACGCTCAACTTGCAGCATCGCAAGATCCCTTGCGTCATGGATCGCTCCGGTTTTTCTGAAGTCCCGGAGCTGGTGACCTTAGAAGTCCAATCTCTCGCCGAAATTCTGGCGGAAACTCAACAAGTCAATCACGTTGACGACTCCGTCACCATTGGCGTCGAATCCTTCATTGAAGTTCGCGTTACCAGTTGATTGGCCGAATGTAGTACGGAAACCCAGCAGGTCAAAAAGGTCAACGTCCCGGTCACCATCGCCATCACCAAAGAGGCGGAAGAAGTTGTCCGTTTCGGTATCGCCATGGACAAAGCTGCCTCCAGCAACTCCGTCGTCGTTGGCATCATAGGCCGCGCCGGAAGACGTCGTGATCTGGTCACCGACAACGGTCAGTTCGTAGTTTCCGTCAACAAGCGATCCCGAAGCAGTCGCAAACGATCCTGAGAATGTCAGTGTGACAATTGATCGGCCGCTGGAGTTGTCGATCGATGTCGTGACATCAACCGGACCTCCGTCAGCTCCACGTTGAACCAGTTCAAAAGCTCCTGAACCAAAGGTGACAATTTCGTCGAAGGAAACAACAACTTCGTTGACATTCGAGCGACCTGTTTCACCTTCGTTGACTGCCACGATGACTGTCGGAACATCTTCAACAACATTTACGCTGACGTTTGCTGTGGAAACGTTTCCGGCTTCGTCCTCAACGGTGTAAGTGAATGTGTCTGTTCCAATGAAGCCACCATTGGGAGTGTACTCAACGGTTCCGTCAGCGTTGATCGATGCAACGCCATTGTTCGCCGTTCCAACCTCAATGACCGAGAACGCATCTCTGTCCGCATCGGTGTCATTGGCAAGAACATCAATCGTGATGGCAACGTTTTCGTCTGTCGTTGCTGAGTCATCCACGACATCCGGTGCTTCAGGAACTTTGAAGATCGCCAATCCTGCAAGGACGACATCGCTCGTTCCAGCGATTGGATCGATATCGATTGAGATCACGCCGTTTGCGTCCGCAGTAATCACCTGTGCGTACTCGGTCAAATCGCGAGATGAGTCTCCCAGTTGATCGTTGATGAACAGGTCGTCCTGATTGAATCGTTGCTCAAAGGAAACCGGGCTGCCTGCACCTTGAAGGGTGACCGTTTGCTCGATCGTGTCGAAGAATCCTTCAGCGGAGAATACATAGACAAAGTACTCTGATGATGCACTCAGGTCTGAGTATTCAAACGAGATGGGGTCGCCGCCGGTGAAGATCTGTCCACCGAGGTCGGCCAGGGAAGTGGAGTGCTGTGGAATCGTATTCGTATTGAGCGTGACTGCGAAGTCTGCTGAACCTCCAATCACCTCGAGGTCAACTTGAGAAAGTCCGCCGTTTTCATTGGTAAGATCCGAGCTGCCATCGGTGCCTCCTTCAAGGGTAAGGAAGTTGGTCGGCGAATTGGCTGCCCCGTCAAAATCAATGCCGATCAGCGCTTCGGGAGCGAGCGCATTAATGATGATGCTATCTGTTCGGGTGACCGTATTGCCATCGCCATCATCGACATCGGTGTAAGTCACTTCAAGCTCATCGCCTTCCTGAATCTGCAGTGTTCCATCGTTTTGTGCTGCGGTGCCTTCCGTCGATTCGATCGAGAATGCGAAGGTCGTTGCCCCATTTTGAGCCACAGTCAACTCTTCACTGTCTCCAGAACTGGAAGTGATTGTGACGGTCACGTCGCCAGTGACATTGCCATCGCGAACCTGAAGTTCAACGGTGTCTCCCACGAAGTAGGCGTCCTGAGCGAAGTCGACGGTGCCGGCACCATCGCCGAGAAAGGTACCGCCCGCGTCCTCAATCTGTGCGCGATAAATTGCGGTGCCCGTCCACCATGAAATGTCACCGAAAACACTGTTGGCAGTTGTGCCACCAGAGAGTACGCCTGCAATCACGAATTCGCCATCGATTTCAACAAGAACCGGACTACCACTGTCGCCGGGTGCTGTTGTGGCCTCGAATTCAAGTGGCGTCGAACTGCTTGATCCGATCGTGTTGGCAGCCTGGGTGCCATTGTCGAAGTCAGTCGAGATGATGTTGGAGCCGTTCGCGGAAGCTGGACTTCCGAAGGCGTCGATGATGTTCTCACCGCCCCAACGGAATCCATCAGAGCTGTTGCCGTGGCCGGTCGAGCCGACTCCGTTGAACCCGAAACCAACCGTGGTTGCGGTCAAGCCAACCAGTTCCGTGGTCGCATCAATGAATCGTAGCGGAGTTGCAACCGAAGCAGGCACACTGCTGGTAAGTGTCAGGATGGTAACGTCACCGCCATTGAGAAGTGGTGAGTTTGCGTTTCCACCACCCGGGTTGGAGGCAGACGCAACGGTGAAAGTCGCGTCCGGGTTGTTGCTGTTGTCGCCGAAGCTGATCGTATTTCCGGCACCAACGCCACAGTGACGTGCGGTAATCACGGTGTCGTGCGCGATCAAAGATCCTGTACAGCCAACCGAGATCGAAACAACCGAATTAAATTCAGGTGCCGCTGCAAATTGCCGTGAGCCAGCGGCACCAATCGCGTCGTTGATTACGATTCTCGGGAAGATACCCGTTTCAGTTGTGGCGTCGGCCAACAGCCCTTCAACTGCCGAACCGCTAATTTCGCGGTCAAAGATCTCTCCGTCAAAAACATTGATCCATGTATCAAACTCGCCAGCTACTTCGCCATCGATGTCGAACACAGTGGTCTCAACGAGATACGAAAGTCGAGCTCTGTTTCCAGTGAAATGCCACGCCAGTTCCGATTCGTACTCCAGCGATGCGTACTCTCCCAATCCTGAAGAGCCAATTTTCTCTGCATCTTCCTGGTCAATCGGATCAGTGTCTGCGGCGAAGCCAATAATGTTCCGCTGTGCCTGATCGCGAACGTTGGTGATGGTGCCGTCAGCGTCCTGAAGGATCGTGACATACGAATTGTTCACCAGTAGGCCGTTCCACCTTTGCTGGAAAACGGTTGTGGTTCCCAGTTCGGTCGTTTCCGAACCAACCTCTTCCAGTTGATTCAGTCCCTGTTGCAGATACGCCGTATCCTCACGCTCTGCCAGCTGATCGAGCAAAGGCAGGGCCACCGCCGATTCGCAAAGCACGCCCGCCAATAGATTGCGATCTTCGCATCGCTGATAATCAAGTCCACGTCGTTTCTGTTTTCTCGGAGAGGAGGTTTGTGCGTAACGAGACCGGATAGAAGCCATGATGTTCTCTGGAGGGAGATGGGCGGAAGAGGCGTTATTGGGAGCGGTTCCATTGTGAGATAGCTACCCAAAACCATAACTTATCCTATTTGAGTGTCTAAAGGAATACAATGTGATAGCTGATCAGCCTGACTCAAGCGTAAAGTCTCGCACAAATGTTGAACCAAAGTTCGACGTTTATTTCTTGAGAAGCTTCGGATCTGGATAACTGCTGCCAGATTTCCCGAGTTCAAAATCTTCGACACGGAGATTGCGTTTAACGAAATAGTCTTCGTCCGGGAAGCCGTAGAAAGATGGCTCGAACGGGTCAACAAATTCAACGTTGGCTTTTTCAGGAACCTCCAAGGCAGTCATGAAGTAGGTTGCGTTAACAATCATTCGTCGCAAGTCTTCGCTGCGAAAATCGACCGCGGCTCCACCCGTTGTCGCAAAGCACTTCCCCGTTTTCTTTTTGCCTGGCGAGTCATAATCTTTCAGCCAGGCAAAGGGCATCATCGGGTCGTTCTTTTTGCCGTCGATTAATTGGGATGCAGGATCCAGCGTTTCGGTTACGCCACCGCGCATCAATACTGTGGCCGCTTGCTGATCAAGTGCTGCGATGCCGTAGATGTCTGATGTGGTGAATACGTCGGCAACCGAATTAAGAATCGGGTGTGCGGAATTTTCTGGCACGATGAACCCACGTCCGCCTTGCGTCTTGTGATTGCCGTGATGTGAGAGCCAGTTTTCGCCGACGACGTTGACTCCAAAGTTGGCCCAGTCGTAGCCGCCGTAGTCGCCGGATTTGAAAGCGTGCGTTGCGGTTCGAAACGCGATCACAGGTTTGCCGGCTTCAAGGAAGTCGAAGATGTGTTTGATTTGTTCATCGGGCAGGATTCGCCAGCGAGTGCAAAGGATCATCACGTCTGCACTGGCGAGACTTTCGAGTCCCGGAATGTTGCTGAGTTCAAAAGGGTCGATGCAGCCGGTTTCCTTGTTGATTGAAAACAGGACCGTGCACTTGAAACCGTGGTGTTGACTGAGGATCTTGGCCAGCATTGGGCAGGATTCTTCGCCGCGATACTCTTCATCGCCTGAAACGAAAACGACGTGTTTGCCATTTGCCTTTTCCGCCGCCTCGAACACAAGCCACGGATCACCCGCCATAAGCGGACTCGCCATCGCAAAGGTAATCAGTGTTAGTGAACATAGCGCCAGGCAATTGTAGATCGTTCTTGAAGGATTCATGATGTCTGCGGATAATCGGAAGGGACTGTTTCGGAAAGATGATTATAGACGATTTGAAACGGCAGATTCGGCGGATGCGAATATGATTGTTCGTATTGGCTCGAACCCTGTTTGGATACGGTTGGTATAAAGCCCAATGAGCGGATGGAGTTTCTGGTCAAGTAAGCTCTCTTCGATAAAAATCAATGCTCTTCTTTGCTTCCTTGAGGCGAATGCGATTCACTGAATTACCCGTTAGTCAGCGCATTGGTTGTTTGTAGC
>CAYUNP010000234.1:0-7362 GCA_964446085.1 uncultured Pirellulaceae bacterium
ATCTCCTTACCATGCTACTGGCCCTGACTGCCGGGTTCGTATTATCGCGTTTTAGTCAGCGCCAACTTCCGCTCACATTTTCTCAAAAAGTTGGCTTGGGGATTGGTGGTTTGATCGGCGCCATGACCGGAGCCAAGCTTCCGTTTCTGTTTACGGATTGGGATCAGTTTCTGTCGGGAGCCGCCTGGTTCTCTGACGGCAAGACGATTTTGACCGGATTGGTGGGAGGATATCTGGGCGTGGAAGCCGCCAAGTGGACTTTTGAAATCAAAACGAAAACGGGAGACAGCTTTTTGATTCCGGTTGCCGTGGCGATTGCGATCGGCCGGGTCGGCTGTTTCTTTGGCGGCTGTTGCTATGGGACTCCGACGGAGCTTCCCTGGGGCGTTGTGTTTGCGAAAGTTGACTCGCTGGCTCGACATCCAACACAGCTTTACGAAACGGTATTCCATCTATCTGCAGCGGTGGTCGGATGGTGGGCTCAGGGGCGAGACCTGTTTCCGGGTCACCGTATCAAGCTGTTCATTGCGTGCTATGCGTGCTATCGATTTGTCAGCGAAACGATCCGACCCGAGGCAAGAATTTTTTATGGATTCACCGGGTATCAATTGGCGAGCTTGTTGATCGTCGCACTAATGATTTGGCTATGGTGGCGAGAGACAAAAATACAGGCACGACGCGCAAGCGAGTGAGTTCTGGGGCAGCTTGTCTTGAACAGGAGGTAACGGAGTTTTCAATTGGGGAATTTGATTTGTGTCCATTGTCCGGGTTGTGATTCACTTTTTTTCTGCGCGCTCAAGCGGAGGGCCCAATACCAATACAGCGAACAGGCTGAGATGTGCAATAACAAGAAGTGGAACAGCGAAGCTTCTCTTCGGACTTCCAATCTTTGACCTTACCTGCGCATTTGAATATTGATTCAATAGTTGCCGAATTTGATACTCGCATTCTCGATATCCATCGGCGACTGCTTGGGAGTGGTGGTGTTCTCTACTCAGGAGTGCCAACTTCCCTGATATATAAAATTTTTCACGACACGACTCCCATCCTTTCAGGTGACCTCGAAGATAGTGTTGTCGATCATCTTGAAAGTCAACAGGAATTGAAGACTCGGTATACTTCAGCAGCTCACTGCTCCAGGCAATCCCGTCTGAACATAGAGTGCTCAGCAACGAAGTAGTCGATGCAACGAAAACCATGAAAGCAAGGAGTTGCGACAAAGTGAAACTTGGCAAGTTCATTTAAGGAATGCTCAGTTCTCGAAAAGACGTGATTTCGGGATCCATACAGGATTGGCGATTGAGTATGTTCGGATAACGTCTGTGATCACCGAAGCGGAACCAGCGTTCATATCCATTGCGAAACCACGCGCGAGTCGGTTAAAGGTCATCCTGAGTCGAAAGTTTTCGCATGTCCAAACCGTGCCCAAATGGAATCACGTCGACATTTGGAAAAGCGTTTCGCCATTGCGACAGGATATTTTCATCTGCTGTTCCCAATGTAATACGCTCCACTCCTTTCAGGTTCTTTACGAGGGCAATGTCTGCGCTGCCGGGTTGATGTATAAAATTCACAAGTGTTGAATTGCAAACCATTCGTTCATCAAACACAAGGGTGAGAATCCGCGAAATGCCATCGGGTTTATTTGGAATTGGCTCAATCAGGTTGTAGTGCCCGTCCTCAGTTCGAGAAATCATGTAGTCAGGCGTAAACGAGAAAAGCGGGTAATCAAATTCGGAAAAACCTGTGTCTCTGGGAGCAGAAAGTTGAACGATCGCCTCATATTGAAGTAACGACTTTTGATACCAGCGGATCGATAGTCCCATCAGGACACTGAGGATCGCTACAAGCAAGAAAAGGTTTCGTAATCGGAATCGAATTTTCAGCATGGTTGAGTGCATTGGCATTTCGATTCATGGAAGGTGAAACCAATCATACCAATGTTGGGACGCTCAATCAAAAAAACAGCTGATGGAATGATGCCATCAGCTGCTTCAGATTTCTCGTAGCGGTCTCTTCCAAATGCGAAAAACTGCGGCGGGACGCCGCAGCCACGCTTGTACATCATCCGCCAATTCGTGACTTCATTCGCTTTTGAATTCGTTCGCGGATCTGGTCGTTGATGTTCGTTGGCTTGTAATCGAATTTGTCACCGGAAAGCTCTTTGAGCTTTGCTTTCTGTTCCGAAGTCAATTCTGCCAACAGTTTTTCCTGGATCTCCTCTTTGAGTTTCGCCATCCGTTCGGCCAGTTCTTTCTTCAGTTCCTTTTGGCGCTCTTCGATGCGTTTCTTCTGAGCCGCGTCGATACCGAGTTCTTCCGCCATCTCTTTTGAAACCAGAGTGCTGGCCGCGCCGCGCCTCTTCATTTCCATTTGCAACGCAACCTGCTTCAGACGCTCCATCTGGTGCGGAAGCAACATCGATCGCATTCGCTCCTGGCCGACTTTTTTCATTTCGCCAAGTTCCCGGGCGAAGTCGCCCATCTGTGATGGATCGAGTTTTCCACTGGTGAGCGCCTGTGTTTTCTCCTTGATCTGAGCCAAAAAATCTTTTTTGGCCTCGCGGTATTTGTCCAACTGTTCGCCGACAAGTTCCAGTTCTGCGCGGACGTCCTTGTTGTCGAGCAATGACATTGGATCGACTTTGCCGCCACCAGGCATCCAGTCTCCGCCCAGGTCGCCACCGGAAAAGAAACTAAAGTTGGATTCTCCGTCGCTCCCGTCGCCGAAAGACATGCTTGAGGACGAAATCACGATCGGAGCGCCTCCCGATTCGTCGTCGACTGCCATTTCAATTTGCATGATTCCCTGTTCGACCTGTTCGGTTTCTTCCTGGGCAATCGAATCGGAAGCCAGAACGCCACCGACGCAGAGACCAGTGATGGCGAGTGTTTTCAATGTTGAACGAAGCATTATTATCTCCAAAAGTGGTTGTGATTCGAGAATGTCCTCTCGGCAGAGAGGGAGTCAATGTGAAGGATCTATTTGCGATCCTCACCCATGTGGCGTCGTATCTCTTCCATTTCTTCCCGCATGCGTTGTATACGTTCTTCGAAATCGCCCAGGAATAACTTCTCAGGAGCCATTGCACCGTCTCTGATGATGATTCCCGGACCAAACTGTTTGAATTCCATGTCGAATCCAGGACCGAAACCTGGTGGTAGGTCGAGATGCATGCGTCCAAAATCTGGCCCCATTTCAGCCATGACACGACTGACCCCTTCTCGCTCTGTCGGTTTCACGGTCAGGGAAATTTCTTCGCCGCCACGGAGCAAGGTGAAAATCAGATCAGTTCCTGCGGCACCGGCTTCGTTGACAACCGCCGTCAGGGTTTTGCGATTGCCGATCGGTTTTTGATCGGCAAACATCACGACGTCGTTATCCTTGAAGCCTGCTTTCTCCGCCGCGCCGCCGCCGAGAACTCGTGAGATGACCAGTCCCGTTCCTTCTTCGAGCCTGAGTTGCGAACGCAGAACTGGGGATGCTGGAGAACATGAAACACCAATCATCCAGGACTTTGGGGCTTTCGATTTCGTTGCTCCACCAAGTCCACCGCCGCTCAGGTCGATTTCACGTCGAACTCCATCGGGTCCGATCAGAATGGCCTTGCCTGTCATCTTTGTTTTTTGCTTGCCATCTTCGCCGACCACTGATTGGGTTGAACGTGTGACTGTCATGCTCCTGGCATCGGACAATTTGAATTCCTGAACTTCGCCGTCGGGCTTCACGATGATGACGACACCGTTTTCAATTCGGGAGGTGCCTTTGTCGCCAGGTTCGACTTTGATGACGGTTTCTGGAGCTGCCTTTTTGTCGTCTTCTTTCTTGTCAACATCTTTGGCAATGCCGACTTTCTCACCGTCCTGATTGAGCAGAATAATGTCCTGCCCCAATGCAGCAGAGCTCAGCAGAGCAGCGAATAAAAGTGAAAGGATTGAAAAACGTTGCATGTTAATTCTCCGAAAAGCGTTCGTCGTTTTTGTTTTGGTGACGTTCTGAGTGGCATCGATTCGTTGACTCAGCAATAGTCAGTTTGCCAATGGCTGAGCTGTCGATCCGGTACCGACAGCTAGCGCCTTGCCGCTCACAAACGTGTGCTAATGTCCCTGATCAAAGCGAATGCTTCTTACTGGAACAACAAACTGGCGTCCGTCCTGCAGACGACCAGAAAAAAAGTTGGTTGATTCGTTAACGTCGTAGCCTGACTCGATCAGCCGCCGCCGAGCTTCCTGCGAGACAGCGGACTTTGGCAACACGTCCCTCAATGAGACACCTTTACCGACATCGCCGCCGCGGTTTTCAACAAGCCGATGTAGATCGTCATAACGATACAGGTCGACTTCGTTCATGGATTCGCCTTCAGGAGTCAGCAGCTCCATGCGATATTCAGGCTGGAGATCAGTTACAGGTGTTACCGCTGGTGAGTCGTTCGGGTCGTTGTTGGCGATCATGTTTTTCGAAGCCGGATTCTCTGGCGTTGCGATTGGGCCATCGCTGCCAACGAGATACCCAACCAACCCGGCAACGGCAAGGCTGGCGGCGAGTGCCAGTTTTCCAACAAGTGGCATTGCCTGGGATGATGTTTCTTTTACTGGGGCGACTGGTTTGACAGGCTTCGAATCGACGTCATCAATCATCGTTTCAAACTGCCGACGAAAAAGCTGGTCTTCGGCAAACTCACTGGCGATCGTTCGCCATTGCGATGGATGCTGTTCTGCCGTTTCGAACAGTTTTCTGATTTCGACAGCCGATAATTCGCCGTCGATCAGCCGTTGCAGCTGAGAAGGGTCCAGAGACGGTTCATTGTGCATGGGGGTGGTCCTTTGAATCAAAGTTCAAACTTCTGAGGCAGGATCGCATTTTCTGTCGGGCTCGGGCAAGGCGCCTTTCGACTGCTTTCTCGGTGGTGCCCAGATGTTCCGCCAATTGTTTGTAGCTCCAGTTTTCGGTGTACTTGAGCATTAAAATTTCGCGGCTCTCTTCGTCCAGTAAGTCAATCGCCTGGTCCAGCGATTGCGATTGTTCTTTCTTTAGCAGCCAGTCCAGGGGTTGCGGTTGGTGTGTCGCGAGTTTGGTTTCAAGTGTTTCGTTCAGTTCCGGTTTGGCGTGCGATTTACGATTTGCTTTGCGATGAAAGTTGGCCGCTTGGCGAATCGCCACGCCGTACAAAAACGGAGCCACTTTTTCGGGTTCATGTGGAACCGTACCAGTCGAGGCTCCCGACTGTTGCACGACCGCGAGAGCAACTTCCTGCATGACGTCATCGATCGAGTGTCGGTCTCCGATGCGACTTTGCAGCACCTTCCGCAACCAGTTGCGATGGGTGGCGATGGCCTGGAGCCAATCGATCGGTTGTGGACGTGATGCAGATCCCATGACGATTCAGGAGTCACAATGGTTGGTTCGAGTCGAGTGTTCAACACGTTGTACGCATTGATAGTTGCCACTGAGAGGCGAATCCCCCTCAAATTTCCGAAAATCCGTCAGTTCTTGCTGTTTTTCCGTCTATTTCTATGCCAAAACGGAATTGAAAGCAGGGAAGAAAAAATCAGAACCCGCCGCGTTAGCAAGGGATTTACCGGAATCCATTGATCCCTCACTCACGCGTCGGGTTATGAAAAATTCACGTCTCGAATCGCAAGGGAATGAACCCAATGGCGTACTCGCTCGCTTGCGCTTCGCGTTTAAATTTTATGTGTCTTTTTGAGTTGTGGTTTTCCAATCGACAAGAATCATATCAATGCCAAACAAAAGCGATCGTGGTTTGTCCCACGAGTTGGACTACGAACTTTGCTGATCGGGATAGCAGTGGCTTGCGCATGGCTAGGCTGGATGAGTCATCGAAATCGACAAGTCAAACTTGAGCAAGCTGTGATTGATCGGATCGAGAGCTACACTTCAAATCTGAGTTATCAATATGCTCACCGCCCCAGTGAATACTATGATCGAAAGAACCGACGTCCCGGTCCACAATGGCTGACCAGAATGTTCGACGAGTATCCATTTGTGGACCTTGTTGACTTGACCATCGAAGTCGGAGGCGAAAGAGTTGAACACCTGGATGATGTTGGAGAACTGACTCAGTTGAAGGAGCTGGAGATTGGTTTTGGCGGTGAGATCCCGACGCTTGAACCTCTACGGGATTTGACCAAGCTCGAAAACCTGGACATTCAATGCGCCTACTTGATCAAAAGCCTTGAGCCACTTGAGAATTGCGTTCGACTGACACGCCTGTCTTTGAGCGATGCCAAAGAACTACACGACATCGAAGTTGTCAGGCAATTCTCCAATTTGGAATCGATTACGCTACACAATACTGCCGCCACCGACCTTGCCCCACTAGGAACGCTCAAGGAATTGACTCATGTCAACGTTAAAGGGGTGGTGAGATCAATTGCAGGTTTGGAAAACGCGACCGAGATCGAGAAGCTTTCGATTCAATCTCCAATGCTGCAGGATTTCCAACCGTTGTCTGGATTGAAGAAGGTTAGAAGGCTAACTCTAGGATGTGACGATCTGGATTCGCTGAAAGTCATCTCGCAGATGAAGGATTTGGAGTTCTGCCAAATTGAATCGAAAAAATTACGCACTCTCGCAGGCATCGAAGGACTTTCGAAGTTGAAAGAGCTTCGGTTACATAATTGTGAATCGCTTGAAAATGTGCAAGCGATTCAGGGATTGAATCTGGAGGAGTTAGCCATTTGCAATTATCCGCCTGTACAAAAATTCCCACCGATATTGCCGCTGAAAGATCTCTCTGGAATCCAAGATCTAGCTCTGTTGGAAAAGTTAAACCTGTCCAACAATTCAATCGAAGACTTTGTTGGCTTGAAGAATTTGCCTCTGCTTAAAGAGCTGACCGCGAAACATTGCACTGAACTTCGATCACTCAAAGGCGTTACCGGCCTGCTGGACCTACGTAGACTCGAACTGGATCAGTGCTTTTCTCTGCCGAGTCTTACAGGTTTGGCTGGTCTGAACCAATTGGATATTCTTGATTGCTACAAATGCACTTCATTGACAGACATTTCGGAGTTGCAGCATCTTCCGATGATTCGACGTGTCAATTTTTACCAAAGCGCCAACGTCGTTGGAGGCCCGTTCCTGCTGAAGATGAAGCCGACTGCGTTTGTCAAACTGCCGGAGACCACGGACAGGAAGAGCAGCGCTGTTTTTCCGTTGGATCCTTTCCTGAATTTTGAGGGAACCAAAACCAGCGGCGAACTGATTGATCAACTCCGTGGCAAGTATCCTGATTTCCCGGTCGAAGGGCCCAGGTAAATCAACAGGACGGTGTTGGGACGCTCTTATTTCGCCAGTACCCAACGCGCCACAGATCCATCTTGCCCCACAGCCCAGCCA
>CAYUNP010000235.1:0-1293 GCA_964446085.1 uncultured Pirellulaceae bacterium
ACGGTGCCGTATTTACGAAGATCCGTGTACCACCAGTACTCTTCGATATCGAGATCCTGTTCTTTCATGCGGCCTTCAAGAACATCCAGACGATGCTCGCGTTGACTGCCGCCGATGATTTCGCCAACCCCAGGAACCAATACGTCCATCGCGCGAACCGTTTTCTCATCGTCGTTGCAGTACATATAGAACGGTTTGATCGATCGCGGGTAGTCGAACAGGATGACAGGTTTCTTAAAATGTTGCTCGGTCAAGAAACGCTCGTGTTCGCTCTGCAAGTCCGTGCCCCAATTGACGGGATAGTCAAACTTCTGGCCACAGTTTTCAAGGATCTCGACGGCGTCGGTGTAAGGAAGCCGAACAAACTCGCTGCCGATGATCGCTTCGAGGTTGGAGATCAACGCTTTGTCAGGATCGATACGGTCGTTGAAGAACTGCATGTCGTCGCCACAGTTCTTTAAAGCATCGACAAACATTCGCTTCAGGAACGCTTCGGCGAGATCCATGTTGTCGGTAAGTTCGTTGAAAGCAACTTCCGGCTCGACCATCCAGAACTCGGCAAGGTGCCGGGACGTGTTTGAATTCTCCGCGCGGAACGTGGGGCCAAAGGTGTAGACCTTACCCAGTGAACAGGCGTAGGTTTCGGCTTCCAGTTGACCACTGACGGTCAGGAACGAAGGCTTGTCGAAAAAGTCGAACTTGTAGTTGAGTTTTTCGATTTGTGTTTTGGCGATGTGTTCCATGTCCATCGTCGTGACCTGAAACATCTCGCCGGCGCCTTCGCAATCGCTGGCCGTAATCACGGGCGTGTTGATGTAGAGAAAGCCGTCTTCCTGGAAGAACTGATGGATCGAGTTCGTGATGCTGTTTCGCACGCGAGCGACAGCGCCGAAAGTGTTGGTGCGCGGTCGAAGGTGAGCCCACTCGCGGAGCTTCTCCATCGTGTGTCGTTTTTTCTGCAGTGGATACGTTTCAGGATCGGCCCAGCCGTGAATCAGGATTTCAGATGCAAGGATTTCCGTGGCCTGCCCTTTGCCGCCGGACTCCTTGATCTCGCCAACGGCCGTGATGCTGCAGCCGGCGGACAAACGTTTGATGTCTGCATCATAATTGGCAAGTTCAGCAGGCGCGATGATCTGAATGTTGCCCTGGCAGGAACCATCGTTGATCTCGATGAAGCTGAATCCAGCTTTGGAGTCACGACGTGTGCGAACCCAGCCACTGACTTTTGCCGAGTTGCCGATGGATGATTCGAGACGAGCTGCTTTGACGGAAGTTCTGTTCATGGGTGTT
>CAYUNP010000235.1:1393-7361 GCA_964446085.1 uncultured Pirellulaceae bacterium
CCGATTGGATCTTCAGGATAACGTTCGCGGATATGTTGTCGAGCCAACTGGCCAATCTGTTGCCATTGTTCGCGTTTTTGCCAGGCTCGTTCCATCGCATCGTCGAACAGATTCACCGTTGCTCCTTCAGCAATAAATCCGGAGACGTTGTCATCCATCAATTCCTCATTGCGGCCAAGGTTCGTGGTGATCGCGAAACGACCACAGAGCATCGCTTCGGTGACCACCAGCGGAGCTCCTTCGTATCGGGAAGGAAGCAACAGTGCCTGATTGGCTTCCCAGATCTCTTTCACGTCCTTCACATATCCGCCGAATTTGAGCTTGTCCTTCAAGCCATGCATTTCGATCAGCGATTCAAGCTGGCCTTTGTTGCCCTGGTCGTGTCCGTAGAAAGTGATCTCGATCGGACGGTTTTTCCATTTGTCCTGCTTCATTACGTCGACGATGATGTCCTGCCCTTTCGACTGAAAGTGGACTCGACCGACACAGGCGACGCGGAACTTTGGCTGGCCGTTTTGTTCAGGCCATGAAACCTGGGTGTCGTAAGCGACGTTGAACGGATTCGAAACGATCTCTGCATTCTCATCGAGTCGTAGCGCGATATTGTTCTCCAGTTTCAGACGATTCTCATCGGAGACGAACAGAACTTTTTCAGCGTGACTGTACCAGCGACGATACTTGTCCAGTCGATCTGCCGGAATAAAGAAAAACGAACTGGCGCACTGAAGATTGATCGCGTAAGGAACCTTGTTGCGAATGCACGCGTCCGCGATTTCAATTTGGTCAGGGTGATAGCCCAGCGTAATCAGAACTGCATCGGGCCGGTGCGTCGTCAGCCAGGATTCCGCTGTTTCGGCCGGACCGAAACGACTGAGCATTGCTTTGAGTCGCGGCTTGGGTTTGTTTCGCAACCAGAGGTGGGCTCCATCCTTTTCGAGGTCTTCGAGTTGAAACGCTTTGTAGGGCCACCACTTGAAGCTAATGCAAGCTTCATGATTTTCACGCAACAGACGTTTCGCAGCTTTGTACCAGAGGACTTCGCTGCCTCCCCACGGCATGCCGCTCATGCAAGAATAGAATCCGAACTTCACGTGATACTCTTATTGTTTATTCCGGACGGGATGAAATTTTCCGATGAACGTTTTCAGGAGTTAAGGCCCGGCAGCCAATCCCTCGCTCACGCGTTGGGTTATGAACCCGAAATCAATCAATGACTAGGCGACGCCAAGCGACGAATGCGTTTCCGTTTTTAAAGTCTCGCTGGCAACACGTTGTGCTTCTGCTACCGCCAGGCGAGTCTCTTCGGGCATCACGTTTGGATCACGATACCGATCAAGTGCAAACTGGTACACGCGATGCAGCAAAGGATAATCGTGATAAAACTGGTCTCGGAGCGAATCAGGAACTGTCTCATCGTATGTTGAAACGTTAAATTTCGGAAGCTGTGTCTGTGGCTTGCCCAGAACCAGGCCAAGATTGTCGATCGACGTTTGAAGATCCTCGAAGATTCCGATATAGACGAAACGGTCGACCAGCTTTTCTTCGTAGTTCGCCAGCGTGATATCCTGGGGCAAATGATTGAAAAGCCAGTACGGATAGGAGCGTACATAACTTTCGACGTTGGGAAACTGGTCTCTCAAGTCCACTGGTTCGCCACGAAACCAGAACTGGCCGCGGGCACTTCGACCTTTGGCAAAAAAGTACATCGAAACGACCAGGTCAAACGGGTCACGCAGAATCGTGAAGTACTGGTCAATCTCCGGATAGTAGTAGGGCAATCCATAGCCCCGCCCATGGTTAAAGTGCCCGTGCACACATTTGACGTTGTCCAGCCAGCAACCACGATCGTCTTTGGTCTCCACACGCGGCAGAACGATGTCCCGAGTCTCGTCCTGATTCAGTTTGTGGTAGTAGCGATCGAACCAGTCGCGAAGCAGGCGCACCACGCTGGTTCCGGCACACTTCGGGATGTGAGTGTAGAGAATCGGTTTTTCGGGATTGTACGGGCGCACAAAGTCGTTCCTTGGAGATGATTGTCCTCGTGATCATCGCACGAAAAGCAAAATATCTTTGACCGTTTCAAAATGGTAAGCGATGTGCCGATTTAGCGGCTCAAATTAAAGCAAAATTGACTACGTTTTTTCACGATTGGTTCTGTTCATCAAGCGTCTTTCTTCCGTTTTGGATCCGGTTTGATGCCCAGTCGGTTTCTGATCGCGATGACCCGGTTCTTCATGCGGTTGGCACGCAGTCTCGCGCCGTCGAGCGAGACAATCAGTTGATCAATCAGGCCGTTCTTTTCGATCAACTCTGTGGGTAACGTGTCCAGTCGTTCAATGGCGGCAACCAGTTCCACTTGTAGCCTTCGCAGGTCCTGGTTTCTGAAAACTTCATTGTCGGGATAAAGTTTTTCCAGGTTAAACGTGGCGGGGACTTTTCCAAATCCGCGACGGGCATCCGCAATGATTCGATGGGGAAGCTTGATTGATTCGCCATCGGCGCGAGCCGTCCTGCCGCTTTCGATCATCGTCTCCATGAGTTCAATCATGCGGTCCGTTGCTGATCCTTGGCACTCGAGTTGATCGAGCAACGTCGCGTCCTGAAAGAGCATTTTGTGAGCAGGCGGGTCAGCGAGTTCTCGCAGTGTCCAGTTGAAATGGATCGGAGCATTGATGGTCCAGGCAGCCGGAACGTAGTGCGGGCGATTGTGGAAATCAAGAATTGCGGTGGGACGTTTTTTGATGACGCTTTCCAGATACAGCGTCGAAGGTGTCGTGATGACCGCGTCCACTTCGTCGATCACATCAAGCAGAGGTTTTTGCTTTGGAGCATCCAGTTCATCTGAGGGGATTTCGCTTTCTGGTAAACCGATGGCTCGTTCCAGACCGTCAGTCAATCGCCAGGTCACGACGCATTGGCGCCCGTTGACCTTTGGGTTCTTTTCCAGGCGTTCCCGAATGTGTGTGAGCGACTGGACGACGGTTTCTCGTTGTTGGTCGTTGAAGGACGGTGTATTGGCCGTAGCAATCAACAGGCGAAACGGCCCATCAGTTTGAATCGGCGGCACTTCCTTTTTCAACAGCGGATCCATCCGTGGAAGGCCCACGAATTCGCATTTGCCAACGTTGCCCCAGGATTCAATGACGCGAACCTGACCGCGGCCGATACAGGCGAGCTTGTGTCCGCAGAGTGGTTGAAACATCGAGGCATCGGGAAGTTCCGGATGCTCCCACGTGTTGCGATATTCCAGAATGCCATCGGCCAATACAAGAACGGGAACCGTGCCACGTTCATGGATTTCACGCAGCTTGGCCAGCTCTTCGTGGCGGTAGTGCATGTGGGTCACGACAAGGCCTGCATCGGCGGGCAGTTCCCAGTTGTAGAGATTCTCTTTGACGATCGTTACTGGCAGCGGACAGCGATCTATCCACGAAGTGTAGAGAGGACTTTTGGCAGCAAATCGGCAGAGGATATAAGCTCGAAGCACGGTGGTTGAAGTGTTCAGAAGAAAGTGGCCGTTAGCTGGAATCATAACCCGAAGAGTTGGTCAGGACGACCTCGCCGCGCACCCAAACTGATCACGCCTGAGATCAAACTGGTATCAAATTGACGACTGCTGGAAATGCAGTCATTGATGCAGGAAATGGCCAAAAAGCCCGTAAATTACAGTGTTTCACGATCTTTGCTGCCGTTTGGCACGCGGCGTGCAATTGAATGAATTGTCAATCGGGACAACGCCGTTCCGCCTGACGAAACACTTTTTGGAGTATCTCATGACTGGCAATTCAATCAAAACAATTCTGGCAATCGCTCTTTTGGTTGGCGTTGCCTCACAAGCCAATGCGAACGACTGGAATCACGTCGATCGAATGGCGCTCCAGATTCAGAGTAAGACCAGACAACTGGTTACCGAATCAAATCACTACCGCTACTCGCGGCACTACGGTGAACTGATTCAGTGCACAAGTCGATTGTCTGAACTGTCGGCACTTACACACGACATCGCCCGTAACGGTCACTCGTTGGTCCTGTTGAAAAAGTATGTGTACGAAATGGATTCTTTGTTCCACGAAGTTGAAGGCCTGTTCGATCACATCGAACTGGATGCTGCCCGTGGAAGAGGACGCGTCCGCGGAAACACGGCTCATGTGAAGCAGTTGTTGATCGCGATTGACGAGTGCATTCACTACTTGCAGGATGATCTTCGATTTCTGACACGAGCGACACAGGTTGTGAAAGTCAAACGTCCGGTTTACTCAAAGGGTGCTACGTATGGCAAAAGCTACTACAAAAAAGCCAAACCTGTTTACAAGGCCAAGCCAGTTTACAAATCGAAGCCTGTCTACAAATCGAAGCCTGTCTACAAGAGCAAGGGCTACGGAAGCTATGGCAAACGAGGCTACGGAAACGCTTACCAGGGTAAGTACAATACGAAGAAAAAGGGCGGATTCGGAATCAGCATCGGTGGTGGAAGTTCACGCATCGCAATCCGGTTCTAGAAAACGCAACTGACAATCTGAAACCAGATCGCCATGGGAAACTGTGGCGATTTTTTGTGCGCCGTCTGTGGAACAGTGGTCTCCACCGTTTGCTGCATGTTCACGGTGGAGACCACCGTGCCACGATGTCAGTTGCGAGTGAGCACCATGTAGACGTCATCGCCAACACGCTGGGCGGATTGAAGCTTCATTTCTGTGCCGTCGGCAATTCGATTGCGATCCAGCCCCATCACAGGCGTCACGGCGTGAAATCCCCCAAGCAATTTCGGTGCAACGAAAGCATGGACTTCGTCGATTTCTCCAAGATCGTTCAGGAGACCCAGCAACTTGCCGCCGCCTTCGACCATCAGATTGGTGATGCCGCGATCGGAAAGATGTACCAGCAGTTCGATCATCCGGTCGTGATGGCTTAGTGCGTTGCCAATCCAGACTTCAACTCCATGATCCACGTAGCGGGCCACCTGTTTGGTGTCGTGTTGAGGCCCGACTGCGATCAGAGTGGGGATCTCTTTGGCTGTCTGAACCAATTTGGAAACGACCGCAGTGGTGGCCAGTGAATCAAAAACGATTCGCAAAGGAACGCGTGGTTCAAAGTCCAACACCAGTTCTGAGCCCGGCAGGCGCACGGTCAGGCTTGGGTTGTCGGCTTTGGCAGTGCCCGAACCGACCATAATCGCATCAACTCGCGCACGTAGGCGATGGACAAGGTCGCGAGACCGTGGATTGGAAATCCACTCGCTGTCTCCTGAGGCAGTGGCAATTTTCCCATCGACGGTCATGGCCCACTTGGCGACCACCCACGGTTTTTGGCGCTCAACGGCTTTAAGGTAGGGCGCCAGAATTTCGCGAGCTTCGTCTTCAAGGACGCCGGTTGTCACTTCGATGTTAGCTGCTTCAAGACGGGCGATCCCGGAGCCGGAAACTTCTGGATTTGGGTCGGTGACGGCAATCACGACTCGGGCGACCCCGGCTTCGATCAGCGCTTCAACACATGGACCAGTTTTGCCAGTATGAGAACAGGGTTCCAGTGACACGTAAGCTGTTCCGCCAGCCACAGTTTCGGTGGCAGCGGCGATGGCGTTTACTTCGGCGTGCGGTCCGCCAAATTTTTCGTGCCATCCGCGGGCAATGCATTTGTCGTTTTTGGCAATGACACAACCCACCATCGGATTTGGCTCAACGCTGCCCTGCCCTTTGCGAGCAAGGTCGATGGCTTGTTGCATCCATGTTTCATCACGATTTGTTTGAGAGTTGGACATGGCGCATTGACGGCACGAATAGCGCATTGACGGCACGAAAAAGGCGGAAGCCAATGCTCCCGCCCTGTTCAGTATGTCAGCTTTACGTTTTCACGCAAACGCTGTTTCATTACCAGTCGCAGTTTAGCGACATCGTCCGCGATTACGAAGCCGCGAAAGGAATCCGCCGCCACGCGATGGACGCTGCTGACACAAACGTGGACGTTGTGG
>CAYUNP010000236.1:0-5198 GCA_964446085.1 uncultured Pirellulaceae bacterium
TGGCACTCCTTCAATTTCATAGATCGGGATTCTTGTGAAACGACCGTCCAGCAAATCGACCCATGCGTTTACATATCAACCTTTGGAGCCGCGCCAACTGTTGGCGTCAGACTTCCTTTCGGGCCCAGTCACGATTGCAGGTTCCTCTGGGAACGACATCTTCTCGATCATCCAATTGGATGATTCCAACGTGATCGAGATTCGTAACGACAACGTGTTGGTTCGCCAATTCAATGCGGACCAGATCACCAGCTTGAGCTTTGAAGGAAATGATGGCGATGATGTCGTGCGTTTCGTCAATGTCACTGCGCTTAACCTTGAATCGTTAGAACTAAGTGGCGGCGCAGGAAACGATTTTTTTCTGAACGAAAATTCTTTGTTCTTCACAGGAGGCACCTTGATCAGAGGCGGAGCCGGTGACGATGTTATCGATCTTGGATTTGTGGGTGGCTTTTTTATTGAAGACGTCGAAGGTGGCGCAGGAAACGATCTGATCATTGGCTCCAACAGAGGAGAGAGTCTCGACGGCGGATCAGGAAATGACCTGATTTACGGCGGTGGTGGTGACGATCAAATCAACGGCGGGGCCGGTAACGACCGAATTGATGGCGGCGCTGGCGACGACGTATTGCGCGGCGACGAAGGCGATGACGAAATCCGAGGCGGCATCACGCGAGCGCGAGTTGATGGCAGTTTTGAATTCGGCGGATTTGACTTCATCGCAGGCGGCGACGGCAATGACCGACTCAACGGCGGTGACGGACGCGATGAAATCGAAGGCAACGATGGCGATGACCAGATCGCCGGCTGGTGGGGAAGCGATGAACTCTATGGTGGAAGAGGCGATGACTTGTTGCTTGGGGGCTTCGGTAGCGACACGATCTCCGGTTCCGCTGAGTCCCGCTTTCAAGCGCTGTTTCGTGAAATCCCAACGCTTGGGCCAGGCGAGACCGACGATGATGAACTCTACGGCAATGCAGACAATGATCAGTTACAAGACCTCAATGGAACCAACTTGCTCAACGGCGGGCCGGGGGATGACCGTAACTTCGAGGGGGAAGTCATTGAAACTGGTGATAACGATCCACCTGATTTCCCAGCGGTCGATTTTGGCTTTCCTAACAGTTCCTTTCCGGCCCAACCAGTGATTCCGGAACTGCCTCTCGCCACGGCGGCGACCGATGGAACAGAAGCCCTGGTCTCGATCGACGGTGACCTCAGAATCATCGGCACAGAACTGGATGACTCAATCGTGATCGTCGCTGACCCAATCAGTTCTGAATTCAGAATCACAGGATTCGGCAACGATGGAACCGAGGAGAGATCGTTTGCTGCTGCGGATGTATTGGCGATTCGCTTCTTTGGATTCGAAGGCGACGACACATTGGCCTACACCGGTGACGCCACCGTTGTCCTTAATCGCCTCGAACTCCAGGGAGACGCAGGAAACGATTCGTTTACCGTCAATGCTGACTTCGAGGACTTCGACCAAGCTCTTTCAGGTGGTTTTGCTACCGTGACGGCATTTGGTGGTGACGGGAATGATCGCATCGAGATCAATGGCTCGGCGCAAAGCAACCAAAACGGTGGAGCGGGTGACGACGTATTGATTGGCGGATCCGGGCGAGACAGAATCTCGGGCGTCACTGGTGAGGATACGATTCTTGGGCGAGGCGGCACGGACGATTTGATTGGCGGTGCTGGTGATGACATTATCGATGGCGGATCCGGCGATGACTCAATCAACGGCGGCGGAAACAATGATCAGTTGAGCGGTGGAGTGGCATCAACTTTGGAAGTTGACGGATTCGACGAAGCCGGCGGCGATGACTTTCTCAACGGAGGTGCGGGCAATGACGTTATTGAAGGCGGCGACGGAGAGGACCTGATCCAGGGGAGTTTTGGCGACGACGAGATTCGCGGTGGAAGTGGAAACGATACAATTGAGGGCAACTCGGGCCGCGACAGGATCTTCGGAGATAACGGAGACGACACGATTTTTGGTGATCGGGAATTCGAAAGCAACGGAGATGATGATGACGAGATCTTTGGAGGCAACGGCAATGATCGTATTGAAGCTGGCGGAGGAAATGACCTCGTTGTTGGCGGTAACGGTGATGACAACATCGAAGGCGGAGCAGGTGACGACACGCTGAGAGGATCCGCTGGAAACGACCGGCTCGTGGGTCAGGGAGGCAACGATTTGATCAACGGCTGGCTCGGTGATGATCTGATCTTCGGAGGAAACGGGGACGACTTGTTGGTCGGTGGCAATGGAGCTGACAGGATTTTTGGCCAGGGCGGAGCAGATGTGCTGTTAGGCCAGGAAGGTGACGACGCGCTTGAAGGCGGTTTTGGAGCTGACTTCCTTGCCGGTGGCGCAGGTGATGACTCCTTGGGGGGCACCGCGATAATCGAAACTTCAACCATTCCAGAAGATGGAGTCGTTGACGGATTGCGCGGGGATGATGGAAACGATCGATTCTTTGTTTCTGGAATCAACATCGATCTGTTTGTCGACTTCAACAATCTCGAAGATGTTCAGGTCCAGCGAAGCTAAACAGGAAATTACAAGAACATTACAAGCCCGACGGCAAGTTTTGATGTTGCGATTTTAGATCCTGAGGATCGGCATGTGACAGCCTGCCATTTTAGTGGC
Organism: uncultured Pirellulaceae bacterium; assembly: GCA_964446085.1. Classification (GTDB taxonomy): domain Bacteria; phylum Planctomycetota; class Planctomycetia; order Pirellulales; family Pirellulaceae; genus Mariniblastus. Next base: position 2,660 of record CAYUNP010000236.1, read on the forward strand.
AAGTAAGGTATCTCGCGACAACGTTAGTCCTGAAGGGACGACAGATGTGCTAACACTTGCCACATGTCGCCAAATCCTGCGCCGTTTTTCATCGGACTAAAGTCTGATGCTATCGCATGCCGCTCCGCCGCTACTAAAAAAGCGCACCTACAGGATTCGTTCGCATTTCTTTAACCGGCTGACTAGCATGGAAATATCGGTTCCAATACCTATCGAGCGACTGTTATTCGTTCACGGGAAATGGCACGTTTTTTCCAGGCAAATCCATGATCAATCGTCGAAGTCTTCTCTCCGCTGTCACTGCTCTGTCTATCGGATCGCCAGTGTTCCATCGAGCCGTTGTTGCGGCTGCTCAACAGGATTCTGACGGAAGACTAACCAAAGAATCGCTCGCCGAAGCACAATGGGTTTCTGGACTTGAGCTATCGGACGAAGAACAGGCTGCAGTTCTGAGAGCCGTCAACACGAACAACCAACGCCTTGCTCCGATGCGAGAGCTGGCGATTTCAGAACTACAGTCTCCGCCGTTTCACTTCACACCGCTGACGAAAGTACGTCCGACCAAAGGCGTACCAGATCGATCCATCCACCTGACTGAGTCCAGTGCTCCTGAGCTTCCGAAGTCGGATCAGGATATTGCTTTCTTGAGCGTCAGTGAATTGGCTCCGTTATTAAAATCGGGGCAACTGACCAGCAGAAAGCTGACGACCATCTATCTGGATCGTTTGAAGAAGTACGGCGACATGCTGCGATGCGTTGTGTCGCTCCTGGAAGAATCAGCACTGAAGCGAGCCGACGCGATGGATGTCGAGATCGCGGCCGGGCGGTATCGCGGCCCGTTGCATGGCATTCCCTGGGGCGCGAAGGATCTGATCGACATTCGTGGCACCAAAACAACCTGGGGCATTCCTCATTACGAGCAGCGCGAAAGCGAAACCACGGCGACCGTTGCCGAACGTCTCGAAGCCGCCGGAGCCGTCCTGGTCGCGAAGCTGTCCCTTGGTGCATTGGCTCAGGGCGATATGTGGTTTGGAGGAAAGACGCGAAATCCATGGAATCCGAAAACGGGATCCAGCGGCTCTTCGGCGGGAAGCGCATCGGCTGTCGTGGCTGGCTTGGTCGGATTCGCACTGGGCAGTGAAACGCTCGGCAGTATCACTTCCCCATCGAAAGTTTGCGGCGCGACGGGTTTTCGCCCGACCTTTGGACGAGTCAGTCGCCATGGCTGTATGCCACTGTCCTGGACGATGGACAAGATCGGTCCGCTTTGCCGTAGCGTCGAAGATACCGCGATTGTGTTCAATGCCATTCACGGTGCCGACGGCCGCGACAACAGCGCTCAGGACTTTCCGTTTCAGTGGCCCAACCGTGTGGATCTCGAGGGACTTCGAGTCGGCTACACGCCCCGACGCAACTTTCCCAAAAGTAAAACGATGCAAACGTTGGAAAAGCTTGGCTGCGAACTGGTTGAATTTCAGCTGCCCGCTTTTGAATCACTTCGCGCGATGGCGACGATCATTGACGTGGAAGCTGCATCGGTTTTCGATCGGCTACTGCGCGACGGTCACACTGAAGGGTGGAATTCGTGGCCGCAAAGTTTTCAGTCGGCTCAATATATTTCTGCGGTCGACTACCTGCGGATTCAGCGTCAGCGCGTGACATTGATGGAGGAGATGCAAAAGAGAATGCAGAACGTTGATGTGTTGGTTGATGTGCGAGACGTCTTCCATACGAACCTTGCCGGACAACCTTCGATCGTTGTTCCCGTAGAAATTCGCGACCGCAATTCTGGCGACGGCAAGTACCCGATCTGTTCAACGTTTACTGGGCGTGTTGGCGAGGATGGCCGCATGCTATCGATCGCGCACCAGTTTCAACTGGAAATGCAGGCCCAGCTGAAAAAGCCGGATCTCGATTTGTGGTTGGAAAAGTTTGAGGCTGGAACGATGGATCGTAAGAAGGCTGCGAAACCAGAGTCGGAAAAAAAGAACGATTGACCGTCGCTAAATAGGAAAGTTGTTCGAGGTACGAAGATCTCGCCATGAACTCCGTTTCTTTGAGATCCTGATTCACGGCTCTTCAGTGCCCTGTATGGCGATCATTTTCTCGAACGCCAACCAACCTGCAAACTCATCCTGAGAAATCGTTGGTCGCTTGATTGACCCGGTGGCCGAGAAATCGACGGACGGTTGATCAGGCTCGCCATCTTCGGACCATCGCCAGTGAGCTTTCGCACGGTGCTTGACCGCCCGCAGCCAACGACGTCTTTCGCGTGGCAAGTTAACTTTTTCGTTCACGACCAGGCCGTTAACGGTTTGCCGTTTGTTGCGACGGCGGATTTTCATCTTCTTTCCAAAATGTGGCTGGTAGCCCTGTTGGTAAATTGCGGCGAAAACCATGCTGATGAACGCCTCCAGATCAAACCAATCGTCCTCGAAGGAGATCGTGATGTCGTCCGCGTAGCGGGTGTAGGTGCCATCGACTGAGGCGGCCAATGTGGAAAGCCGTTGGTCCATTAGAAAATTGACCAGATTACTTA
>CAYUNP010000236.1:5298-7257 GCA_964446085.1 uncultured Pirellulaceae bacterium
GAAAGAAGTCGACAATATCAAAATGCAGAACCAACATCTTGCCGACATGTTGTCTGGCTCCGGTAACGATGGACTTGCCTTTTTCAAATCCCACAGCCGCCTCGTGACTGCGCAGTCCGGGAAGCAGTTTTCGCAGGATCGTTCGCTGGATGTTCTTCAAACGCGGATTGGGCGAATGGATCGTACGAGTCGCACCGGACTTTTTGGGAATCGAGAACTTGCTATACGAAAGGTTGACTTCGCGGAGTTCTTCCACAGGGACCTCCAGCCAACCGCTGAGTTCTTTTGTCTTACGGCCCCATGTGAGAAACTCAAAACGCTCACAGAACCAGTCAAGCAGTCCCAATGTCATCCCCCAGGAAAATAAAATAGGGCAAAGTCTCCTTTGCCCTTGTTCTGCTTAGACAACATTGCGAACCGAATGCAATTCGGCCAAGAGCCATGTTGTCTCAGTGTGCCACGAACCGGATAGATTCGCGGTCGACGAAACATCGACCTGTGCCAGGCACCACCAGAACTTCACGATTGTATACCGATTTTGAGCTGTGATGGTTTCGGAAATCGGATTCGCCCGGGTGCTGAACTCCGCTTCTTTGATTTCTGTTTAAAAAGGGAAAGTCCATTCTGCCCGCCAATGGCGCGAATGAGCGCTAATTCAAATGCATCATACGAAGGTGCCAACCCGGCAGAAATTCTTGCTGAACTTTGCGATTTTGAAACTTTTTGCGCAAGACAAATTTCTCATCTCTGCGCCTCTTTTTGCGCAAGAAAAATAACTGTTAACAAACGGCAGATTCTCAGACTTCCATGCTTGAATATGGTTATCATGAACCTGCGGACGCGGTAACAGTTCAGTTCAGTGCATTCATCATCACAAGTACAAAGGTGTGTTATGTTTCGAAAATCAAGCTTCGCTAAAAAAGCCAACGACTACCAATCGCTCGAACCACGACGACTGTTGGCGGGCAACGTAACCGTCGTTGAAAATGTTCATCTGTTCATTCGCGGCGATGGTGCCGACAACCAGTTCGAGCTCGCTGTCAACGACGATGAGTTGCAAATCGTTGGGCTGAACGGAACGACGATCAATCGCCAGGACAGCTACGTAGTTGAGGGCGCCACCGTCACCGCTTCAGGTATTACTTTCGAAGGCGGCTTGCGTGCACATCTGGGCCCGGGACATGACGAACTGAGTTTAAGAGATGTTCAGTTCGAATCACTCTCTCTTATCTATGGCGGTACCGGTGACGACACGATCGATGTGGTCGACAGTGCCTTCATCGAAGATGTGCTCGTACAAACTTACGATGGCGATGATTCGATCGCCGCTTATGGAAGCACCTTCGGCGATACCTTTCGCGCCATCACACTCGACGGTGAAGATTCCGTTACGCTGATCGATTCAGCAATCGAAGGCAATGCGATCGTCGCAACAGGAGATCAGTCGGACTCCATCCATGCAGCTGACAGTCACTTCCTGGGAGAAGTAAACTTATTGCTGCCGCTCGACGGCGACGACATCGTGCAGGTTGACAATCCTGTTGTTGGTCAAAATCAGCTTGGCATTTTCCTGGGCGATGGAGACGATGTCATTCACGGCGACTTTACCAATGCGGAAATTGAAACGTCTGTGAGAATTGGCGGCCAGGGTGGAATCGACCGCGCCAATACGAGGGTGCACGATGACCTGGCGTCCAAAGTCTCTACGACGACAATCGAGGCTACAGGCGAACTTGTTTTTGACGGCCTTGATGGAGTTGTGGATTCAGGGTTCGATTCTTACACGATTGGTGATACAGACCAGATCAACTTTGCGTCTGCACAGCAGATTCAGTTTGACGCTGACACCGACATCTACTCCATCGCCTTCACCGGTTCCTATGAAAATTCGCGGCCCAACGAGTTCGCCAATTATGTGATTCAAATTTTCGGCAACGAAACAGGTGAACGTCAGTTTGT
>CAYUNP010000237.1:0-7254 GCA_964446085.1 uncultured Pirellulaceae bacterium
ATCGATTCCAGTGGAACTTTCCGATCTTCTTTTCACCTCACGATCCGAACACGATTTATTCAGCCGCGCAGGTTCTCTTCAAGTCGACCAATGAAGGACAAAGCTGGGAACCGATCAGCCCTGATTTGACTCGCGACGACAAAACCAAACAGGGAGCATCCGGCGGGCCGATCACGAAAGACAACACGGGCGTCGAAGTTTACTGCACGATCTTTGCAGCAGCCGAAAGTCACCTTGAGAAAGGATTGCTTTGGTGTGGAAGTGATGACGGTTTGATTCACGTCTCAAAGGACGCGGGTGAAAACTGGGACAACGTGACGCCACCCGATCTGCCGGAATGGACTCAGATCAACAGCATCGAAGTCCACCCAACGAAAAAGGGAGGACTGTACGTCGCGGGTACTCGTTACAAGTTGGACGATTATAAACCGTACTTGATGAAGACGGATGATTACGGCGAGACCTGGACGATGATCGACAACGGAATTGATCCGTCGCATTTCACTCGAGTGATTCGCGCCGATCCGGATCGCGAAGGGTTGCTCTACGCTGGGACCGAACGCGGTGTTTACGTTTCGTTTGATGACGGCAGCAATTGGGAAAGTCTCCAGTTGAATCTGCCAATCGTTCCTGTGACTGACATGGCGATCAAAGAGCAAGACTTGATCGTTGCCACGCAAGGCCGTTCGTTTTGGGTGCTCGATGATCTGACTCAATTGCATCAATGGAACGACGATTTGGCTCGGGAAGATCTACACTTGTTTGAGCCTCGTCCCGTCATCCGTGGCTTGGGCGGCGGCAGCGGCGAAGCCAGTTCAACTCGGGGAGCCAACCCAAAAGGCGGCGTTCCGATTCGATTCATGGTTCGTGACGTCACCGAGGATACAGAAGCTTCTGTAGAGATCACAGACGCAGATGGCGAACTGGTGAAACGATATTCGACAAAGCCAGACAAGAACAAAGACGAATCAGAGTTGAAGTTGGAATCTGGTTTGAACGAGTTCTTCTGGAACACTCGCTACGCGGCAGCTGAAACTTTCGACGGAATGGTTTTATGGGCTGGAGGCACTCAGGGTCCGTCGGCTCAGCCAGGAAAGTACACCGTTACTTTGAACTTGGGCGAGGATTCAACCACTTCGGAATTCGAAATCAAGAAAGACCCTCGACTTGAGATCGCTGACGAAGAGTACAAAGCGCAGTTCGAATTCCTGTTGGGCATTCGCGACAAGCTTACGGAAACTCACGTCGCCATCAAGCAGATTCGTGACGTTCGCAAACAGATCAACGTGCTCAAAAAACGACTCGGCGATGACGAGGACTATAAGGAGCTGATCGAGCAAGGCGATGACATCGTCAAGCGAATGACTGAGATCGAAGAGACGCTTTACCAAACGAAGTCCAGAAGCAGTCAGGATCCATTGAACTTTCCAATTCGACTCAACAATCGCCTGAGCGGATTGGTCAGCGTTGTTTCGTCAGCCGATGGTGCACCGACGAAGCAGGCGATCGAAGTTCACGATTTGGTCGTTACTGAGATTGACGAAAACCTTGAAATGCTTTCGAAAATTCTCGAAGGAGATCTCAAGAAGTTCAACAAGAAGATTTCATCCGCCAAAGTGCCATTTATCTTTGTCGAAGAGGAAAAAGAGTAGCGTCATGAGAATTCGTTTAGTAGCACGGCTCTCCGAGCCGTCAGCATTCGCGCTCTTCACCTCGGAGAGGCGAGCTACTTTGGCCTGATCCACAGCGAGTATTCACCTTCAGACAGGTTTGCCTTCTGGGGGTTTTCGGAAATGTACCGTTGCAAGTACTCGAACTGAGCTTCACTTCGCACGACATGGTCGAACGGTTCACTTTGCCAGAATGTTCCGTCCTGCATCAACAGAGCATTCACCTTGCGTGCCGTGTATCGCATCGTTTCGGTCAATTGTTTTCGAAGCATAAACACCTGTCGCATCTGAATCAGCAGATGGACGTGGTTGGGCATGATCACGAATCGCTGGAGGTCGTAACGTTCGCTTTCAAAGTGCAGCAAACTGTCTTCAACCAACTTTCGCGCCTGCAGTGCCCGAAAAACGCAAGCTCCGTGACAATCGTCAAGATGCCCGTGCCATTTTCGGTTCTTGAATTGTCGCAATTCGTTCTTGAGTGATTCATCAATGTCGCCGCTATTGAACATCTTCGACCGTTCGGCCGCTGAGATTGTGTTCCTTCAACCACGATTCGATTTCATGATGCCATGTCTCGACAACTTCTCGCGGCATCGAGTCTGCCAATCGAAACGTAACGAACGTCAGATGGCCCGGCATGTCGATATGCGGCATGTTGCGCTTGGAAGCGAGCGAATCCGCTTCACGGTCGAAGAAGTTCCATTCGATGTTCATCCTTTCAAGATACCAAAGTAGCAATTTCAAAGTAGCTCGGCTCTCCGAGCCGTCAGCATTCGTGTCCTTCGCCTCGGAGAGGCGAGCTACTTGCGGCAATTTCTTACTGGTGATCTGTTCACCCACATCAAGTTGCCTGCCTTGTCTTCTTGAATGCAAACTGTCCGATTGGCTTTGCTAATGCAGTGCAATCTTAACCGCTGAATTGCGAGATTTGGTCAACTGAAGTGTCGCTCTCGCAAATAATTGCAATGCTGATAGAGAAGACGATATATTGCCGAATGTTGGGATACCGATTTACGTCGTTACCTTGTCGCCACAAAGTAACTCAAACATCAATTTTGGAAGAGGGAAGCAGATGGCTAAGAACATGTCACGTAGGCGAGCTCTAGGATTTGCAGCAAAGAGCGCCGGCGTTGCGGGCGCTGCAACGGTTGCAATGTCAGTCAATCCGGCCATGGCAGGAGCGGCTCCCAAGCCAGACGACTTGTTGCCGAACAATTGGTTCACCACCATCGGGCCTGTCCGAGGCGATCAGTTTCCTGAAATCCAGGCGGCATTGGACAAGGCGGAAAAAGACGGCGGTGGTGTTGTCTATCTCGAAAGTGGTACGTTTCAAATTGGTAACACGTTGTCCATTGGGGAAAACGTAACTCTGGTGGGGGAAGGAGCTGCCACAAGGTTGCAGGCGATTGGTAGTTTCGCGTGGATGGTTCAGTTCCCAGCTTCATCATTTCTGGCGGCACTTAAAAACCTTCGACTGTTCGGTTCCGGCAACGCGGGTGGGGTAAACATCGTGACTGCTGGATCTGGCACGTTCAGTGGCAACGATGCTTATGTGTTGATTGAAAATGTCAGCATTCACGATGTTGGCTTGGATGGTGTTCGAGTTGGAACTCGCAATGCGGGGTTTGGCACACGGGAAGTCCGCTTACACAACGTGATCGTATTGAGAGCTCAATCGGTCGGGATTCTGTTTTTTGGGGTCGACTCGATTATCTCAAATTGCACAGTGGCAGGATCCGGCTCGGACGGATTCCAAATCGTCGGTGGCAACAACCGTCTAACCGGATGCAAGGCATTCTTTAATGCCGGTTCCGGCATTACGGTCAACGGCAGTCGTGGACAGCTCTCTGCTTGCCAGGTTCAAGACAACAGAGGTGATGGTTTCAAGATTGACAACGCAAACGATGTCTCGCTTAGCGCTTGTGGAGCCGATTCGAATCAGTTTGTGGGAGTTCGCATTCGAAACTGTGCGGGCGTCACGTTCAGCAGCGCGTCATCAATAAGTAGAGCGGGGCGATTCACACAGCGTTTTGGTGTACGGATTCAGAATTCTTCGAACTCCCGAATTACTGGCGTGTCGCGCAACAACGAAACGAACGTGGACATTGTTGGTTCACCAACGGTCGATACAAGCGGTTTGTTGGGATAGCTACAAGTCAGGCAGGACGGCCAACCAACACCGACGGCACAAAGACCTTGCCTGTAATTATTCTATGCCTCCCAAAAAAAAGCCCGATTGGACGCAAGTGACGCGCAATCGGGCTTTTGAAGTAGCGGCAGAGGGATTCGAACCCCCGACACGCGGATTATGATTCCGCTGCTCTAACCAACTGAGCTATGCCGCCGAGATGTTGTAATTCAGACGAACTACAAAGGGCTTTGTTCGGCATTTGAGCCGAATGAGTGCAACAAAATACTGACTTCCGCTTCGTTTGAAAAGGCAAAGTCGCCTGATTTTACGGCAATTTGGATGAATTGACGATTATGCCGTGAACGAAGATCCAAATCGCCAGCTATTGGTCACCTTTTCAATTCAGGATTCCCAGGTTTCATTGGGCGGAGCGACAGGGAATGACTTGAGATACTCAGGATTTGCTCCCTTAAACCAGGTCGCTTCGGCAGTCATTTTTTTCGGGGTCAGGATCATTGACGCTCTGACTGCGATGACAATGCCGGCAATCGCAACCGTAAAACCAGATGTAAAGGTGACGATCGAAAGCAGGATATACGTCTGCTCTACAAGGCTCGCACCAAGTACAAACATTCCTGGAATCAGGACGGTCAGTCCTGCCAACCCAATTCCCCATCCAGTCAGGATTTTGTTCCAACGCTGGGCCGCAACATCTCCCGACAATGGAATGGTTAGATCATGTCGCCTCCTCACATAGAAGGCGACAATTATGTAGATAAAGAAATGAATGCAAAGAAAAAGGAAGTACTGCGGCGGGTGCCAATAGAATTTCCGAACCACCTCCGTGTCCGCAGGCATGTTCGAGGCGACGCAGACTGGTGGGAGCAGTGCTTTCCGCGGCACGACCAGCAGGTCGCCATCACGCCAAATACCGTTTCCGGTTTTAGTTGACGGTTCGCTTGTTTCGTAAAGCGGTGGTGACTTGTAGGGATTGTCATCCAATTCCAAATCCTTGTTTGAAACCTTCATTGAGCAATTGGTTCAACCTGCAATTTCAACCTTGTCATGTTACCGTTTTGACCGCGCAAAAGAATCGCCCTGTCGTACGGTACGACCAGGGCGAATTCCGTGAGTGCATCGGAGAGTTAAAGGCTTGATGCCGCCAAGTTGACCAGTTGTCGACTAAGCCTGGCCGGGTTGAAACTGGAAAAATCCGTTAGCGCCGAGAGTGCTGCCTCGCCCAAAGCCATCGGCAAGTGCGCCATCAACGAAAACTCCGGATGAGAAAACGTCTCCAGTCGCAGTTCGAGCAATATTTCGCTCACCAGATCCGAGATCGATGGTCTGGAAGCTGGAAACCGTAAGATTGCGATCCAAGCCAGTAGCCGGATCAAAAGCGTCGTTTACAAACTGAACCTGCAAGTCAGCAAGATCCACCGGAAGCGATGTTTCAATGAAAAACGGCTGCGAGTCGGTCGATGCTGTAAACTGTCCAAGGATGGCGCCATCGACTACGACTTGTAGTAACTCTTCCCCCGTTTGGCCCTGAGCGTCGACACGGATTCGAGTTTGCGGTTCCACCACTGCAACGAATGAGTCGCTTGTTACCAAAGCTCCGCCGCGTCCCTGACCAGCTTGAACACCATCGAGTTCAGTGAATGAAGCGTTGGAGAACACGCGATCACTTGTTGTGTTCACAATGTCTCTGGAGCCCGATTCGAGATCGATGGTCTGGAATTGTCTGACGATAACATTGCGATCAGCGCCAGTCGCAGGATCAAAAGCGTCGTTAGTGAACACGAGTCGAACTCGGGACAGGTCAACGACTTCGCTGGTTGTAAACAGGAGAACCTGTTCCTGTCCAGCAGCAGAGAAAGTAAAGTCAGCAACGGCAGTTCCGTCGATTTGCAATTGCAAAATTTCTTCGCCCGTTTCACCAGTCGCATCAACGCGAATACGCGTGCCCGATTCGACCACTGGCGGAGCCGTTGGACCGTCAGCGAGGAAGCTGACTGTGCCGTTAACGTTGAGAACTTCTGTCTCCAGGAAACCCGGTCCAGTGAATCCATCTGCACCGATGAAACCTGTGTGGAAAGTTGTTGGCGCTTCCGTTTCAAAGCCAACTCCTTCGATGACGATTCCGTCAACCAGAAGGTTGTTGTCGCGACCTGTTGCAGGATCGAAATTGTCGTTGATGAATTCGATCGATATTTGATCGGCAGTGATCGTTTCGTCACTGGTAAACAACAGTTGAACGAAGTCGCGCGAATCGGCATCGCCACCGATGGCTTCAAAGGTCTGCGCGACCTCACCATCGACCAGGAGGTTAAATGACTCTTCTCCCGTTTCACCAGCAGCAAAGATCTCAACGACTGTCGAGAGCATCATTCGCTCTTCAAGTGGTTCCAGTTGCAATTGCTCAGGATTGGACGAATAGTTTTTCGGGTTTGTCATTGGAGTGGTCTCTGGTGAAATAGGGGACGGCAAACGTAATTTGAGTCAATATCCTCCTTCAAAGGCGCTGCCAAATCCAGCATTAATTTGGGGGGTGGAATGTTTTATCAATTTGCTCAACCTGAAAGCTGCTGAGCGACGAAAATTCTGCGGTGAACGACACCATATTGCCCGTTCTACGACCAACTGGTCACTTGGCCAGAACCCAAATGTCGAATCTGAGGACAGGGACTATGTGCCAGCAATTCTGGTGTTTGAGCCGCTGGGGATGCCTTGGAAACGATCGACTTGTATAGTTAACGCGTCAATTGAAATACGACCTGGAGAATCGGAAATGTTAAAAGGACTTGGAAACCTCGGCAATATCGCGGGTATGCTCAAACAGGCTCAGGAGATGGGCCCCAAGATGAAGGAAGCCCAAGAGAAGTTGAAGCAGTTGTCAGTAAGTGGAACTGCTGGCGGTGGAATGGTCACGGTGCATGCCGACGGACAGGGGGTGGTGAAGAAAGTGGAAGTCGATCCAGTTATTCTGGAAAAGGGTGATTTCGAAATGTTGCTTGACTTGCTTCCCGCCGCGATCAATCAGGCGTCGGAAAAGGCGAAAGAACTTCACGTTCAGCAAATGCAGGAAGTCACTGGGGACCTGCCGCTACCAGACGGGCTCAACGATACGCTGAAGAATTTCCTTTCACCTGGTCAATAGAACCTGGAGAGGCAACTGAAAGAGTGGTGCTGTTCGTTTGAGTTCTGCGACACAGTGACTTTACAAGACACGGAAATCGACACGCCGCAGCAATGCGGCTTTTTTCGTTGGCCGACACGAATATACAGTCACTGGGTTCTTGCCGGAATCGTTCTGATTTCTGCTTGTTTGAAAGGAAGGATGGCACGGTTGTGTATGGCGCTGCCGACTCAAGGGCCGGAGTAGTCGAGTCCCAGTTTACGTTGCTTGGCGACGAGCGACTGAATCACAAGAGCGAACTGGTCGCGGGCGTAATG
>CAYUNP010000238.1:0-7242 GCA_964446085.1 uncultured Pirellulaceae bacterium
AAACCTTGATTCGTCGTTTCCTCTTCGGGCACTGATTCTGTAGATTGCGTTTCAGCCACCGTTTGATCTTTTGGTGTCTTTAAATAAGCAGACACCATATAGAACAGGAAAACGATCCATGCGATCGCGAACAATGCCTGAAATATTCGTGTGCTGGTGGAAGCACTTCTTCGACGACCCATGTCTGCGTCCTGCAAATGGATTGAAAATCTGAAGTTGCCGCGATCTCGTATGGCGGCGAATCAGCTAATTAAACTAAAACCGGCAAAACAGGTAAACCTCGATTCAATTGTCCATGCAGCCGATTTCCGGTTCCCAAGCCACGTTTCGGGGCCATAATTGCTGCATGACATCACCTCAAACTCAACTAATTGGGCTCGATCGAGCCGCCTTGGACCAGGCATTGCAGTCGATTGGCGTTCCCAGCAGCCAAATTTCCATGCGGCGTTCGCAGTTGTGGAACTGGATGTATGTTCGTGGTGAGAGCGATTTTGATCAGATGTTGAATCTGAGCAAAGACTTGCGAAGTCAGCTTTCGCAGCAGTTTACCGTCGCGAGACCCGAGATCGTCACCGAGCAGATTTCGCGAGACGGAACCCGAAAGTGGCTGTTACGATTTGAGCCAACGGAACCCGGTGGCCAAAGCGTTGAAGTTGAAACGGTCTACATTCCGGAATCCGATCGAGGCACGCTATGTGTCAGTAGTCAGGTCGGCTGTAGTTTGACGTGTACTTTCTGTCATACCGGAACACAAAAGATGGTCCGCAATCTGACTGCGGGCGAAATTCTGGCTCAGGTTCTCGTTGCCCGTGATCGCCTGGCGGATTTTCCGGGACAGGTTGCTGATCCGCGCGTTATCGCGCCTCGCGAAGGCAAAAAAGTCTCCAACATTGTGATGATGGGGATGGGCGAGCCATTGTTGAATTTCGAAAACGTAAAGCGGGCTCTGTTGATCGCGCTCGATGACGATGGACTTGGATTCTCGCGACGTCGTATTACTCTTTCGACGTCTGGAGTTGTTCCAGCGATTTACCGTACGGGTGAAGAAATCGGTGTTGGCCTGGCGATTTCATTGCACGCTGTAAAAGATGAATTGCGAAACGTGTTGGTTCCAATCAATCGAAAGTATCCAATCGCAGAATTGTTGAAAGCCTGTCGGGCTTACCCTGGCGTTTCGAACACACGACGCATTACATTCGAGTATGTAATGCTCGATGGAGTCAACGACTCGATTGCTGACGCTCGCGGACTGGTTGAGATGTTGAGCGACATTCCGGCAAAAGTAAACCTGATTCCATTCAACCCCTGGCCGGGATCGGAGTACAAATGTTCAAGCAAGAAAACGATTGATCGGTTTGCGAGCTATCTCAACAAGCATGGCTACGTTTCGCCCGTCAGGACTCCGCGAGGCCAGGACATCATGGCTGCCTGTGGTCAGCTAAAGTCAGCTTCCGAGAAAGAAGCCAAACGAAAAAATCTCGTTGAGATCGATTCCTGAGTCTGCTTGCTCAACTCGCGTCGTAACGACTTTCAAAGTGGCAAACTTTGCCATCTCTGACCTCAATCCGTTGGGTGATGTCCAACGGCTTTTCCGCAGGTCGACCAATCGGATGAATCCAGGATTGGCCCCAAACGACGACCACGTTTTCGTCATCAGGGCACTGGAAGTAGTCATGCCATTGAGTGTGATTTACGTTTGGAGGAACTTCCATGTAGGAAAAGAACCGATCAATTGCGACACGAAATCCATCCACTCCTGTGTAGCGACCAACGAACGGATAGTCGCTTGGATCACCAACGAACTCCAGGACAAAGTCATCTGAAATGAGATGCTGCATTCGCGGAAACATGTTCCGTTGCAGCACATAGGTTGCGTGTGTGATGGACTTTGCGACTGCAATTGGGTCGTGAATCAACTGTTCCGGACGTACAATGTCCTGAGGAGTACTCAGCGCCTGAGCCAGGTCAATCAGTGTCGCCAGAACAATGCGCCCGTTGGACTCTGCCTTTGAGATTAAACGTTCGCTATACCCTGAAGCATTTTTCAACTCACGCTGCGACCAACCCATGCGCTTTCGCAAGTATTTAATGTAGCTTCCGTTGCAGGGAAAAGACTGCTTCAATTGTTGCCTGGTCCATGTCATCGTTGCGTCCTCATGTTACCGTAAACTCCTGCTTCCTCAGAAGCAGAGTTGCATTTGCGATCAACACCAAACTGGTTGGGCGCGATGCCCGTCGAATATCCGGATTCCCATCCACCTGAAGACTAATTCACGCATACTGCCATGAACATCGGTCACCAAGGCGCTAATCGGAAAAATCACAAACATACACGTTGCAAAATCGTTGTCTTTCATTCCTTCTCTGTACCCAGTGAACTGTCGTCAACAGAATCAAAAACTCTCGATCCCTGGAACCTGACCGCTCGTGCTACTTTTCGCTCGCTCTGACTGATGTCGTGATGATCTTCGAAGGAGTACAGGAGTCCACGACGAAACCGAAACCGTTTTCTGAACGAAACATCTGTCGGCGGTAACTCGCTACCAATTAATTTCAAACGCGAAGTTCCCCACAGGACAACTTCGGTGCCTTTGGGGAAGTACTCGTAGGAAGCAGCGTGATCCAGTCCTTCTTCAATTTCGAAAATTTGAAAGAATTTCTTGACTGCACGACGATACGCGCGCGGTCCCCGATGGAGGCCAGCAAACGGTATCTTCTTCGGATCGCCGACGACTCGAAAGATGGCGTCCGCATCAATTATCTCACCGACCGAATTCAGAAAGTTCTTCTGTTCTGAATACAGCGCGGTGACAAATTGCTTCGCCAGTTCAGTCGGGTGGCTGATCAGATCTTCCGGATAAACCACGTATTCGGGAATCGAAAACGCAGTTGCGAGTTTGTCGATGGAACCATTGGAGATAGGATTCCCGGCCTCTCCTTTGCTAACGACTCGTACGCTGACCCCGGACTGGTCGCACAATTGTTGTTGCGACCACCCTTTTCTTTCCCGGAAGAATTTCAACATCTCCCGGTTGCAGACATAGGACCTTTTCAAGTCTGTCTCTTTCCAAGCCATCCGCTTGCCTCATTTAGCCCGAAGTACACAAATTCGTACTTGAATTATCGTTGAAAGCAGCCAGGAATTTGCCTGCGCTTTTCCAGTCGTGAACCACTCAAGTCGTTTGCACGACAGAGAACAATCGAACATGCGACGTTCTCATCCCTCTTCGAGTGTAATTCGAAATTGGGATCTGTTGCAACAGTTGCTTTGAGCTTTCGTGGTAACTCATACTGCTCACGCATTGGAGAAGCATCAGGCAAAATTTCGTTTCTGTGTTAACACTCGGCAAAACAGAGTTTTTGTAATTAAACGGTAGTTCCATTGCGCGAACCAAAGCCTCAAACATGCATGACTCGTGCGCGTAATTTGATGATCGCGTACGCACCTTCGCAATATGCGAATGGGTCGCATTGTAAGATCGTATTCTGGCAGTTTATGCCTTGCCTTCTTGACCACCTGTCTGCGCTCTTGTAGTTCGGAATTCTCTTGCGACATGAAATGGTTCCGAGCCCACAAAAATCGGAATTTGGAATTCGAATTTGCAGCTTTTCAAAATTTACATGTTGATTTTTATCATCTTCAATTGCCCGTTCTGTTTGGGGTAAACGTCCATCGGACATGCCAGCAATGCCTTTGGAACATGCATTCAACGTGCGTGTATTTTGTCTGCCTGATTCGTTGCAATGGTTGGTTTCGCTTTTAGGATACGAATTCAAATCGCCAGCACTGCAACTTCCTTTGACCGTTAACTCCTGTGTGACAGGCAAGGTCGTTTAAGTTGCAACTGGAGAGTTCATCCATCTCGATCTGTACATCATTTCGAAAGTTGAAGGTTTGAGCTCGGACGCTTGAACACACAACAAAAAAGCAAATTTACTACTGGAGTTTCACTATGTTTCGCCGCAATAATCACTCATTCTCTTCGGTCACTCGTAATGTCAATCGATACTCACGCAAGGCACTACAGCGAGCCAGTCAATCTGATCAGCGTTGGTTGAAGATGCAGTTTGAGCGACGCACTCGCTTGCAGCGATTTGAAAGTGCCTATCGAAAAGCATTCAGTTTCGTTCCGATGGTGCGAGATGGCTTGAGCGTGCTGTGGGCTTCAATGGCCAGTATTTTCCAAAGCATGTTTGCTTCACCGACTCGTCCAATTCGAGTCGCAATGAACCGTGACGGGATCATTGGCAAGGGGCGCAGACGAAAGCAATCAAGGCGATCAAGAATTGCTGCAGATGCGAAGTCTTATGAGTCGCTCGAAGATAGAAAATTGCTGGCTGTGGATATTTTGGGTATCGGAGGCGCTGATTTCACAGTTAATGCCGCAGAACAGGCGAATGTTGTCATTGTTGGAGAAGGGGCCACGCCAGGTTCTAACGTTGGAATCTCAGGCCCAGGAATCACAGGAACACTGACCGTCACCGCGGATGGATCAGGCGATTTCTCAGCATCGGGTATCAATATCAGCTCGACTCCCGACGGGTTTTCGAATTTTTCTGCGGTTGAATTGGATGGATTAGGCATTCCAACGGGCCCTGCCGACGTCCAAGGATTTCTTAAAGACACCACCGCTGATGGCCTAGGCGATCTGTCGGTTACGATTGACGACGGCGGCGATGGTTTCATCAACTCATCTGAAGATTCGAGCGTCAGCTTTACAGTTGCTGGACTGGATGTCGATGCGGATGCCATCGTTACATTTTCGAGTTCTGGTGGCGGTGCTGCGATAACCTCAGCCATCACTGCTGACGGTTCTACATCCATCGATCTGAGCTCGCTCAACGATGGCACGATTACTGCCGCGATCACGGCTACCGATACTGCCGGAAACTCAGCCACTGGAACAAGCGACACCAGCACGAAGGACACCACCGCTGATGCGGCTGCGAATCTATCAATCACGATCAACGACGGCGATGGATTCATCAATACA
Source organism: uncultured Pirellulaceae bacterium (assembly GCA_964446085.1). Classification (GTDB taxonomy): domain Bacteria; phylum Planctomycetota; class Planctomycetia; order Pirellulales; family Pirellulaceae; genus Mariniblastus. Next base: position 4,995 of record CAYUNP010000238.1, read on the forward strand.
TCGGAAGAATCGAGCGTCAGCTTTACAGTTGCTGGATTGGATGCCGATGCTGATGGAACCATCGAATTCACAAGCAGCGGAGGTGGCGCCACAGTGACTGCCAGTGTGGGTGGCGACGGTACTTTTTCAGCCAACCTGAGCTCGCTGCCTGACGGCAACATTACCGCAGCGATCACGGCCATCGATGGTGCTGGGAATTCAGCGTCTGCAAGTGACACCAGCGACAAGGACACCGTCGCTGATGCGGCCCCGAATCTATCAGTCACGATCAACGACGGTGATGGATTCATCGATGCAACTGAAGATGCGAGTGCCGAGTTTACTGTTGCTGGCTTGGATAGTGATGCGAGTGCAGTCGTTACATTTACCGATATCAATGGGGATACAGCAACATACACAGGGTCGGTCAGCAAAGCCACGACGATTGACCTGAGCGGACTTGCCGACGGTCTAATTACCGCCTCGATTGTCTCGACTGACAATGCAGGAAACTCTGCAACGGGAACGTCGGACACTAGCATTCTGGATGATACGGTTCCTACAGTCGCCGTGTCGCTAGGTTCTGGGCAATCAGCTACCTCGCTTGATTTGCCGCTGGTCTTTGACATCGACTTCAGCGAAGGAGTTACTGGATTCACGGCAGAGGACGTTACTGTCGGAGGTTCAGCCGTATTCGGCGTAGGCCCAACGATCACCGTCATTGTTGGTTTCAGTGGTGAAGCCAATTACACGATCCTGGTCGATGGAGAGCTCACTTCGCCAGGCAGTGTTGAGATTTCAGTCGGAGCGGACGTTGCCGAGGATGTTGCCACGAATCCTAATACCGCCAGCCCAAGTGCTGCGGTTGTTGCCGTGTCGGGCCGGACCGTCGCCCTTGTTGCCAACGATTCACTTCCACTGGAAAGCTCGGACAATGGAGACCTTGACCTAACGAACAACTCTCAGTTCACCGTCACGATTTCCGAGGTCAGTTCAACCGATACTGTCGTTCGATTTACGATTGATCCGTCATCCACTGCGACCTTCGGAGACGACTATGATTTTGGCAACCAGGTGACTGACGAAGGTGGCGGAGTTTTCTCCGTTGTCATTGCTGCCGGGGACACTACTGAAACATTTGACATCGATATCATTGACGATCTGTTGTTTGATCCAGACGAAACGATCCAGCTGAATTTGACTTCTGACAACTTCGGAACGGGCGGCCTTCTGGTTCTGGCCGACACAGACAATGACAGCGATGGATTGACGATCATCGACAACGAATTGGGCTCGGTGATTTCTATAGCTGCAACAGATGATACGGCAGTCGAAGGCGATGTGTCTCCTGTAGTTGCATCTTCCAGCGGTGAATTCACAGTCTCATTGACCGCCGGCTTTGACGTAGACACCACTTTGCTTCTGGATGTCACGGGCAGTGCTGATTTTGGAGCGGACTACACGTTCAGTGGGCCTGGTGTCGTATACAACCCAACGGACGAAACACTGACGGTCACTATTCCTGCTGGGGAGCTGTCTGTCATCGTTGATGTGATCCCTGTTGCAGAAGATGCCCTCGTCGAGTTGGATGAGACTGTGATTCTGACGCCGGTCTCGATTACCGGCGCTCCAGATGTAGACGCGGTCGAGGTTGACGAAACCGCAGCGACTGTCACGATCGAAGACGACGATTCTGCCATCGTCTCTATCAGCACATTCGATACTACAGGGGTTGATGGGACTTCAAATGATGCCTTGGCGACATTCACCCTGTCGACTCCTTCCAGCACCGACACCCGGGTGAATATCAGCTTTGGTGGAACCGCTGATCGAGGGGATGACTTTGGAGTTGGGACTGGCGCTCTAGCCGAAGATCTCTTTGTCACCATTCCCGCCAACACCACCTCAATAACATTGCCACTATCAATCATCGATGACGGCATTCTCGAATCATTTGAAACAGTTGATGTCAATCTTGATTCAGTCGATTCACCTGACAACGCTGACGAAGATATCACGGTCACCAATGACACCGCGGATCAAAGCGTGACGTTGGTTATTTTGGAAAGCGACACGGCAACGGTCTCGATCGAAGGTACTCAGGATGGTAGCGAAGTTGATCCGGTCACCAACGGTCGTTTTGAAGTGACGATTACGGCGGAAGCAGATGAAGACATCTACGTTCCATTCGAAGTGACATTCAACACAACGGGAGTTGATTTTGCCAATGCAGATCCAAACATCCCATTGGGCGCAATCGACTATGAGT
>CAYUNP010000239.1:0-7212 GCA_964446085.1 uncultured Pirellulaceae bacterium
CCAAAATCAGAGTTTGCTGGATACGTTCCTAAGCAGTTTTCGGCATAGTGCTTCCGTTATTGGCATCCAAACTGGTCAATCGAGGATCAAATCCAGAAACTAAAGTACACGTAAATGCCAACGACACAGGCCAAAACAATCGCCGTCGTCACGAGGTCAATAAAGGTCCAGCTGTCGCGAACCATTTTCTTGTCGATCGTGTACCAAGTTAAACCTGAGAGGTGCTCTTCTTTTGGAGGCGACGTCAGGTGCGATACCAATACGACCAGGAAGGTTGTCAGGCCAAACAGGACTCCTGACGCGTAGAGAAAATTGAAATCCGCCACGTGATTCATCAGTGTCTTCGTTTCATTTTCTGTCTTGCAAAGCAACTGAATCGTTAGCTTGCCCATTCCCATCATAAATCCGGCTACCAACCCAACGATGGCTCCCGCCGAATTGGTCCGCGTATAAAAAAGTCCAAGCAGAAATACCGCCGTGATGGAAGGCGCGAGATACCCCTGCACCTGTTGGAGGTAAACGTACAAACCAGAATCTTCCGAGAGGCTTCTCAGGATAGGAATCCAGAGAATTCCAGCGACGACCACGACGGCTGTCGCAATACGGCCAACCTGGACCAGTTGAGCCTGTGACGATTTCGGTTTGATTTTTTGATAGATGTCGATCGTGAACAGGGTCGCGCAAGAGTTGAACAAAGACGATAGCGAACTCATCAACGCCGCCAGCAACCCACCGATCACCAAGCCTCTCAGTCCGATGGGTAACATCTCGGCTACCATGGTCGCGAAAACTTTGTCTCCATTGATTTTCGGTACGCTTCCAGCGACTTCAGGATCCGCAGGAATCATCGGTAGTTCAATGATTCCTTTGTCATGCAGTGCGGCGGCGATTAACCCTGGAATCAGGAAGATCAACACGGGCCACACTTTCAGGAACGCTCCCCAAATGGTTCCTCGCCTGGCAGTCGTGAGGTTCTTCGCCGCGAGCGTACGCTGCACGATGTACTGGTCGGTGCACCAATACCAGATGCCAACGATTGGAGAAGCCATCAGGATACCCAGCCAGGGAAAGTCAGGATGGCTCAACGGTTGCCAGAGCGCGTAATCCACGACGTTTGTTTGTGCGAAGGCCTGGAGTTCTCCCCAGCCGCTTAGATCTCCTGTGGCGCCGAGTTTCCCGAGCCCAATCCACGTGATCAAAGCGGAGCCAATGATGAGGATGAAAGCCTGTGCGGTGTCTGTGAACAATACAGCCCGGAATCCACCGAGGATCGTGTAGATGCCGGTCAAAATTACCGTCGTCAACGCACCAACCCAAAACGCGGCTGCAGGAGAACCAAACGTGTTGGGCAAGAGCGTTTCGAAAACGATCGCTCCCGCGTACACGTTGACGGAAACTTTTGTCAGCACATAAGCCGCAAGTGAAACGACGGACAGGATCCAACGCGTCGTGGCACCAAAACGCTTCTCCAAAAACTCCGGCATCGTTGAGACTGATGACGTGTAATAAAAGGGCACGAAGACCCAGCCGAGCATGATCAGGATGTAGGCGTGGAGTTCCCAGTGGGCTGTCATCATCCCTGTCGTCGCACCGGAACCAGCAAGACCAACGATGTGCTCTGACCCGACGTTGGACGCAAAAAGTGAGCAGCCGATCACGAACCAGCCGACATTGCGACCAGCCAGAAAGTAGTCGTCTGTTGAATCCTGTTTCCGCGACGTGAACCAAACGATCAGGATCAGGAGGATGAAATAGACGAGCACAATTGCCCAGTCGAGAACTCCCAGTAGTTCTTCAGAGTTTTGTCCGAGCAGCGTGATTAGTCCCAGCATCTTGCGTTTCCGAAGTGGTTGGTTCGAACACAGAATTTCGCTGTGTTAGAGACGTTTGTCAACCTTTGGGAGAATGTATATGCCCACGTGGATTGCAACGTTAAACGGCCGAAGCTCGTTGCGAACTGAGACGCAGGATTTCGCAATATTCCTGCTCAGCAAACGTAGCGTCGAGAAATCGAACTGAAATGGTATGGTTTGCCGGTCCAGCGGCGGCTGTATCGACCGTTAAAGTTCGCATCCCCCAGCGGCGATCAAACGGTGACTGTGAAGTACTCGCGCCTTGAACTTTTTCGAAAAACGTGATGCTTGTCTTGCGGGTGAAAACGCCGCTGCGAAAAATGACTCCGTCGCCGATGCGAGCGTATTTGGTGCTGCGACTGCGTTTCAACCAGTACCAAACGATAAACGGGCTCAATACGACCCCGGGAACCCAGCCCCATGGTCGTGACACCGCAATTCCTACGACCACCAGTAGTAACGAAACGAAAATTCCAATGCGAAGGAATCGGGATCTCGCTCGCGGAGCCAGTGGCTTCCAGTCAAAATCGTTTTCAGTCCACAGCAAGCCTGGACGAACGACGCTCATCAACTGCCTGACTTGTGATTCGGGGACGACTGGAATGAACCAGCGTTTGGACACCGTCGTGGTCGCATTCTCTGAGTTTTTTCCGGCTCCGCCAGCAGTTTCAATGCGAAGTGAGGCCAGTCCCATCCAACGCATGATCAACGAACGATGGATGGAGATGAACTGGATGCGACGAATCGGAACCGTTGCACTGACTTTCGTGAACAGTCCGCACGAAATCTTGAAGTCATCGCCCTGTCGGGAAAGCCTGTAGCCAAAGAACCGAAGGATAAACCAACCGATTCCCAATAGACGAATCAACAACAGCAGAATAATGGTTCCGGCAGCGGCGGCTAACCAGAGTTGCCAGCCCTGTCCCATGTCGGGCAGGTATTGCGAAAGTCCCTGAAGCTGATCGCGGACATTTCGAAAGTCCCGATCGTCGCCCGACAGATTTTGATAATAGAGACCCAACATGAATCCAACGAGCACCATGCCGCGGTTGCTCGCCAGTCCTGCTTTGAGAAGCCATGATGTTGGGATGCGCAGAATCTCTTCGACGTCAGGCGTTGCAGATAATTTTGGTACCGTATCGCTGTCGCCTGGATTTGCAGCAACCGGTTTGCTATTGGCTGCTGACTGAACCTTGGCTCGAAGGCTCTCGACTTGTGATAACGAAAGAACGCGAAGAGTTGCTTCGGGTTCAGTTCCACTGGCGGTTTCAACGCGAACTTCTGCAACACGAAAGAGGCGGTGCAAAATATTCTGCACGAGGTCAATGTTCTGGATTTGAGATGTCGGAACTTTGCGCAAGCGGCGAAAAATCAAACCTGACTGCACGGTCAGTTCGCCATTTTGTATGCTGTAACGAAGCGTCAGGTATCGGACGGTTGAGGCGACAATCGAAAGCACGAAAATCGCCGCTGCGATTCCAATGAAAACGTAGTTTCCTTTTGCAGCCCCAAAGAGGGCAATGATTGCCGGTATCAGGTTCTGGCGCAACTGTGCAATGACCGTGAAGACAAGTGAGCTCGGATGAAGAAAGCTGGTCTCGAGTTCTACGCTTTCCGCAATCGGAACGTCGTGCTCGTCGATCAATTCGGGGTCAGTGAGGTGCAGAATCTCCTCACCGTCGAATTCGTCCTCGCTGTTATGCGGCTCGCCAGGATCAAACGACATCGCCCGAAGCCCTTTGGCGAATGATCTTGTCACGCAGGCTGATGGCTACTTCGTGCGACAGTCCGGCAAGGTTGACGGACGAGTTGCTGGTTCCTGCGGTGTGAATGGTCAGCGTGCCGACGCCATACATTCTTTGAATTGGACCTTGGGAAACATCAGCGTGTTGCACACGAGCCCACGGCACGGCTTGCATGTGCTTCCACCAAACGCCATGGCGAAGTTCAAGGCCAATATCGGTCAGCCGCCATGAGCGATGACGATGTTCAACACTGGGCCATATGATCGTGAAATAGATGACCAGAGCGAACAGGATGGCCGTGACTGCGACGCACGTATTGAAGAGCCATCCGAGGCCAACGGCAAAGAAAAGAAAAAGGGCACCGACAATGATTGCGATCCCAAGGATTGAGGTGAATATCGAACCTGCAACCTTCTCAACAGAGATGTTTCGTTGGTCAAAAAGTTGGAATTCAGGATCTGTCAATTTAAACAACGGGTCGTTGATGCGTGTTTGCTGGTATTCCAGGAATCAAACGCTCTTCCCGGAAATACTAAAACAAAAAGCTGGGTCAGGAAACCCTGACCCAGCAATCAGCTATTCAAATTTTTGGACAGCAGTAGAGCTTAGAACTCTTCGTTAACGAAACCGTCCGCTGAACCGCAGAAACGACCGAAGAGCTGTGAAGATACAGACGTGTTGACTGCGAATGTTGATCCGTCACCACGGGCAAGGTTTACTGTGCCAGGGTGGTTAGAACCGAACTGAGAGTCAAACGAGCTCCGTGATGTTCCGAAGACTTCATCAATTGCACCGAAAAGGTCAGGACGACCGATGCAGAAACCACCTTGAGCAAGTGATTTACGAATTGAGAAACCGATGTCAGTGAAACGACCAGTGTCGTCAGTGTTAATGTTACCAAGCGACTCACCAAACAGTGGAACGTTTGAAGAACCGTCACGGATACGCTCGATCGTGTCTGATTCACGGTCACGAATCGGAGCGTAGAAACCAACAAAGCCAAATGCAGCCCAACCAGGACCAGCAACGGTTGACATTACGCCACCACCGTTGTGTGTGTAGTTTGTGATTCCAAATGTAGAAACACCAGACCAGCGACGGAAACCTTCAGGGAAACCCTGAGCGTTATCGAAAAGCTGCTGACCTGCGTGCATTCGGTCACGGCTTGCACCAGCGTCAGATGGGCAAAGAAGCCCAGGAACGACAGCGAAATCGCCGAAAGCAGCGATCATGATACCAGGCATTGCTGCGCTTACACCAGTCAGGTACGAGACAACCCCGTATCCACCGTCTGCAACCACAATTCCGTCTGAAGAATCAAACGCAAAATTGTCAATCTGATTTGCCATGTTGTTCTGCTCCATGAAATTGAGCAGCTGCAAATTGATTGACGTCAACTGTGTGTCCCCGAGTGGGGTGCTATCATCTGTGACGCCCAGGTAACCCGGAAGCTCCATGAATGCACTTTCGTAGTTGTGAGCTGCGAGTGCAATCTGACGAATGTTGTTGAGACACTGTGTACGACGAGCCGCTTCGCGGACCTGTTGTACAGCTGGCAGCAACATACCGATCAAGATACCGATGATCGCGATGACCACCAGCAGTTCGACCAGCGTAAAACCCTTTGACTTTGACATAAAATTAACCTTTAAAAAAGAACTTGATAAATGAGCCCATCATTGATTGATTCCCTACGGCTCGACGCCATCCAAGTTGATCTTGGAAATCTGGCCTTCAGGAGCCTTTTCGACATTCTTGGCGGCTTCTTCGGGACTAACTTTCTCGGGTTCACCGCATCCCAAAGTCGCTAGGCAAAACACCAACGAGGCAAATAAAAAAGTAAATCTCATTAATTATCCACGCAAAAAAAATCCGCAAGAAAGACACCCGCTAATAAAAAGGGTGCCGTACAAGTGCTCTACATGATACACAAATTTGGGTGAAAATACAACTATGCATGCAAGTTATTGGCCTTTATTTGCCGTGGAAAATGCAGTTTTGATTAAAAATGAGCTTTTTTTGCAGTTTTCACGGAACCAAATTGAGCAAGAATACCCGCGTTCTCCAGTGCGATGGATCATCTCTTACAAATCGGAAATTTCTCGATTTATCTGCAGTTAGATGGCAGTCAAGAACCAAGAGTGCGCCAAATCAGTTGGTGACATACACCTCTGAGGCCGGTTGTTTCGACACTTTCATCCATCTCAAGCTGAAATTGTCCGGAAACGAGCCGTCATTTTCAAAAGGACAGTTGAGAAATCTGACTCCCGCTTGGTCGAATGTCGGCGGCTCGATGATTGTCTTAGTAATCACAGTATTTTTCAGCTTCCAGATGGGGAATGGCAGTTGTTGAATTTTCCAGTGCGCACCACAAAGGTCAAGTAAAGCAGACAAAAGAGCATTTAACTGTGCAAGATTTCTGCGATTGGGGTGATACCACCTGGATCAAATTTGACGATTGCGCTTACTTCTACGCCACGCAGTGGTGGCCAAATCGAGCCTAAAGGGCCGGCAATTTCATCTGCGCTCTGTTCTTGTCGTAGAGTTCCATATAGATGCGCGGTCTCGCAATCAGTTGCGCTCGCGTTCTTCCTTCCTCATAAAACAGACTCGCAAATGTCCGGAAATTCCGACTCAATCCAACCTCCTGGCGACATGACTGGTGAAACAACGGACGCTCCTGTTTCTCTGAAGTCAAGACTTGAACGCATTGTGAAAAGCTTTGCTGCCAGGAAAGCAAACTCACCCGAGCTGGAGCTCCAGTCTCTTGAAGCGCGAGTGCTCTACGACGCCTCTCCCCTGATTGCTTTGACTGCAGATTCCGTCGAAGCACATGCTGAGATGCAACTTGATGATCTTGCGGATCTGTGTTGCGAGGCTCTGTCGGAAGAGCCTGTTGTGACGATGGATGATTTGGAACAAAGTCTGCTTGTCGATGCGCAGGCGATTCATGCGGAGCCGGTTCAGATCGACGTTGTGGCTCGTCAACTGGTCGTTATCGACGAACGCATTGAAGGTTTTGAAACTCTCGTAAACGACATCACCGAAAATGGTGATGCCTCAGTTGCTTACGATGTTCTTACCGTCAGCGAGAACGAAAGTGGAATCGATCTGATTTCAAAATACCTGAACGGTATTCAGTCCTATGAAGCCATTCACATCGTTGGTCATGGTGACGAGAACCTGATCCAGCTTGGAAGCGTAGAACTCGATTCAGAAACGTTGGCCGAACATGAAGAGCAGCTCAGTCACTGGAGTTCCGGACTTGTTGGTGATGCGGACATTCTCGTTTATGGATGTGACGTTGCGGGTAGCGAACAGGGACAGGAACTTGTTGAGCAGATAAGTTCAATCACGGGAGCCGATGTTGCGGCGAGCGATGACTTGACCGGGCAAGCTGGACTTGGTGGCGATTGGGAATTTGAATATGTGGTTGGCGCCGTAGAAACGGTTGCTGCTTTTTCTGTGACAGCGCAGCAGGAATTCCAGGGCACACTGGCAACCACGACCGTGACGACGCTTGATGATGTTGTCAGCGCTGACGCCGACCTGTCATCCTTAGCAGCTTTGAATGCGAACGCGGGTTCGGACGGTGTGATCTCACTTCGCGAAGC
>CAYUNP010000240.1:0-7190 GCA_964446085.1 uncultured Pirellulaceae bacterium
CCGAAGGCGACCAACGAAGAAAGCAACTTTTTGAAAACGCGAACCGATTCCGCGCCGGCATGAGCGAAGCCGGATTCACGCTTCCCGAAGGCGAACACCCAATCATCCCAGTCATGCTTGGCGATGCAGAGCTTGCCCAGCGAATGTCGGCCATGCTTCTCGAGAAAGGCATCTACGTCGTCGGATTCTTTTATCCGGTCGTTCCCAAGGAAACCGCACGAATCCGAACTCAGATGTCGGCGGGGCATTCCCTGGAACAAGTCGATCAGTGCGTCGCTGCGTTTATCGAAGTCGGCAAAGAGCTGGGGGTCATATAGGTGGCATACAATACTGCGGCTGGAAGCCACAGACACGTTTAGGCCACCATCTAAGAAATTAGAAACAAATCCTTGCAATCGGCTCGATGTTCTAATAAATTAGAATGATCACCTGTTGCAAAGGAACTCAATGGCTCGTCCTGCATCCGTCCACCCAACCGAATTTGAACTGGAAATTCTCAAAGTTCTTTGGGAATCCTCTCCGCTGACGGTCCGCGAGATTCGCGACACCATGGCCACCGCAGGTCGTGACAACGCTCACACCACCGTGATCACGATTCTGAACATCATGGTGCAAAAGAAGTACCTCAAGAAAAAGAAACAGGGGAAAGGCTATTTATTCTGGCCCGTTGTCTCCGAAGAAAACGTGTCGACCAAAATGTTGGGCGACATGGTTAATCGCGTGTTCAGCGGTTCTGCCAAATCACTGATCCTGAATTTGCTCGACGGCGAAGAAGACATCGACGAAGACGAACTCAAGGAGCTTCGCAAACGAATCAACCAGAAGATGAAGGAGCAAAAGAAATGAATGCTCCTTTCGAGTTAGGCGATCTCTCGTTGCCGATCAATCCGGAAATCTGCTGGCGAATCAGTGTGGCCTTGCTGCATACAACGTGGCAAATTGCATGCCTGTGGATCCTGACCTGGTTGGCGTCGCGGCGAAACAGCATTTCAGTACATCGCAGATTTCAGTTGTCGTTCGCCTGCTTGTTGATTGCTGGCTGCCTGCCGATTCTCAACTATTTTTCGCTTGGCCAGTTCGCGGTTCCGCATTCTGTTTCGACAGCCGCTCATGAGTTCGATGCCTCCGGATCGTTGCCTCTGTTTCGCCCCAGCGAACTGAGCGAAATACGCGAAGCGCAGAACAGCCCGATTTTCGAACTGGCAAACGCTTCCGCAATGCCAACACAGCGTCACCTTGAGGCTACGCCTTCGGCAACGGGCTATTGGCAAGTCAGCACGACCTCGGTGCTAACTCTGGTTTATCTGCTGGGTGTCGTTGTGATGTTGATGCGTTTGGGGCGTTCGATTGGCGAACAGCATCACGTAAAGCTAAACAACTGCGGCGCAGTCTCTGAAAAGAGTCATCCGGGACTTTTCGGCGCCGCGAATCGTGCCGCTGGTTCGTTGGGCCGAACTTTGACCACGAAACTTTCGGTTTTCGAAGGAGTCGGAACGGCATTCGTGGTTGGAATTCTTCAACCTGTGATCCTCGTCAATGCGTCTTTGCTTTCGGGACTGACTCCGCAGCAACTTCAGCAGATTCTCGTCCACGAACTGGCTCATGTTTATCGGTTCGATCCAGTCTCGCAATTACTTCAACGATTCGTCGAATCCATTCTTTTCTTTCATCCATGTGTTTGGTGGATCAGCCGCGAAGTCAGCCAACTTCGTGAGCTTTGCTGTGACGATTTTGCTGCACGCAGTTCAAGCTCAGCCGAGTTTGCCGACACGTTGCTCGCGTGCTACCAGTTGCAGAAGAACCACGGAATGTCGGATGCGTCTTTGGCTTTGCCCGTGATCGGGAATCAGTCAAGCCAACTGGCAATACGCATTGGCGTGCTGTTGGACGAAACCGATGATACGCCAGCCGTTTCCACAAACCGGTCAGTGCCACTGATCGCAAGGATTGCGCTGTCGGTACTATTCACGGCATCAGCGTTCACGGCATTGTCGTCTCGATCGACGGCAGAATCACAAATCAGTAATCAGGAAGAAACTGTTTCGGACGATGCAAACGGGTTCGCATGGATTTCACCCGAGTCCATCGATGACTCGGCAGTTGAGAAACCTCATCTTTGGTTCAACGGAATTCGTCTTGAGTTGCATAAGGACATTCCCGAAGACGTCCAGGTCAGCGCGATGGTCGATCCGGGCTCATGCCAGTTCGCCCAATGGCACTATGGCGATTCGCGTTCCAATCGCATTGCCTTGCTGGTTGAGAAAGATGGCGACAAAGTTAGCCGTGTTTTCCTTGATCAAAACCGGAATCGCAACTTTGAATGGGATGAAGAACTTGAGACTCGCATTCATGGTGGGAAAGTTTGGATCGCTGAGTTAGCCGCGAAAGTTGGAGCTGATGACGAGAGCGTTAGTTCGACACGGCAGGTCGCGATCTATCCGCGAAAGGAACGCGTCCGGATCAGAACGCTCGGTTTCGCGAAAGGGGAAATCGAAATCGCAGGCGAGACGCTTTCCATTCGACGCGTTGACATCGATGGCGATGGAATTCCGGTTGGCAACAGAGATCAACTGTGGGTCGATTTGGATTCGGATGGAGAGTTCGATGCGATTTCCGAGCGGTTCAACATGGCCGATCAATTGAACATTGAAGGACAGCAATTCATTGTCCGCTCCGATCGGCTTGGTCACACGTTGACGCTGACTCCCCAAACCGACGTTGGGCAACTGAAATTCACTTTGAAGCTGGCAGACGAATCCGCAACGCTGGAAAAGCTCGAAGGCACTCTTCGCGACGAGAACGGAATGCTGATCGCGGTGCGACTGTCGGACAAACCGGTTTCTGTGCCTCCAGGAAGGTACTGTCTTGAAAATCTCGTTTTGGAAGTCACCGACGCTAAGGAAACATCGTGGAGGATGAATCTGTCTCGTTCGCGTGACACTGGCTGGATCGAAGTTTCGTCGGGAGAAACACAGGAAGTATCTTTACTGAGCGAGCTTCGGTTTAAAGGGAAGCCATACCATCTGGAGGATCGGGCCAGCGGTTTCGAGTCGTACGTCGAGGCATCTGTGTACATGGAAAACGGTCTGCAAATCACCGACTTAGTTCGGATCGAAAAGGGCTCAACTCGTAATGTCTGGCAACCCGATCAGATCGCAAAAATTCAAGCTGCGAATTCATCCGTCCCGGACGGACAGGCATGCTCAGGCTTCAACTGAGGCAAGTTGATGATGGTGCCCGTCGGGCATCTTGGAGAAAGAACCATTGGCTCAGTTTCATTCGAAGCCAGCATCGACACGGGCCCCATTGCAGGCAAGGTGAGCGATTCTTTCGACGTGCACTTTCCCCCAGAATAATCAACCAACTCAAACCATCGAGGCATATCATGCACCAAGCTCTAAAGTTTTTCTGCGGTCTGATTGTCGCGGTCTCGTCAGCGAATATTTGTATTGGTCAATCGACGACAACGGCCCCGAACTCACAAACGAGCGTCCGATTCGTGGACACTGATGGACAACCAGTGTCTCCAGAAACTGCGTTGTTTTTTGACGGCGTTCTTGCCGAAACAATCGCAGTTGAAAAAGGCGTTGGTGTTGCACCTGGTCAAAAAGGAATCGTTGTCGCCACGACTGATGGCTTTCAGTTTACGGGCTGCATTCTAAGTGGCAGCGAAGCCAAAATTGTTTTTCGCCGCGACGATGAACCTTGCGAACTTCTGACTCAAACGGCTTACCCGCTCAATGACGAAATCAAAACAAAAATTATCGATCGCATAAAGGAAACTCTCTGGGAAAACGTCAAAGACCAGCCGGCGAAGTCGATGGAAACCCTGCAGACCGTTCGTGTCCTGGCCGCGGTTGATCCGCTTGGAACTCTGCAATGGCTCGATGCAAACAATCTGCCTGTTCAAACGGCTGGGATCGTTTTACAACCAGCACTCAATGCATTATTGAGCACTGATCCCGAGGAAGCATTCGACCGCTGCAGTCAAGTCAAAGATCCGATAATGCAATCGGCACTGCTGATGTATTTCCTTAGCGCCCTTGATCCGGATGCTCCCGCCCTCAAAGCCGTTGAAGCTCAAATACTGGAGGTTACGCGGGGGATTAAACAACCTGCCGTACGATTGGGGATGCGTTCCGTGCTGGCTGAACATTTCTTGTTCACAGAACAACGAGAACTGGCGGACAAAATCGTGCAGCAGCATATCGAGGACGTCAAGCAACTTCCTGTGGATGGCTGGACGGCTTTTGTGCGCAGCAACTACGCGGCTTTGGTAGTCGAAAATGATCCAGAGCTTGCCCAGGAACTGATCGAAGGACCTCTGGATGGACAGGAGTCTTACCGTGCTCACTCCAGAGTTGCGTTTTCCTGTTGCCGAACGAATCCTGAGCTGGCAATGAAACTGCTTTCTCTCGTCGAATTGCCTGAGGAGACCATTGTTAGTGCTGTCGAGAATCCGATCAAAATGTGTCATCGGATGGCGGTCGAACAAACCGAAGCCGCTCGAAAGCTGGCCGCGACGATCGATGAACTCAATGCGCGTGCCTGGGCGTTGGGCTTGATGGCAATGGAACTCAATGAGCCCAATCCGCAACTTGCAAAACAGTTGTTTGCTGAAGCCACTGAGCTGCTTTCTCAACCGGAGGCTCGCGATCGGCTGTTGTATCCAGTCAGCGAGACATTGGCCGGACTCTTGCCCATTGCTCAAGAAGTTGATCCAACCAAAGTTCGTCCAATAATTTGGCAAGCTGTGCTTGAAACGCTGGTATCGAATAGCGGGAATGACATCAACCGCAAGGTCCGAATCCAGTCAGTTGCCGGCGCGATCGCACGCTACGACCTTGAGCTTGGCAGAGCATTGATCGGTGATTCGGAAATCGTCCTCGGGTACTTCACCAGTGAATTAGAAACGCATCAAGCGTTGCTAAAACCATCAGGTTTGCTTGAGCTCACTGCGAAGATCTGTGCGTTGGATCCAGTTGAAAACAATTACACCTTCGACAGGTTGACGGATCTGGTGACTCAAAGCGAAAGTGAATTCTGGAAATCGGTCTCCAGACCAAGTTCATTGGCATGGCCAATTCAAAAGTTTGAAGAGATGCCTCGTTAACAAAACGTTATGCATTTTCCGCGCGAATGATTCCCGAATTCAATCCTTAACTGTATTGAGAAATATGAATCCGAAACTTACGTTCCTCTGCTTTCTCGTTGCAGCGTTGTCGCTTGCGAGCACTTGCTTCGGCCAATCTGACGACGCGAAAATTAGCGTTCAGTTTGTCGACACCTCTGGACATCGGGTGAACCCGGCGGTTGCGTTGTTCTTTAACGGCGGTCGGGCAAAACCGATCACGATAGAGAACGGAATCGGCGTTGCCCCTTCGGACTCAGGCATTGTGGTTGCCAAAGCGGATGGCTTTCAGTTTTCGGGGTCCATTGTTGACGGCAACGAAATCAAAGTTGTCTTTCATCGCGATGATGAACCTTGTAAGCCGCTGACGCAAACGCCTTATCCACTGAACGATGAAATCAAAGCTAAGGTCGTCGAAACCACAAAGCGTATCCTTTGGGAGAAAGTAGAAGGTCAGCCCGCGAGTTCCATGAAGACCATTCAAACTCTTCGCGTCTTGGCCGTGGTCGATCCAGCCAGAGCACTTAAGTGGCTGGACGAAAACGAACCGCCCGATCAAATGGGAGGCATGATTCAACAACCGGCTTTAACCGCGTTGGTTCATGTTGATCCGGAAGAAGCATTTGACAGATGCAGCCAGATCAAAGACCCGATGCAAAAGTCAGCAATGCTGATGTTCTTGCTTGAAGCTCTCGACCCAGAAGACCCTGCTGTGCCCGTGCTCGAAGCCCAATGGATGGAGACAACTCGAACAGTCAAACAACCGGCAATGCGTTTGGCAATGCGTTCTGCGATCGGTGAATACTTTCAAATTAGAGATCGGCCAGAGTTAGTCAACAAGATCGTGCAACAGCATATTGAAGAAGTGAAGAAACTTCCTTCTGCCGGTTGGTCTGCGTTTCCCCGCAGCCTGTTCGCGGCTTTGGTGGTCGAAGAAGATCCGGAGCTTGCTGAGGAATTGATTAAAGGCAATCGCGATCAGAACGAGTCCAATCGTGCTCATGCAAGAGTTGCTTTTTCTTGCTGTCGAACGAATCCCGAACTGGCAACGAAACTACTTTCGCTTTGCGAACACGCAGAGAACACGATCAGCGTTTGGGATGAACCGATCAAAGTGTGCCATCGCATGGCGGTCCAGCAACCGGAAGCGGCAAGGAAACTGGCTGGGTCAATCGATGAGCTCAATCAGCGATCCTGGGCGCTGGGGCTGATGGCAATGAAACTCAGCGATTCCAATCCGACGCTGGCAAAAGAGTTGTTGGCAGAAGCCATCGAACTGCTCTCTGAACCAGAAGCTCACGATCAGCAATGGTTTCCTGTTGGTGGAACATTGGCTGGGCTCTTACCAATCGCTCAGAAAGTCGACCCAACAAAAGTCCAGCCGCTGATGTGGCAAGCCGTCTTTGAAATCTTACCTCGCACGCGTTGGGTTCAAGGGACCAGCAACAAGATCAAGATTCAGTCCGTCGCCGGAGCGATCGCGCGCTACGACGTTGAACTTGGCAGAGCTTTGGTCGGCAAGTCGCAGTTCGAACTGGGAAACATATTTGCCGAATCGGCGGTTCGGCAAGCCTTGCTTGATCCATCCCGGATAGTAACGCACACAGAGAAAGTTTGTTCACTTGATGCAGTGCAACGAAATCACATGATGGACAAGCTGGCGGATTTCGTGACGCAAAATGAAAACGCGTTCTGGAATTCGATCTCCAAACCAGAGTCATTGAATTGGCCGACTGAGAAGTTTGAAGATTTTTAACGTGGCTGCGGCGTCTCGCCGCAGTAGTCGCTCAATAACCTGCGGCGAGATGCCGCAGTCACAACTACTACGCACGAAACAAAAGGAAACCTCGATGGTTCGCTTTGTCCTTCTTCTTAGCCTGTTCATGAGCTTCCTGCCTTCAGCTGCCAACGCCCAGCAACCACCGATGTCGTTTGAAAAACGAATCGAGCTGGCGAAGAAACTCATCGCCGAAGACCGCGCCGCGGCAATCGCTGCCCCATCCAATTCCGATAGGACAACCATTTTCACAGTGACCAATGCATTGATCGAGCCAAAATG
>CAYUNP010000241.1:0-7142 GCA_964446085.1 uncultured Pirellulaceae bacterium
CTGAATCCAATCTGGTTGTTCGCACTCCCGTTGGTGTTGATTCCGATCCTGATCCACTTGTTGAATCAGCGTCGTCATCGCACCGTCGATTGGGGTGCTATGCAATTCCTGCTCTCAGCCAAACGCATGGCGCGTGGAATGGCGCGGCTCAAGCAGTGGCTGATTATGGCGATGCGAATGCTCGTAATTGCTGGTCTGATTTTCGTCATCACCCGCCCGCTTTCTTCCGGTTGGGTTGGTTCGCTGACCGGTGGAAAACCGGAAACCGTTGTCGTTGTGCTCGATCGATCGGCCAGCATGCAGCAACAGCGACTGCAAACCGGCCAGACGAAACTCTCTCTGGGAAAGAAAAAGATCACCGAGGCATTGATGACCCTTGGAGGCTCACCCTCGATCGTTCTTGTCGATGGATTTTCCTCCAAGCCTGTTGAGCTCGGTAAGCCTGACGATCTGCTTGACTTGCCCGCGGCAGAGCCAACCGAAGCGGAATCAGATTTGGCCACCATGTTGGACATGACTCTGGATTACATCAATGACAACCAAACCGGACGAACGGATGTCTGGATTTGTTCTGACTCGGGAACCAACGACTGGAGACCAGAGAACACGCGATGGAAAGCAATCAACAGTGGGTTTTCAAAACTGGAAGGGGTCAGGTTCCACCTCCTCAATTTTGCTCAATCCGTTGAATCCAACCACGCGTTGACTGTCACGCGACACGATCGGGTTGATTCACCCGGAAAGTCAGAATTGGTGATTGATTTTGCGATCGATCGCAGTGGTCAGTCTTCGGTGGCTGGCGATTCCATTGCGGTTACTTTTGACATCAACGGCCTGCGTTCAACGACTGATGTCGAGATCGAAGGCGAAACGGCTTCGGTAAATGGGCATCGCATTCCGATTGATCCGGAACTGGAAATTGGCTGGGGCAAAGTCGAACTTCCGCTGGATGCCAACCCCAGCGACAACGCATGGCATTTCGCTTTCGCACAACCTTTGCCACGCAAGACCGTCGTCGTCTCGGATTCCGCACGGACTCATCGGGCGATTACGCTGGCGGCTTCAACTTCGATCGATGCGAACTCAGTCTATGAGTCAAAGGTGGTCGCGCCGGATCGAGTCGGAGAAATCAATTGGCAGGAGACCGCGATTCTGGTCTGGCAGGCACAGCTTCCGGATGATCTAACGGCAAAGCAAATCGAAAAGTTTGCAGAGATGGGCCGCACAGTGATCTTCTTGCCGCCGTCGACTCCGGGCGATGCGTCCTTCGCGGGTGTGAAGTGGAATCAATGGAGTTCATTTAAGTCCGATGGAGAACCGATCAGCTACTGGAACAACCGTTCAGGCTTGCTCGCAAAAACACGCGATGGTTCAGCGCTGCCGGTGGATGCATTGCGAATTTACCAACAGTGCGGAGCCGAGGGCGATCTGCAGGTTTTGGCGAAGCTGAAGGACGAGACTCCCATCCTGGCGCGGGCCAATAGCAATGCGGGAAATGTTTACTTTCTCGGCACATGGCCTTCGGCGACTCACTCAAATTTCGGCAGGGAAGGCGTGACGTTGTTCGCCATGATCCATCGAATGATTGCTGCTGGTGCTGAATCACTTGGTGCGGCCAAGCAATTCGAAGCCGGTACCGTTGCGGCGCGGCAAGCGAATCAGATGCCCTGTTTGACGCTTGATGGAGAAGACGAATCGTTGCTCCTGGGCGAGAACAATTCGTTGCGAGCTGGAATTTACGGTGACGAAAAACTGTTGGTGGCATTGAATCGCTGCGCTGCTGAAGATCGCAACGACTCGATGGACCGTTCGCAACTCGACGAACTGTTTTCAGGGCTCGACTACCACATCGTTGATGAACAGTTAACCAACGATGCTTCTCTGGCCAGCGAAATCTGGAAACTGTTTGTTGTGCTTGCCGGGCTCGCCTTGTTGGCCGAAGCCATTTTATGCTTGCCGCCGAAACCGGAAGCTGATGCAGCAGAGGCGACGATCGGATCTTCCGCGCGAGGGAGGGCGGCAGCATGATTGATTCGCAATGGTTTTCAGTTTCGTTGACGCCGTTGATGACTGCGTTTGCGATTTTTATCGTGATCGCCGGCGCGGTTGTATCTGCGGTGTCGTTACGACGAACCCGATTCAGGCGATCCCAGTGCTTTCTTGAAACGCTGCGCTTTCTGTTGATTTGCGTCGTGGCCTTGCTTGCGTGTCAGCCGGAGTGGCTGCAGCAGTTTTTGCCGAAGTCCGAACCAACACTGCTGGTTCTGTGGGATCAATCGAACAGCATGACCACAGAAGATGTTATCGACTCCGACCAGCCCGCAGCAGCGGCCATCTCCCGTGCCGCCGCGATTGGCAAGTTTACAGAATCTGAATTCTGGGATCCGCTCACTCAGCCAGATGAAGATGGGCAGAGTCTCAAGGTTGTGATCGAACCGTTTTCGTCTCAACTCTCAGAAGCCAAAAAAGGAACTGACCTTAACGACGCGTTGAATGGGCTCGAGGAACGATACGACAATTTGCGTGCTGTGGTCCTGATGTCTGACGGTAACTGGAACGTCGGCGGAGCACCTACCGAAGCAGCGACGCAATTGCGAATGAAAGATGTGCCCGTGTTTGCTATTCAGGCGGGCAGCGAAGAACCTCTGCCGGATCTGGAAGTCGTTAGTCTCGATGCACCCACATTTGGCGTGGTCAACAAACCAACGCGCATTCCGTTTTCGATCAACAGCACGATGGCCCGTGAAGTGCCGGTCAATGTTTCGTTAAAGTCGACTGACGGTGAGACGCTGGAAGAGACGTTCACCGTTCCGGCCAACGGTACTTTGCAAAGTGCTTTTGTCTGGCGTCCCAAAAAGATCGGTGAGTTTGAACTGGAACTCAATTGCCCGGTCGTTAAAGAGGAGCGGATCGAGAACAACAATACGCTCAAAGCGCCCGTTTCGATTCGCAAAGAATCTCTGAAAGTGCTGATTGTCGAATCGTTTCCGAGATGGGAGTACCGTTATTTACGAAATGCGCTGGTTCGCGATCCAGGCGTGGACGTGAAGTCGATCCTGTTTCACCCATCGCTCAAATCCGTGGGTGGTGGCAAGGACTATCTGAAAGAGTTTCCGCAGAAGGATGAAGAGCTTTTGAAGTACGACGTCATCCTGTTGGGCGACGTAGGCATTGGCAAGAACCAGTTGACGGTTGAGGACTGTGCCAGGATTCGGGGTGTCGTGGAAAACCAGGCGACGGGATTGATACTGATGCCGGGCTTTGGCGGCAGGCAGCTTTCCCTTTTCGAGACAGAACTGAAGCCACTGTTTCCGATCATTTTTGATACTCAGCAACCGAAAGGTTGGGGGAACCGTATTCCTTCAAAGTTCCAGCTGACCGAAGCTGGCATGGGGAGCCTGTTGACAAAGCTCGCCGATTCGGAGGAAGCCAACGATACTGTCTGGCGAAGCTTGCCTGGATTCCAGTGGTACGCTCCGGTTCTTCGCGCCAAAGTAGGTTCAGAAGTTCTTGCAGTTCACGCGACCGAATCCAATGACAACGGCCGGATTCCATTGTTGGTTACCAAGACATTCGGTGCAGGAAAAATCCTGTTCATGGGAACAGACGGGGCATGGCGTTGGCGTGAGGGCGTCGAAGACAAATATCACTATCGCTTTTGGGGACAGGTCGCGCGGTGGATGGCTTATCAGCGAAACATGGCTGGAGGCGATGCGTTACGGTTGTTCTATTCTCCTGATCGTCCGAAAACCGGACAGGCACTGACGCTCAATGCAAACGCAATGTCGATTTCTGGCGAGCCACTTCAGTCAGGAAATGTCACCGTGCAAATTGTGGCACCGACAGGAAACACAAACAGTGTGAAGCTTTCGGCTGCATCATCGGAAGATCAATGGGGCCTGTTCTCAGGGTTCTTTGTGCCGGAGGAAAATGGGCTTCATCAGGTGACCGTTAGCTGCGCCGAATCTGGCGCACAAATCCAGACTTCGATTAGCGTGCAGGGACTCGAACGGGAGCAGGTTGGTAAGCCAGTAGACGCAACTTCCCTGAAAGAAATTGCCCTGGTGACGCGTGGAGAGCTGGTTTCGGCTGACAAGGCAGCTGGACTTATCGAATCAATTCAGCAACTGAAATCACCGGAAGCTCAAATCAAACGGCTCAGAATTTGGGCGAATCCTGTCCTTGCAGGCGTTATTTTGTGCTTGCTTTCATGTTTTTGGATAGGAAGAAAACTTGTTGGAATGATCTAGTGTTATATATAGTGTTAGCAAATAAAAAATCTGGAATCAGTAACAGGCGTTTAATATGAGTGCGACTGGAAAAACCAGACTGGAATTACCTCCAACAATGAAGTCGAAGTTGGTGAAATACCAACGGCGAATTTGGACCGTAAAGCTGGTCGAAGGATTGTGTGCTGCGGCTCTGGGACTGGTTCTGTCCTGGATGGTTGTGTTTTTGCTTGACCGTTTCTACGACACGACTGCGTTTCAACGAACGGTCATTCTGTTGACGGGAACGATCGGTTTGGCGATTTGGTTTCCGCTGGTTTGCCATCGTTGGATCTGGAAAAGCAGACGGCTCGAACAAGTCGCCAGAATGCTCAAGGTCAATCATCCGCGGCTTGGCGATTATCTGCTTGGGATCATTGAGTTGGTCCATGATTCAGATTTTGAAAACAATAGTGAGTCGCTAACGAGAGCAGCCCTTGCTCAAGCCGAACAGGAAACGGCGAAGAAAGATTTTTCCAATGACGTTCCCTATGCCAGACATCGTCGCTGGGCGATGATCGCTGGCTTTCCGTTGTTGATTGCGCTGGTCGCTTTTTTGTCGGTGCCCGAAGCCAGCTCCAATGCGTTCGCCAGATGGATCATGCCGTGGAAGAATACCGAGCGATTCACATTTACCAGGCTGGAGTCATTGCCCGGCCAACTGGTGATTCCTCAAGCAGAGCCAACGAAGTTGGAAGCCGTGCTGACAGGAGACTCACGCTGGAATCCCGAATCGGGAGCGGCCTGGATTGGCGGACACAAAATTGAGGCGCTGCAGGATGACGGGAAGTTCGAGTTTTCGCTACCGCCATTTCAGGAAGCAGGAAGCATCAAAGTTCGCGTTGGCGATGTGCTCAAGCCAATCAGGATCGACCCTCATCCTCGGCCCGAGCTGGTTAGTTTGACGGCCGTCGTGGACTTGCCAGACTATTTGCAACGCACCGAGAAAGTCCGCACGGAAATTCGCGGTGGAGGTCTTTCTTTCCTGGCCGGTAGTAATGTTTTGCTCGAAGCCGGTACTAGCAGGGCGCTCGATTCGGCGGCCCTTGATGGTCAACCGGTCAGCGTAGAAGACAAACTTTTGCGGACCGATGCGATCGCTTTGAATGCTCAACGCGAAATCGAATTGTCATGGCGAGACGAACTTGGTTTGTCCGCCAAGACGCCATTGAAGTTAAAGCTCAGAACGGCGGAGGATGAGTCGCCTTCGTTGCTCTGTCGATCGCTGGACAAGAAACGTGTCATTATGCAGAAGGAAGTTCTGTCTTTCTCGATCGATGCAGCAGATGATTTTGGATTGAAGACAATCGGCATGGAATGGACCGGCGAACCAGAGCCCCATTCCGCGGCTGAGCCAGCCGTTGGAGAGAAAATTATCTACGCGGGTAATCCAAATGCGACTCAGGTCGACGAGGTGACCGCGACTTTTTCTCCCCGGGACCGCAAGATCGAACCTCAAACGGTTCGTATTCGAGTTTACGCAGAAGACTATCTGCCAGAACGCGAACGGGTGTATTCGCAAGCTTACACGGTGATCGTTTTAAGCGAAGAAGATCATGCTGTCTGGCTGACCAATCGAATGAATGATTGGCTCAAGAAGGGCATCGAGAATTATGAGCGTGAAAAGACGCTTTACAAACGCAATATCGAATTGAGAAACCTGACGCCAGAGGAACTCGATCGCGCCGATACGCGGCGACAAATCGAATCGCAGGCCGTTGCTGAAAAAGTTCAGGCCAAGTCCCTTTCGGCGTTGACCAAATCGGGTGCGGAGCTGATCGAAGATGCGGCAGCCAATGATCAGTTCAGTTCCAATCATCTTGAGACGTTGGCCGAAATGATGGAGCGTCTGCAGGAGATACACGACGAGCGAATGCCGTCGGTTGCTGACTTGCTCAAGAAAGCTGCTCAGGCCGCGGCTGCATCACCGTCGTCAGGGCAGCAGTCGGACAACGCCAGTGATGCCAAAGCGGACAGTGGCCAACCAGACGATTCGAACCCGAACGCAGGTGAGAATTCAAAGGAGGCCGGTGAGAGCAGTGAATCCAAAGACGGTCCAAAATCGATTGTGGATGATCCGTCCCTGAAGAGTCCGAAATCAGAAGCTGGTGCCAAAGAGGATGCCGAATCCGGGGAAGCCGAGGTACCATCGATCTCGATGAAAGAATCTTCGATGGATGTTGAGGATCCGGACGAAGAGGAGCCTGAAGAGCAGGAACCTTCTTCGTCGTCACCGCCCAAATTTTCGTTGCCGTCAGTGGTGCTGAATGATCCAGACAGGAAGGAGTCGGCGGCGTGTCCTGCTGGCGAGCAAATGGATCAGGCCGTTGATGCTCAGGAAGAGCTGTTGGCGGAATTCGAAGCGGTCATGGACGAGCTGCAAAAACTGATTTCCAATCTCGAAGGCAGCACTTTCGTCAAACGTCTCAAGGCAATGTCTCGCCGCGAGTTGGTGATGGCTCGAAACGTAAACGAATCGACATTGCAATCCTTTGGTTCGAATCCTGGTGAGCTCAAGCCGGCAACCGTTGATCGGGCGAAATTGCTTGCCAAACGGCAGCGAGCCCATGAAGCGACGTTGCAAATTATTGAAGACGACCTCGAAGCCTATTCGAATCGCGTTCAGCAGGGAAAATTCAAAACCGTCCTGGCTGAAATGCGAGACCTCTCGGCAGTAAAACAAACAGGTGTCGTGGCGGAAAGGATCGTGTCAAACCAACCTGGGACATCGATCGCCCAGGCCGAGTTCCTTGCAGACACGTTCGACCGTTGGGCCGAACAGCTTGTGGGGCCTGGCTGACCGGGCGGGGCCTGACAGGGCTCCAAAGGTGGCAGTTTGCCACCATCGATTGTTTTGAAAGTTATGAAAATCCT
>CAYUNP010000242.1:0-7134 GCA_964446085.1 uncultured Pirellulaceae bacterium
TCCAGGTGTTAACCCACTTTCAGCCGTGTCAGACAAGCCATCGTCGTCGCTGTCGAGATCAAGGAAGTCTGGCGTTCCGTCACTATCGGTGTCTTCAGGGGCGGTAAAATCTGCACCATGGCCGGGGGTTGCGTCAAAGACGTCCAAGACGCCGTCACCGTCGGTGTCATCGTCCGTTACATCGCCGTCATTAGTTGCGAATCCAGCAGTTGGGCGCGCTTCCACAGTATCCGGAATGCCATCGTTGTCGCTGTCCAGATCAAGGAAATCGTCAACGCCATCGTTGTCGGAATCAATTGGATCGACTCCGCCGTTGGCTGCCTGCGGAACGCCATTAGCATCCAATCCACCATCAACGATACCATCGCCATTAAGGTCAACAGTGCCTGGATCTTGCCCACTCTCTTCCAGGTCACTAATGCCATCGTTGTCGCTGTCCAGATCGACGTGGTCCGGGACGCCGTCACCATCAGTATCGATGGAGGTCGCCGGATTGGTGATGACGTCACCCGTAAAGGTAGTGAAGCCAAGGGTTACGGTACTGTTGGAGCCATCGTTCTTGCCCGTTGTGACCACGAGCTGATCAATTGGACTATCAATAGTAATAGTGCCACGGTTAGTAGTGACCGTAGTACCCCCCGACGTACTTACGCTGGTTAGCGTATTTCCATTGATTACCGAAACACCGGGATCCAAGTCGGAAAAGTTCGCAGCCGTGAGCGGTACTGGCACGCCCTCGAAAAACGCTTCGTAGATCGCGGTGTCATTGTTGTTCAAACCAGCCGTGATCAAAGAGAAGTTTTCGACCGGACTGTTTAAATTGAACGTGTATACACCGGCATCGTCAGGGAAATCACCTGTGTTTTGCGGCTGGACAAAGATGAAGTCGCCGACGGCATTGACGGTATCAATCTGAATTCCACCATTGGCGCCGGTTGTAAATCCTGGTGCGGGGCCTGCTCCGTCGCTGATTATCGTTGCCTCGAAATCGATCAATCCGTTAAACAGGCCGTTTAATGTTGCAGTGTTGCCATTCTGAAGTGGCGTATTGGTTGCGAATCCAGGCGAGTTTAAGGCAGAAGTGTCGATTGCCACTATGGTTGCCGGCACGAAGCCTTCATCAACGTCCAAGATTCCATCGTTATCATCGTCCAGATCGTCAGCACCATCGAGACCATCGCTGTCTACATCGATTTGCAGCGTACCATCCCAGTTTTCAGCAGACAGGATAGTAGCTTCAACGGCACCCACGCTGACTTCCAGATCCCAGTCGCCACCCAGTTCCGCCGAACCAGTCAGGTCATCAGACGCCGCGACATCGGCGCCTGTGATAACCGAGATTGATTCAATGAACATCTGACCTTCTGCATTGCCCGCCAGTTCGCAACCGTAGAACAACAGGTCAGCTTCGCCAGTCAAAGCATCAGACCAACCCGCCAGTTGATCCGCGTAGCTGCCCAGGTTGGCTGAGTTCAACGAAGTGTTGCCGAGATTGACTTCGCCCTCTTCACCGTGCGAGATAATATGAATCGCATCATACGTGGCATCGCTCTCCGCCAGGATTGCGCTGATCTGCGCCACGCCATCGCTGTCACCATCAATAACGCGAATCTCAAGCGTCGCATTGGGCTTTGATTCCAGAATCCCGGCCAACAGTTCCTGGCTGTTCTCGACACCCGCGTCGATCAACACCAACTCTCGAGGTCCACTATCGGCTTGTTGCACATCCTGCGCCTGAGCTGGAA
This sequence comes from uncultured Pirellulaceae bacterium, assembly GCA_964446085.1. Taxonomy (GTDB): domain Bacteria; phylum Planctomycetota; class Planctomycetia; order Pirellulales; family Pirellulaceae; genus Mariniblastus. The sequence continues at coordinate 1,746 of CAYUNP010000242.1, forward strand.
CAGGTTGCTCAACATCCGTTTGGGGCAAGATAAAAGTTGCGTCCGGAACACCATCGAACAATACGCGATCTTCAAGCGATTCAAAAAGCGAAGAGAACTGCTGATGATTTTGAAACGGGTTCATAAAACTCTATCCTTGATTGAGGGCACCGAACGCGATCAGGATTTGTGATGGCGAAATTGACTGACGATTCGATGTAACGTTGAGAAGGAGGGGGAAATCGATGAGGCTGGGAGGATTTCCCAGGAGGAATTTCCCTAATTCCACTCGTTTCATCGAAAATATTTCGTCAACTATTTAACGATCACGTATGAAAGCGTTTGAACGAAACGGGCTGCATAACCTGCAGAAAATGACTCTGTGCCAGGTTGGTTCCAGATTCTGGTTTTTTGAAGCTTCGCCAGAGTATTTCGTCCGATTGGGTAGAGCTCAACGATTGAAGGCGAAACGACTTTAGGGATCAGCGAGAGTTTACGACGGCTCGTTCGTCCGATTCCTCTCATCCTGTCGGACACTTTCTTTGCAACGCGAAACGGAAAGCTCTTCGCTTGGCGAGTTCGTTTACCAGCCCACAAAAAAGCCCACCATGGAAGAGGGCATCTGATGCAGTTTTGACTTGTTGACGCAATCTGTTTTCGAAAATCAATTGGCAATCTTTACTGATTGAATCAGTTGGATGCTCATACCGCGTGCAGAGCAGCGCCTGGACTGGCACTACTCTGCTCGGTGTCGTCAGACTTATCTGTGCAACCAACCTCGCATACGCTTGAGGAACGAAGGCTGCTTAACAGGTGCTGGCCCGTCAAAACGAACGGTCTCGTCAATGAAATCTGCCTGCCCCTGGCAACATTCCTGTACTGGAACCTCGCAAGGCCCCTCCCCTGGAAGCTGCTCAACAATCACGCCCTGAATCGGGGCGTCGCAACCACAATCACCTTCGATTACTTCCACAGGTACCATCTCCACAGGTACTGCCTGGCCTGGTACTGCATCGATAATTTCACAGCATTGGACTTCCTGGATCGAGCCACCAAAATCATCATTGGTGATCGAGTAGCCACCAGTAATCGCACGGTCGCTGTCGAGCGTAACCGGGTTAGTGGTGTCGATAGGAATGCCAGAATAGATCGGTCCCGGGGAGCCAAGGAAGTTGTTGATCGAAGTGACCACCAGTGGTGGAATCCCGACAAGCACTGGTGGACTTCCGGCAGTTGTGTCGTCATCGTCGGGAACCGGGAAATCAACCAGTGGAATACTGACTGTCGTGTCGTCAGCGGTTGTTCCATTGTCGTCAGGAACACCGGCGTTAGCAGAGTTAGGATCGAATCCACTGTCACTGGCATCGAAGGCCGAAATCAGAACTCCCGAAGAATTCGCAATCAGGTTACCCTCTTCGTCAATCGCGTCACCGCTACCGGTGATCTGGTTTTCCAGTTGTTGACCGGCGGCCGACGAATCAACTTCTACCACAAACTGAACCGTGAACGAGTCTCCAACACGCAATGTATTGTTAACCGCTGGGTCCAATAGCTGTGTATCACTTCCGCCGTTAAAGGCGCCATTGAGTGAAACGTTGCTCGCAGGATTTGTGGTCGAGCCAACCAGTGTCAAGTTGCTGGCGTTGACGAAAACCGATCCGAACTGCGATGCGGTGTTTTCTGTCAGGCTGAGATTCGCAAGATCGACCGTGCCCGTATTCTCGATGACGGCCTCAAAGGTGACAAAGTAGTTGCCATTGATCAACTGGGGCTCTCCAACAACGGCTTTGGCGATACCCAGGTCGGCGATGACCACCGGCGTTGGATCGTTGGCAAAAATTCCGTCATCGAATGCTTCGCCGTTTTCTGAATTGGCATCGAATCCATTGTCGCTGTCATCGCTGGCAGTCAGCGTTTGTCCAGTTGAATCCAACAGAATTGAGCCGTCGTCACCGATAGCAGTACCACTGCTGAACGCCTGGTTCAGGAGCTGGACGGATTCGCCGGTAACATCCGGGTCAATCGTTACCGTAAAGAACACCTCAAACGAGTCGCCCACATCGAGTTGACCGCCCGAGATCAGCGATAGCGAAGTGTCGGATTCAAATGCCGCGTTGGCCGTTGGTGCGAATCCTGTTCCGGAGAAGTTGGATACACTCAAGCCACTGACACCGACCGCTGTGGCACCGAACTGCGAGAAGATGTCGTCGCGCAGAGTCAGGTCGTTGAGACTGACTGTTCCAGTGTTCTCAAAGAGCAGCCTGAAAGTGACGTCGAAGTTCTCGCCGTTTGGCACTGCATCGCCAGCTGATTTGGCCAGACCGATATCCGCAATCAACAATGGCGTTGGATCGTCCGGGCTTCCTGTGTCGCCAGGCTCACCAGGATTGGTGTCACCAGGAACCGTTCCGCTGTCACTGTCATCGACAGCGAACAGAAGGTTGCCAGATGAATCCGTGATCAAGACGCCACTACCATCGACAGCATCCCCGGAAACGACTGCCTGGTTGTCGAGTTGTGTTGAAGCTCCGGTTGCATCGGGATCAATTTCGACAGTGAACTCAACAATGAACGTGTCGCCAACGGTCAGAACGTTGGAAGCAGTTTGATCGAGGAACTCGTTGGTACCGACTCCGTCAAATGCCGAATCGAGCACGAGATTGCTTCCCGCGTTAAACGGCGGAGAAACCAGCGTAACGTTTCCAGCACCAATGAAAGCAGCACCGAACTGAGTCGGAAGATTGTCTGTCAGTGAGATATTGGCAAGGTCTACATCGCCCGTGTTTTCTACCACCAATCGATAGATCACTTCGAAGTTTCCATCACCCGAAGGCAATGGCGTTCCAACGACGCTCTTGGCGACGGAGATTTCCGGGTTGACGATCACATCGACAACGACCGACTCCTCCAGATCATCTCCGAAGGTTGACGGATCAACCTGATCACCCGTCGCAGCAGTCGTTGTATTGGTGATCGTGTTACCGCCCTGGCCCGCATCAACGGTGCCTTCAAGAGTCAATGTGACCGTTGCTCCGCTGGCAAGCGTACCGATGGACCACACACCGGTCACTGGATCGTAAGTACCGGCTCCACTAATACCGTTATTGGCTGTCGCGGTAAGGCCAGCTGGCAGGAAGTCAATCAGACTGACGTTCGTCGCAGCGTCCGGGCCATCATTGGTGACCGTGATCTCAAAGGTAACCACATCGCCTTCGGCCGGTGTGCTGTCGCCACTGGCAAGCGTCTTGACGGTGACCAGGTCTGCTGCCGGAATTCCAACTGCGACTGATTCTTCCAGATCATCGCCCACGGTCGACGGATCGACTTGATCGCCCATCGCTGCAGTCGTGACATTGGTGATGACGTTGCCGCCCTGGCCTGCGTCTACGGTTCCTTCAAGGATCAGTGTGACTGTGTCACCACTGTTGAGAGTTCCGATACTCCAGAGACCTGTCACTGGATCGTAGCTTCCGCCCACAAACCCGGTGCCATTATTGGCTGTTGGTGTAAGACCAGCAGGTAACAGATCGACCAGCGAAACATTCGTCGCCTGAGCTGCACCATTATTGGTCACCTGGATCTGGAAGGTAACTGTGTCGCCTTCTTCTGGAGTACTGTCGCCGCTGGCGAGAGTTTTCACGGTCACCAGATCTGCCAGGTTGTTAACGACGACAGCTTCTTCCAGGTCATCGCCAACGGTGGATGGATCAACTTGATCGCCCATCGCTGCAGTCGTGACGTTGGTGATCGTGTTGCCACCCTGGCCAACATCAACGGTTCCTTCAAGGATCAGCGTTGCACTTCCACCAACAGGAATGTCACCGATGCCGAAGATTCCGTTGGCTGCACTGTAAGAACCTTGAGACACGGTGCCGTTGTTGACCGTTGCGGTCAGGCCAGCTGGAAGCAAGTCATTCAGGAAGACGCCAGTAGCCGGATCAGCACCATTGTTGGTGACCAGGATTTGGAAGGTGACAATGTCGCCTTCGTCTGGTGTTGCATCGCCACTAAGCAGTGTCTTGACCGTGACCAGATCAGCTGCCGGAATTCCGACTGCCACAGTCTCTTCGAGGTCATCGCCCACAGTGGACGGATCAACTTGATCGCCAGTAGCTGCCGTTGTGACATTCGTGATCACGTTGCCGCCTTGGCCCGCATCAACCGTTCCTTCAAGCGTCAATGTCGCTGATTCGCCAACCAACAACGTTCCGATGCTGAACAAACCGGTTGCCGGATCGTAGGATCCTTGACTGACAACGCCGTTGAATGCCGTTGGGCTCAAACCGGCAGGCAGCAAGTCGGTCAGATCGACGTTGGTCGCATCGGCAGGACCGCTGTTGGTGACCGTGATATCAAACGTGACGGTATCGCCTTCGTCTGGTGTCGCATCACCACTGGCCAATGTCTTGACCGTCACCAGGTCAGTCGTGTTGTCTTCGACGACCACGGATTCAACAAGGTCGTCTCCGACTGTCGACGGATCGATTTGATCGCCAGTCGCGGCCGTTGTGGTATTGGTGATTGTGTTACCACCCTGCCCCGCGTCAACGGTTCCTTGCAAAATCAGTGTTACAGAATCGCCAACATTGAGCGTACCAATCGTCCACAGGCCGGTGGATGCATCATAAGTGCCGCCCCCTCCAGTGATCCCGTTGTTGACCGTTGCCGTCAAACCCGCTGGAAGGAAATCAACCAATGAGACATTGGTCGCCTGAGCCGCACCATTGTTGGTGACTTCGATTTGGAAAGTAACCGTGTCGCCTACTTCAGGAGTCGCATCACCACTGGCGAGTGTCTTGACCGTGACAAGATCGGCCGCATCGTTAACAACGACCGTCTCCTCCAGATCATCACCGACGGTGGATGGGTCGACTTGATCACCCATCGCTGCCGTCGTGACGTTGGTGATCGTGTTGCCGCCCTGGCCCACATCAACGATACCTTCGAGGATCAGGGTTGCACTTCCACCAACAGGAATGTCACCGATGCCGAAGATTCCGCTGGCTGCACTGTAAGAGCCTTGAGACACGGTGCCGTTGTTGACCGTTGCGATCAGGCCAGCTGGCAGGAAGTCATTCAGGAACACGCCCGTAGCCGGATCTCCACCGTTGTTGGTGACTTCAATCAGGAAGGTGACCGTGTCGCCTTCGTCAGGAGTCGCATCGCCAGAGAGCAGTGTCTTGACTGTGACAAGGTCCGCAACTGGAATGCCAACTGCAACTGATTCTTCAAGATCATCACCAGCGGTACTCGGATCCGGCTGATCGCCTGTAGCTGCGGTCGTGGTGTTGGTGATGACGTTACCACCCTGCCCCGCGTCAACGGTACCTTCGAGCGTTAACGTCGCTGTGCTACCAGCGTTCAATGTGCCAATCGTAAAGATGCCGGTACTGGCATCGTAACTTCCCTG
>CAYUNP010000243.1:0-7126 GCA_964446085.1 uncultured Pirellulaceae bacterium
CTCTTTCAGGTAACGATCCAGTGTGTCAGGAATGATCAACGCATAGTTAAAGTCACCGCGGCAGATCAGCCAACAGCCTTTTGCCTGGCGGATTGAATCGAGATGCTCGGCGCTGAACTGGATGTTCCACGTCGGCATTGGCACGATTGGTTGAGTGTCGCTGAGTGTTTTCTCTCCGCCGCGAACTGCTTCGGCGCCAAGGATCGGGAACAAAAGGTATCTCTGGAATCTTTCGTCAGAGATTGAAAACGAATCGACATCTTCAATCACATCGCCAAACTGAAAGACGGGCTCGGTTGAATCCGCGGCAGCGATTTGCTGCACTGTGGTAACCCAGTCTTCGCTACGAAACGGAAGCATTGTGCGGGCGGTAATCATGTCGCTGACCCACCAGTTTCCGAAAAAGCTGCTGGCCAGGACGATTGCAGCGACCCCCCACGATGTTCGAGCTGTGAACTGTGTCAGGCCAAGTGCGGCAAAGATCGCGATCGCGACCCAGCAAACGGCCGAGTACCGCACCAGTGCCATCGGCGCAACTCCCATCCAGTCGGCAGTCGCGATTGCGATTGGGCCAATCAAGCCCCACAACATGATCCAGCCGCACAGCAACCAGTCAGGTGGCGGACGTTTGGTGTCGTCGTTGAGTGGCTGAACAAATGAAGCCAGCCAACCCGCAATCGCAAATCCAGCTGGAATCAGAATCCAGTGAACGATCCACGGCTCGACGTCGGTCCAGAGGGTTTCGATTGAGGAGACGTTAGCCCAGTTGGAGCGGCGATCGAATACGGTTGAAAAGTTCGACCAAACGCCAAGGCACGCGGCAACAGTCGTCACGCCAGCGAGCAAACATTTCAACGAGAATCGACGATGTTTTGCGGCGATTAAAACGAATGTGATCAACTCTGCGACAAGAATCCATACGCTGGTGTAGTGGCAGAAGAGGATGGCGATCGAAAGTAGCGTCCAGCCGAAAAGCCAGGCAAGCGTTCGTGACGACGGGTTGGTCGATTCACCTGTTTGTCCTTTGAGTTGGTATTCGCTGCTGATCACTTGCCAAAAACAGGCTGCCTGGACCAGTCCGATCAATTGAACCAGCGCGTAGGAGCGTGCTTCGCTTGAGTAGAAAATGAACTGGCCGTCGAAGGCAATCAGTCCCGCAACCAGAATTGCAGCACTCCAGCGGTTGGTCAAATGCTTCGCCCATAGTGAAGCGATGACCATCAGGAGACTTCCTGAAATCAGTGAAACGAGCCGAATCGAAAACTCGCTGAGCCCCATCAGCTGAGTCAACGACCAGACAATTCCGAAATACAGTGGCGGCTGATTTCCGTCAGCGGCTCGGCTTGCTACGACAGCGATTGAATCGGCATCGACAGCCCAGGCAGTGTGGCATTCATCCAGCCACATCGGTTCACCGACAGCAACAGCGCGAACAAAGATTCCGGCGCTGATAATGATGGCCAAAGCAAGCCATGCGATGGCCGATTCTTTCATGAAATTGAAAACGGTTTGGGAGACTGTTCAGAGCAATGTTTCGACAGGAGCCTCAATCTCCCACCATCCTAGCCTGCCCGGCGAGCGAATGAGTTCTGAGCCGCGATAAACTTGAAAATTCCGCGGTCCATCAAACGTTCACGAGCTTCCGAGAAGCCGTTGGACTGTGTGTCCTGGTTAACCAGCATCGCCACATCAATCAGGTGACTGTTGCTGCTGATCTCGTCGACGATTTGCCACGCTGGCCCAGCGTCAATCACAATCAGATCGAACTCGCTACGGACCTGATCCAGATGAGTTTCCAGCTGATCGAAAATCGGAGCACTTTTTGCTGCAACGTTGGCAACGGGTTCGTTCAGCGGCATCACGCAAACGCCAGATTCATTGCCGTGAATAATGCACTCGCCGATCGGCTCAAGCGATCCCTGTTTCCTGTACCAACTGACACCCGCCAGACCGATCGTTTTTGAAAGGCCAGGGTTGGTGATGTCCGCGTCAACGAGCAGAACTTTCTTTCCAGTAGTTGCAAAGAGTCTGGCGATCGTGATCGCCATTGTGGAAGTGCCCTGCCCTCGTGCCGGCGCCGTCACTGCGATTGTTTTGCCGAACGGAGACAGCATCTCCTTGCAGTTTTGAGCCAAGCCGGCAAGCGTGCCTTTGACGCTCAGAATCTGGCTGCTAACTTCAGGCCAACGGAACGCAGGAACGTCCCAGGCCGCAGCGGTCAGTGAAACTGTATTCGTTTCAGCTGGCGTTTCGATTGGTTGCTGGAGGTCACGAGTTACAAACGTATGCTCCGAAACGGGCAACGTGAACTCCTGACGTGGTAGCTCTGGTGACAACCGCAGCATTTCTTCGGCCGGAGGAGCAGGAGATTCTGCCGGCCCTGTGGCAATCTGTTGGCTCAATTTGCTTTCGGGCACATCCGTCAGAACCGAAGCGATGGCAGCCGCGATCGTGTGAATCATTTCTTGCGACAGAGGTTGCGTGGTCGATTGAGCAGTGGCTTCCTCAATCGTCTCAACGTTGGCTACGGAGTCACCGATGTCGGGCGCCGACGAAGCGGCGACTCGATTGTTTTCAGCGATCCATTGATAGCCAGCATCGAGCTTGGCGACCGCTCGCAAAACGTCGACGTGGTCCGCATGAGTTAGCTCAGCGGTGGCGATCTGCTGCTGATGAATGATGTCCTCAAGGAGGTCCGCCGTAATCTCCGCAGTTTCTGCAGGTTGTGCTGTCACTTCTGCATCCAGCGGAGCTTCTGCCGTCAGTTCCTGCTGCTGGCCCACCGTTTCACGGATCTGAGCGACGTAATCTTCCAGCTGCAATGCTCGCAAGTTTGGACGAACGGGCCCGTCGGCATTATCGACTCGGATGTAGCTTTGCGTACCATCGCGCCGGTTGACTGGCCGAATGATAGCGGCTTTGGAGCCCTGATTTTGCTTGTAAACAGGTCGTGAATTGGTCGAGGAAGACATGACGTCACCCATATTTTGAAGCGGTTATACCGGTTAGGTTATCGGCCCTTGCCCGTTAAAGTCTTGAGCAAACGGCGTCATAGGTTTAAAATGATCTCAGCTTTTTTCTCGTGTGCACGCTCGAAGTCTCGTCACGCCGCCACGCCTGCAATTTCGTTCGAGCCCTCTATTCGCGAGTCTGCGCAAACATCGCAAAATGTTTGCATCGCGATCACTGTTCGACCGTTTGTGGGCAAGTTACCTAAACCCCCTATATCGAGTCAGAATCGCCGTGTCGATCGCAACAGAAACCAATCGTTCCGCTTTGTTCCTCAAGCGACTTGAAGAGGAAATCCTGGTGCTTGATGGAGCTATGGGTTCCATGATTTTCGGTCTGGGCCTTTCCGAAGAAGAGGTCCGTGGCGAACGTTTCAAGGATTGGCATCACGATCTGAAGAACTGTACAGACGTTTTTGGTTTGACGCACCCCGAGAAAATCACGGGCTTGCACCGCCAGTATCTGGAAGCTGGCGCGGACATCATCGAAACCAATACTTTCCAGGCGAGCCTGGTTGGTTTGAGTGATTTCGAGTTTCCGGAAGAGCTTGTTCGCGAAATCAATTTCGCTGGCGTGGCGAACGCTCGAAAGGCAGCCGACGAGTTTACGGCACTCACGCCTGACAAGCCTCGATTCGTTGCCGGGTCGATCGGCCCGACTTCCAAGCAGACTGCGATCAGTACCGATGTGAACGATCCGGCGTTTCGCAATACGTGCTTCGAAGAGATGGAAGCGTCTTATTACATTCAAGTGAAGGCACTGGTCGAAGCCGGCGTTGATATTCTGTTTCCCGAAACAGTGATCGATACGCTAAACCTGAAAGCCTGCCTGTTTGCGATCGCGCGATACTTTGAAGACAGCGGCAATGCGATTCCGGTTATGGTTTCGGGAACGTTTGCTGAATCGGGTTCGACGTTTGTTTCCGGTCAGGTCGTGGAAGCGTTTTGGAACGCGGTCTCGCACTTTCCGATGGTCAGTGTCGGCATGAACTGTGCGCTCGGCCCGGACATCATGCGAACTCACATCGAAGAGCTTTCAAAAATCTCAACGCCGTACATCAGCTGCCATCCGAATGCCGGGACGCCAAACGAAATGGGTGAGTTCGATTTGTCCCCCGAAGACATGGCCGTCACGATCAAGGATTGGGCTGAGTCCGGTTGGTTGAATATCGTGGGCGGTTGTTGCGGTACAACTCCGGCTCACATCAAAGCCATCTCCGAAGCCGTCAAAGGAATCGCTCCGCACAAACCGAACAACATCAAACCGTTGACGCGATTGTCGGGCGCTCGTCCGTTGACGATGCGAGAAGACGCGAACTTTCTGATGGTCGGCGAAAGAACAAACGTTACCGGCTCGCGAAAGTTTGCTCGTCTGATTCGCGAAGAAAAATTTGAAGAAGCGATTGAGGTTGCTCGCGACCAGGTCCAGGGCGGAGCTGCTGTGATCGACATCAACATGGACGACGCGCTGCTCGACGGCGAAGAGGCCATGACGAAATATCTGCGCCTGATTGCCGGCGAAGGTGACATCGCTGCCGTGCCGATCATGATCGACAGCTCGAAGTGGTCCGTGATCGAAGCTGGACTTCGCGCCGTTCAAGGCAAAGCGATCGTGAACTCGATCAGTCTTAAGGAAGGCAAAGAGGACTTTCTTGAGAAAGCGAAACTGGTGCGGCGCTACGGTGCTGCTGCAGTTGTGATGGCCTTCGACGAAGACGGCCAGGCGGTTGAGACCGACGAAAAGGTTCGAATCTGCAAACGAGCTTACGACATCCTTGTGGACGAAGTTGGCTTCCCGCCCGAAGACATTATCTTCGATCCAAACATTCTCACCATCGCCACGGGAATGTCGGAGCACGATAACTACGCGGTCAACTTTTTCGAAGCCACCAAACAAATCAAGGAAGTTTGCCCGGGCGCGAAAATTTCCGGCGGCGTTTCCAACGTCAGTTTCAGTTTCCGTGGCAACAACGTTGTCCGCGAAGCCATCAACGCTGCGTTTCTGTATCACGGAATCAAAGCCGGGCTCGACATGGGTATCGTCAATGCGGGGCAGCTTGAGATTTACGAAGAGATTCCGAAGGATCTGCTGGAACATGTCGAAGATGTGTTGCTCAATCGCCGTGAAGACGCGACTGATCGGCTTTTGGAATTCGCCGAAACGGTAAAAGCCAGCGGCAAGGGCGGCAAGAAACGTCAGGAAGATTTGACGTGGCGTGAAGGCACCGTTGAAGAGCGACTGTCACACGCACTTGTAAAAGGCATCGATAAATATGTCGTCGACGATACTGAAGAAGCGCGGCTGAAGTACGACAAGTGTCTTTCGATCATCGAAGGTCCCATGATGGACGGCATGTCGGTTGTCGGCGATCTGTTCGGCAGCGGGAAAATGTTCTTGCCGCAAGTTGTGAAGTCGGCTCGCGTGATGAAGAAAGCCGTTGCTCACCTGTTGCCGTTCATGGAGCAGGAAAAACTTGACGCGGGTTTGGAGAGTCAAAGTTTCCGCGGCAAGGTTTTGTTGGCGACGGTCAAAGGTGACGTTCACGATATCGGCAAGAACATTGTCGGCGTGGTGCTTGGTTGCAACAACTACGAAGTCATCGACCTTGGCGTGATGATTTCCTGTGACAAGATTCTCGAAGAAGCCGTCAAGCACGATGTCGACATGATCGGTTTGTCGGGATTGATTACGCCAAGCCTTGATGAGATGGTTTACGTCGCCAAAGAGATGAAGCGACTGGACATGAAGATGCCGCTGCTGATCGGTGGCGCGACGACCAGCGATAAACACACTGCCGTTCGCATCGCGCCGCAGTACGAACATGGCGTGATCCACGTTCTGGATGCTTCGCGAAGTGTTGCCGTTGTCGATCGGCTGATCAACAAGGATCTCAAGGAAGAGTTCATGGCCGAGAATGCGGCGCTGCAGGAGAAGCTGGTCGCTGGTTATCAGGAACGGCAGATGACGCTGATCCCGTACGAAGAGGCTTTCGCGAAACGCTTTGCCACCGATTGGTCGGGCGTCGAGATCAACAAACCGAATTTCACCGGCACGAAAACGTTGGGCACGGTTGCCAACGATGCATGGTCTGCGGGTAGCGAAGGCGATTCATCGATCACTCTTGAGAAAATCTCCGAGTACATCGACTGGACGCCGTTCTTTATGTCCTGGGAACTGCACGGCAAGTATCCAAAAATTCTGGACGACAAAGTTGTGGGAGAAGAAGCGAAGAAACTGTTCGCCGACGCCCAGAATATGCTCGCCAAGATCATGAACGAAGGATTGCTTCAGGCTCGCGGCATCTACGGTTTCTGGCCAGCAGCCAGCGAAGGCGATTCAGTCATTCTTTACACGGATGAAACTCGCTCCAAAGAGTTGACTCGATTCCACATGCTTCGCCAGCAGTGGCAGCGCAAAGGCATCGATCAATTCCGTTCATTGGCGGATTACGTTGCTCCTGTTGGCAGTGGTCGCGAGGATTACGTTGGCGGCTTTGCGGTGACGACGGGTCATGGCTGCGATGAGTTGGCTGCAGCGTATCGCAAAGATCTTGATGACTACAACGCGATCATGGTCGCGGCGTTGGCTGATCGAATGGCGGAAGCTTTTGCAGAGATGCTTCATCAACAGGCCCGAGTCGATTGGGGCTTCGGTGCGACGGAAGGTCTCTCCAACGAAGAGTTGATAAAAGAGAAATACCGCGGCATCCGCCCTGCTGCCGGTTACCCTGCTTGCCCTGATCACACCGAGAAAGGCACGCTTTGGGATCTGATGAACGTTGAAGCATCGACAGGGATTTCGTTGACGGAGTCGTATGCGATGTGGCCTGGTGCTGCTGTCAGCGGTTTGTATTTTGCTCATCCGGAGTCACGGTACTTCGCGGTGAATAAAGTGACCAAGGATCAGGTTGAAGATTACGCGAAGCGCAAAGGCGAATCGGTTCAGGAAATCGAACGCTGGTTGTCGCCGGTGCTGGGTTATTAATATGTTGTGGCTGCGGCGTCTTGCGCGTCTCGCCCAAAGGCAATTACCTGGATTTCTTCAAGGAGTTACGCAAGGCCATCGATTCAAGTGCGTTCGTTTGTCCCAACGGGACATTTGTTGCCCAGCCCGGCAT
>CAYUNP010000244.1:0-7098 GCA_964446085.1 uncultured Pirellulaceae bacterium
CGGCAGCTCAAGGGGCGTGCTCTTATGGATTTTGAATGCAACCCAGGTCAACTCGTTGTCCAGGACCAACCATCACATTGCGAATGTCAAAATAGACGTGACCATTCCAACGGCTGCCCATATTGCGACCAGCGACACTGCGGTAGTCGTACGATGCTTCGTCTGCAAATTGCGGATCGGCGATAACCGAATCGGCCTCAATATTCTCCGAGTTTGTCAAAGGCGAGTTGGCAATCTTTGTATGCAACAGGTTGGTTTGCCACAGATTGATACCGTTGCCAAATTCTGAAGCAGCAAAAGGGGCTCCTCCGGATCCAGATGCTACGCCAACCCAATCCGACACCAGAACGTTGTTGAGAATGTGATTGGCGTCAGAATTCGTAATGGCGATTTGGCCATGGTTGGAATAGGTTCCGTCCCGGTTGAAGGCGTATTGCCTGTTGCCGAAACAGGTATTGTTTTTGATCGTTGCCTTGGCCGAGTAGAAAACCTGAACGCCGCTGCCACCGTTGTAGTTGCACATGTTGCCTTCGATGAGTGTTCGGCCAGGGTAACGCCTGGCATTGCCAATCAGAACACGGTTTGCGTCCGACAACCACGTGCTTTGAGTGTACATCGTGTCGTCAAGAATGATGCCGTTTCCATCGGTGATACCATAATCGCCTTCGACTTCATTTCGGTTGTTGTAGCTGTAGTTGTTGGTGATCCGAATACTCCAATATCGATTCTCTGCATCGGCAACGCGAATCGGCTGGTAGACTGAAATACCGCTGTGTTGGTCACGGTTTCTGGCACCATTATCGTGAGTCGAATTGCCGGAGATTCGCAGTGAGTCCGAATGATTGAAATTGATTCCTCCACCACCGCAATGCGACACCTCGCAGTCGTAAACGTCGATGTGATCCGAGTTTAGCCCAAAGATGCCGGGGAAGTCGTTTTGGGCGTCCCCGACGATATTGAGTTTTTCAAATCGAATGTACGCTCCTTCAAAGATGATGTTTCCGGTTATGTTTACAGTGTCTTTTTGCTCTGCACGAATGACCGTCCAGGAAGTTGAATTCCCGCGAACTGTTCCGCCGTTGGTTCGGTGCACATCGATTCGGCCGTTGTCGTGCCCCGGGCTGTCTCGCACGACGTAGTCGCCAGGAAGCAGTGTCAGCGTGTCGCCAGGACGAAGATTGCCAAATGCATGTGACAAAGACCCCCATGCTTCGGTCCGCGAACTCCCATCGTTGCGATCACTTCCCAGTGGTCCAACGAAAAGGTCCCGAGCGGAAAAGGCTGTCGAACCAAAGACAGTGATCGCGATGAAAAGAGCTGTAATCAATTGCAAGATGTTCTTCATTTGTATCTCCCAGGTTTGTTGTGATGCGAGTTGCACGTTGTTATTGGGAGATTTGCCAGAACGATTGCAAACTAACCAGGGAAGTTGATTTTTCAGGATGTTTTTCGAAAGCAGAAACGGAGCAAACAGCTTTTCGGATTTCGCTGAAGATTTCACGAAAAGTCTGTTAGGTCCGCTTCGCAATTGCAAATCGGGTAATAGTCATCTGTTCTTTGGATCATTTTGGAAAGTAAAAAGTGAACTGTTTGCAAAATCCACTACCGTCCCGAAACCTGTTGGTAATCCTTGCGATCCCGATGCTGTTGGCGCTGGGAATATCCAGCTACCTGACTTACGCGTCGATCACTTCATCAGAAATTGCAGGTTGCAACGGTGGAAAGATCTTTGATTGCGGGCACGTCCTGTACAGCAAATGGTCAAAGCTGGCAGCGTTTCCAGTTAGCGGGCTGGCCATGTTGACTTACACGTTGATGCTGTTCGCTACGGCGGTCGTGTCCCTTGACCGGTTATCAAACGGGATCCGCCATAACTCCTGGACAGCCGTAACGGGGCTGTCAATTGCGGCAAGTCTGGCCGCTGTTTATTTTATTTTCCTGCAAGTCGTCGTTTTGAAACACCTTTGCGCTTACTGCCTGATTGCGCATGGTTGTGGCTTGGCGATCACGTTCATGGTATTGAGGGTTTCCCGAATCCCGATGCCTCGACTGACTTCGGTCGCGTCCATGGCTGCGGTCGGCATTGCCGTAATGGTTGCTGTTCAGATCAATTCAAAGCCACCGAAGACGTACATAATCAAAACGTATCAGCCGTTCGCTTATTCTGGAACCAATGTAGCATTCCAGGCGGATTTCACTTCGGGAGCTGTCGATGATGACGACCTGTTTAAGCCGCCCGTTGACGATGATCTGTTTTTGCCTCCAGTTGATGACGAACAGGATAACCATTGAAGGGCTTCGTCCTGGCCGACCATGCAAGGGCCTTTTGGATCTCATTTTTCACGCTTGAACAATTTAGGCTCACGATGAATAGAGACATCACAATCACGGTCGTCGCAGGAATGGCCATTGGTGAATCTGTGACGCTAACGCAGACTACTTCCACCACGATTGGTCGCCACAGTGAATCGGATTTTTCAGTTTCCGACCTCTGGATATCACGTAGCCATTTCCGTATTGACCACGACGGCCAGAATTGGGTGTTGACTGATCTCAACAGTAGTCATGGGACTTTGGTCAACGATGAAAAGGTGATGGTCAAAATACTGAAAAGCAACGACATGATTTTTGCGGGAAGCACAAAATTCTGCGTAACTTTTGGTGGTGACGAACCGCGAATTGATTCGGGCGCCAATCGTAAGACGGGTTTGGGCAACCTGCTGCGTTCGTTGAGCGAAGCTTCAATGCGAAAGACCCTCGGCGATTCGTAGCGTGTAACTGGCGGGTACCGAATCAGGCAACTCAAAAAAAGTCGCCCCCTACCTACGCCGATGGATACAGGCTTGTCGAAAGATAACGTTCCCCAAGGTCCGGCAGGATCACGATGATCGTCTTGCCTTCGTTTTCAGGGCGCCTGGCGATTTCGACCGCAGCTGATGCAGCAGCTCCGCAACTGATACCACAGAAGAGGCCTTCTTTGGTAGAAAGATCACGAGCCATCTGAACGGCGTCGTCGTCTTTGACGCGATAAACTTCATCGATGATATCAATGTTCAGGATTCCGGGAATGAAGCCGGCGCCGATGCCCTGAATCGTGTGCTTGCCTGGCATCAATGGATCGCCTGCCTTGCGCTGCGTAATCACCGGGCTGGTGACCGGTTCGACAGCGATTGATTTCAGGTTCGGGTTCTTTTCTTTCAGGACTTCGCTGCAACCAGTGATCGTTCCGCCAGTCCCAACGCCTGCAACAAAGATGTCGATCTCGCCACCGCAGTCTTCCCAGATCTCAAGAGCTGTCGTTTGGCGGTGGATCTCCGGGTTGGCGGGATTGTTGAACTGCTGTGGCATGAAGTAGCCTTCTTTCTCGGACAGTTCCGTAGCGAGGCGAATCGCGCCAGGCATTCCTTCGGCGCCGGGTGTCAGGATGACTTCGGCGCCCAGTGCCGTTAGCAAACGGCGGCGCTCGATCGACATGCTGTCGGGCATCGTGACTTGAAGCTTGTAGCCGCGAGCGGCGCATACGTAAGCCAGTGCAATTCCGGTATTGCCACTGGTCGGCTCAATGATGATGGTGTCTTCTTTAATCAAGCCATCGCGTTCTGCGGCATCGATCATTGCACGGCCGATGCGGTCTTTGACGCTCCACAGCGGATTCATGTTTTCAACTTTGGCAATCACATTCGCAACGCAGCCTTCAGTAACGCGCCGAAGCCGGACTAGAGGAGTCTTGCCAATGCAGTCTGTAATTTCTTCGTAGATTTGAGTCATGGCGATCGTGTTGGATTAAAAATTGGCAGTCGGGAATATATCAGATTCCCATCAATCTGCCTTCGGTGCGCTCCGTGATTCTGTGTTTCAAATCCTCTTCGCAACAATAAGTTACCAAGGACACAGAGTTCAGAATTCCCACGGGAAATCGACAGTTTCAACGATGACGGGATCCGCGGTCATCTTTCGTTTTGTGAAAACGGAATGCATGGAATCGTCGTACAACAAATGCCACTCATCAAGCGAATCGAGTTCGCTGCGAATCGCGCTGAAGTAGGGAACCAGAACGGCGTCGGTGCCGTGAGATACAAGCGTCTCTTGCCATCCATCTTTGGCATCGTAAAAGTCAAACGATCGTTCGATGGAACCTGCCGGATAGGCAACTTCATAGCGACTGTCGAAACTGACTTTGACTGCAGGGTAAAGGTTCCACGAAACGAAAGCTCCCGCGCTAAAGGGAACCATCAGGTTGCCTTCAAAACCAGTTTCCTTGAGGAAGTCGACGGCTCCGACCGGATAAAGCATGCCTAACGGTTTATCCTGGTCTGTGTAGGCCGGCACTTTCATCTCCCAGAATTTTGCACTGCATGCATGAGCCGTACAAAAGATCCCGGCTGCGACAGCAACGACAGTAAGTGGTTTCGCAAGTCGAAGGCCGATGTTGGTCATCTCTTTCCCGATTGAGCTATGCATCAAACTTGCCGGGACGATGCACGCCCAGGTGACGGCGTAGATCGAAAGATGACGAACGTGTTTGAAAGCAAGATAAGCCGTGAGCAGGATGACGAAGACTTCAAAAGGTCGGGTTCGCCATGTGTTTTTGAAGCCCACTGCGGCAAGCACAATGGATACTCCCAGCAGGATCAGAAATCCGCTGTCACTGATCGCCGAAAGGAGCGGCTTCCACTCGTTGATCATCGGGCGATCCAGCGTCGTGCCGTAATAGAGATAAAACGGATAGTTGATTCCGTAAGGATTCACCAACAACAGCAGCATCGAAACCATTGCAACGGCCACAAGGTACCAGTTCGAGCCGCGCTGTTCTGCTTGTTCAGATTTGCCAGGAAGGTATTTCTCGATGAGAGGCTCGCAAATTCGAAATCCGACATAGAAGCAAAAAATTCCCAGGCCGGCAAGAATCCCGGCGTGCATGTTGGCCCAGACGACAACCAGAATCAGCCAGGGAACGATCCACCATTTTTTTCCCTGTCGATCGATCCCCAAAAGACAAAATTCGACAGAGAGAAACAGCAGCGTAAAGAGTTGGGCCCGAATCGTTGTGTAGCCGATTTGTCCTCCGAGGATCGTGGCCAACGCGAAACAGGGAACAATCATCGGCCACTTCGCCGCTCTCAATCGGGCAGACAGACAGCAGCAAAGGCAGATCAAGGCAACCAGCAAGTATTTCAGCGCCATCAAACCGCGCGACTTGAGCCCGAGTTGCTCAATGACTCCGTAGGCAACAACTCCGGTACCCCATTCGTGATGAACGACGCGGTCAACTGTTGGCGTATAGGCAAACGCATCGGTTTGCGGAAATGTACCTTCAGTTGCGAACTGTCTCGCCAGGCACATTTCGTGAAACAGATCCATGTCCACGTTATTGCGACGCGAAGCGATCAGGAACGACAACGAAATCAGCAGGAACGCCATCGCAGCGATCAACCAGCGGCCACTGGACGGCGTCGAGTGTTGATTCGAATCAGGATCCTGCATCGGACGGGCGATTGATGAATGAGTGAGTTTGCGGTGTGTGGGAAAGCTATCAAAATTCGCTGTGGCGAAGAACGTCAGTTTGAATCGAAAAGTAGCATCGCCCGTGACTGTGTCGACATGCTGTTGACCGTCGAAGTGCTTCGGTCTTGTATTTGTTGCCATTTTTCAGGAAAACAGACGGACACCATCAAGACAGGGAAACGTCGTCCGTGGAAAACACGCTGCATCATCAATTGAAGGAAATCTACCGCGAAGACGACTCGCATATCGAAGTCAAGCTTGGTCGGTACCGTATCGACGTCATCAACGGGAAGCGACTGGTTGAAATTCAACGCAGTGGACTTTCTTCCATCCGTCGCAAGATTCTCAACTTGTGCGAGGAAGGGTACCTGGTCGATGTGGTGAAGCCGGTCGTCGCCCGCAAGAAACTGGTCAAGCTCACTCGCAAAAATGGTCAGGTCAGTGGTGCCAGGTGGAGTCCCAAGACCGAAACGATTCTGGGTTTCTTCGATGAGTTGATCTACTTCACCGAAGTCTTCCCGCATCCGAATCTGAAGATGATTGTTCCGCTAATCACCGTGGAAGAGATTCGCTTTCCAGGGCAGGGTCGCAAGCGCTGGCGGCGGAAAGGAAACTTTCAGGTGAAGGATCGCAAGATACTCGAAGTGTTGGATTCGTATCAGTTTTCGACCGTTGGCGATTTGCAAAAGCTGCTACCCAAGCTTCCCAAACAATGGGGGACGGCGGAACTGGCAAAGGGGTTGGGTATTCCGCGATGGGACGCTCAGAAGATCGCTTACGTTTTACGAAAAACCGGAACGGCAAAAGAAGTTGGAAAACGGGGCAACGCAATTCTTTGTCGATTTGCGAGCGTCAAAGAAGCCAATGCCGAGCTGAAAGCGAAGAAGACAAAGCGAAAATCGATCAGTGAAATCCGATCGGTTGTGGCAGCTCATCAGGAACGGCTGAGAAAGTCAGCCAAAACGCGGAAGCGTACAGCGTAAGTCGGCATGACGACGAAGAGCACCATTCGTAAAAAACGACGCGTGAGTGCAGGATTGATCCCTCATCCACGCGTCGCGTTATGGTTGGTGTCTGCGACAATCGCTATGCAAGCCGATAGCCAGTAAACCTGCCTTTAAGACTATTGCCTAAACAGGTTGCGATTCTGGATCTCGACATAAATGGTCTGAAAACTGCCGCGACGAAAGATTCTCAGCGGAACTTTCTCACCGATTGTGGTGAGGCTGACGCGGGTTACCAGGTGTGAATCGTTCTGGACTCGTCGATTGTTAAATTCGAGGATCACATCGCCGACTTGCAAATCAGACAGGGCAGCTGGTGAGTTCGGAGTAATGTTCGTCACGTAGGCTCCATAGCTTCGATCAAGACCAAGCTGTTTGGCGCGTTCCGCGGAATATCTTGCATCCAATGAAACGCCAAGGAATCCACGTTTGACTTCGCCAAAGTCGATCAGGTCACTGACGATTCGCATGACCATGTTGATTGGAATTGCGAATCCGATTCCGTCGTTGCCTCCACTGTTGCTGGCGATCGCTGTGTTGATGCCGATGACTTCTCCGCGAAGGTTCATCAACGGTCCGCCGCTGTTGC
>CAYUNP010000245.1:0-7072 GCA_964446085.1 uncultured Pirellulaceae bacterium
ACCCTCGCGCCGTCAGAAATCTCGAGAATCGTCACGGCAACCAGATCGGCGCCATTATTCATTCGGTACAGGACGACATCTCCAACTTCCAGATCGACTTCCAGATCGTTGTCAGGATCGTCTGAATTTTCCACAACGATTTCACCATTGAAGGCGTTTGCTGTAGCGAATCCAAACACACCATCAGCTCTGAACTCTTTAAAGTTCTGGTGCGAGAACTGCCCGCTACTCTCTCCAAAACCTTCGTCTGTGTTGAGTACGCCGTCACCATCGGCATCGGCATCGAAGTTGTTCGAGATACCATCTCCGTCGGTGTCAGAGAGCGCGACCGCGTTCGCCACGAAACTGGATGCCTCGCTGGTGTCCACGACTGTGAATTCGAAGGTTCGATTTTGTGTTGCGCGCCCCGTTGTTTCAAAAGACGCTTCTTTGAGCAAGTTTTCAACTTCCGTGCCCGTCAGGGCGCCGCCATTGTCGTTGGTAACCTTGAACGTCGTGTCGAGTGCCGAGTAATCCACATTGTAGGTTCGCGATCCCACGGTAACTTTGTTGTTGGCACTATCCTGGTTGAGCACAATTGACGTAGCTGTCGCCGACCCTGAAGCGGTGCCAAAGGAAACCACTTCTTTGTCGGCTTCTTCAATTCCATTCACTTTGATGATCAGGCTCTCAAGGTCATCGCCATCTCCATCGGATACCACAACATCCGTGTCCACGATGCTGACTGCCGCGCCACCGGATTGGAATGTGGTTTCAAAGTCGACTCCTTCGGCCGTGCTGTTGTCTGCGTCGAGATCAATGACAGGCGCTTCGAGGGTGAATTGGTAGCTGGTCGCTCTGAGTGTCGTCGTCTCGACTTCACCAACACTTTTTTCCAGTTCCCAGTCACCACCCAGTTCAGCTGCGCCGGTCAAGTCATCCGACGCGGCGACATCGGCTCCTGTCACAGCACTGATGGACTCGATGAATTCCTGTCCCTCAGCATTCCCGGCCAACTCACAGCCGTAAAACAGAATATCTGCGTCAGCCGTCAAAGCATCTGACCAGCGAGCCAATTGGTCCACATAGTTGCTGAGATTGTCGGTGCTCAACGACGCATTGCCGAGCACAACTTCTCCTTCATTGCCGTGCGAAATAATGTGAATCGCATCGTATCTGCCTTCCACATTCGATAGCGCCTCGGAAATCTGCTGGACTCCGTCGCTACCTGCTTCGAGGAACCGGACTTCCAGGTTCGAATCCGGATTCTCTTTCAAAATATCTGACAGCAACCCTTCGGCATTGTCGGTACCGGCGTCGATGAAAACCAGTTCACGAGAACTATCAACATCGGCCTGATGGCTATCCTGCACTTGAGCAGGTACATCAACTACCTCGTTTTGAGGAAGAACAATGAAGGAGGCGTCTGGAACACCATCAAACAAAACTCGATCTTCGAGTGACTCAAAAATTGACTGAAAGTTGAATCCTGAGTCGTTGCCATTTTTCTTCATCAGTTTGCAGCCTTGCCGTGTTTGATAGAGGAGTCGCCATGCGTCATCCGCGCGATACAGAAACGAACGACTGTCCTATTAGCGGCACATCCAGGCTGTCGCATGGATTGGGTTTCCCCGAAGCTAGCACGTAATTCATACGGGAATATTTGAAACCTTGGCGATTGCAAGAGTGCTCTAGAGTGCGCCACTGATACCAAAACCTGATGTTTGCATTACTCACCAGGGTGCTCCCGAACCCAACCTGGTTTCGATCATGAGATGCAATGGCAAGTGCCGAAATGTTATGCCCCGATCGTCAAACTCATCGAGACTACGGTTCGTCTTCAAACAATTTTAATCCCACGATGAACGACGACTTGCGACCCTTCCACTGGCCGGTTGAAGCGCTGCCAAAATCCAAAAAGATGCCGTGATTCATTTCAGGTATCAGGTCAATGCAACGAATTTTTCAGACTTCAATCATCTGGTTTCGTTTTCTGATTCATGGCAGTCGTGTTTGCCCTAATGCATGCAAAAAAACCAGTCGGGTCGTCATAACTTTGGCAGTAATGGGGGTTGTTGAGCTTACAACCGTGCCGATTACCGACGTCAGAACCCTTTGCGTTCGTCCCGTTTGATTGTGTTTTATGGATTCGTCCTTTTGCACAATCCATCCTCTCTAACTGACACCGACCCATGTCCGCGAGTTGCAAGATGACCCCACTTAACTGTAGTCTCTTTCTGCGAATCCCAGCGCGCCGTCTTTTTGGCCATTCCATGTTGGTGTTCGCGTGTTCATTTTTTTTCCTGCCGGAAACCGCGTTCGGTCAGCAAAATGAATTCAAGAGCTTCAATGCTTCATCGATTTTCAATCAACTTGATGCAAGTAACGCTTCTGCTTCAACGCAGACGCTTATTCAACCGTGGTGGGACACGCATGTTGGCAATTCACTCCGATCGCAACAACCCATCGAAGCGGACATCCACACGATCCTGTATCTGGCGATTCATCATTCCAAATCCATCAAGGTTGCCAAACGAGATCCGCTGATTCGCGAAACAGCAATCAATGAAGCAGACTCAAACTTCGACTGGGTACGTTATCTCGACACCGCCTGGAACGACACCAGCCAACCGACCAGCACGACGCTGCAAGCTGGAGCACTGGAGACGAGGCTTATCGATACCACGTTTTTGGGCACTGCCGGAGTGCGAAAGCGAACTCGCTATGGCGGTCAGCTTGATATTTCGCAGCGATTTGGCTGGCAGGACAACAACTCCACTTTCTTTACACCAGCCGACCAGGCAACCTCCCAGTTGACGCTTTCCTTTACCCAACCTTTGCTTCGCGGTCGCGGCTATGCTTTTAACAACAGCCTCGTTTTTCTGGCACAACTCGATACCGAGGTTGCTCAAAACGAATTCCTTGCCGTGCTCCAGGATGAGCTGTTGGAAATCGTGCGTGCCTACTGGTCGCTGTATCAGGAAAGAGCCTTTCTTGCCCAGCAAATGCGATTGTTCCTCAAGACGCAGCAGATTTACCAGACCCTGGGTGCCAGACAGGTCGTTGACACGCAGCGAACCCAATTGGTCACCGCATCGTCTGCTCTGGAAAGCCGTCGGGCAGATCTGATTCGGGCTCGAACGGCCGTTACCAATGCGGAAACCCGATTGCGTGGCCTGCTAAATGCTCCGGAACTTTCCAACTCGGATGTCAAGGAACTGATACCGTCGGAGATCCCTGCCATCGATTTCATGGACGCCGACCTGCAGGCAGAAATTCAGAGCGCCATCCGCAATCGACCAGAGGCACTGGCTGCACTTCGTCAGGTCCGCGCCGGTTCGATACAACTGGGAATCGCACAACATGAACTGCTCCCAGCACTGAACCTGGTAACGCAACTCTACGCCAATGGACTGCGAGGCAACAGCGAATTTCGAAATGCGTTCTCGGATCAGTTTTCTGTTGGGCGTCCCAGTTACTCCATTGGTTTTCAGTATGAACTTCCTGTCGGCAACCGACTGGCCAAAGCCCGACTGTGCAGACGGAAACACGAACTCGCCCGGCTGAAAGACGAGTACTCACGTGCTTTGGAAGCAATTCAAACCGAAGTCGATATCGCGGTTCGCGAGATCAACACTTCATACCAGGAGATCAGCGCAAAAAGCCGCGCTCTGCAAGCCGCCGAAGCCGAGGCCACGACGATTGAACAACGCTGGAAGCGGGCCATGGATGGTAGCGGATCCGCGTCGCTGAACCTTGAGTCATTGTTGCGAGCGATGGAACGCGTCACCGATGCAGAACGCGAATACGTGACTTCGATTCTTACCTACAACCTCGCTTCAGTAAATTTGAAGCGAGCCAACGGAACACTTTTACAATCCGAAAACGTTTCGATATCGCGAAACTGCGAAGACGGCTGCAAGTCGATGGAACTTCACAAAGGTGAACCAGTCGACGCCATTCAAAGCGTACCCGTCGCGCCCGCCTCGAGCGTGCCAGTCAGTGGAGATTCGTTGCCATTCGAAGGCGACCTCGCTCCTCCGGTCCTGTATCCAAACATGTAACTTCTCAGCCATCTGCCAACGGCACACGCTGTGTGCTTCCTGTCCCCCGCAATCGCAACAAAGATGTCTCTTCTGGAAGCCAATCCATTTGCAAGTAAGTCCGGCACGTTTCAAATGCGCCGGAAGTTATTCCAGTCAGCACAACGGCAAAGGCAATCCTGGCTGAAAAAAGTACGCGCTGCCGAACAGAAAGCCTCTTTACTGACGTCCCGCGAACTCGCAGCCAGGACCAGCGTGATACGTGAATCAGTTGACAAATACGGACTCGAAGACACCTCCGTCTCCAACTTCACCGGGTTGGTTTGCGTAGCGATTCAGCGGTCCTGCGGGTTTCAGCTTTTCGATGTACAGGTCCAGGCAATCGCCGCAGGCATCACCGGGTCAATCGTGGAAATGCAAACTGGTGAAGGCAAAACCGTCGTCACGGGAGCCATCGCTGCGGTGCAGACTTTGTTGGCGCCTTCAGTTCACGTCGGAACCACGAACACCTATCTGGCTGCCCGCGACCTGGAATCAATGGAAGAGGTTTTTGACATTCTGCAAATTTCGCATGGACTACTTCCCGAAGGCAGCAATGAAGGCCAGTCACGGGCCGCCTACCGCAAACAGATCGTTTATGGCCCGGGATATCAATACGGTTTCGACTACCTGCACGATCAGATGAATCTCCGCCGCGACCGACGCAACCGACTCGGTAGTCGAACCGCCAACATCATGCGGGGAAAGGGAATCAAATCGGACCTGATTCAGAACAACTCGCATCACATTGCTCTGATCGACGAAGCCGACAGTGTGATGATTGACGAAGCGATGACACCGCTGATCATCAGTTTACCTTCGGGCAAAGCGATCGACCCCCTGCCCTACATGATTGCCAGAAAGATCACTGACTCGTTTGAACAGAACATCCATTACACGCTCGATCCGAAGACAAAGAAGATCGAAATTGACGAGAAAGCGAATCTGAAAGCCCACGACGAAATCGCAGCGCGAAAAAATCTGCGACTTGAACGGCCATGGCGAACTTACCTCAACAATTCGCTGCGGGCAAAGCACGTGCTGCAACGCGACGTCGACTACGTGGTCGTGGACGGTGAAGTCCAAATCGTGGATCAGTACACCGGGCGGATTCTCCCCGACCGAACATGGCAAGCCGGACTACACCAGGCGATCGAAGCCAAAGAAGGGCTCGAACTCAAAGCCGGTCGCGAGTCAACAACGCAGATTACTCGTCAGCGCTACTTGCAAATGTATCAACAGCTCGCGGGCTTAACGGGCACGGCGGCCCAGGTGGTCAATGAGTTTCACGATGTCTACAGGTGTCGTGTGGTCGAAATCCCAACCAATCGTCCCTGCATTCGAAAGCGTGTGAAGACCCGATTCTTTGCCGACCTCGAATCAAAACTGGCTGCCATCACGGCTGATGTTCAAGCCCGACACCGCACACGACAACCGATCCTTGTCGGCACACGAACCATCAAGGAAAGCCACTACGTTTACGAAGCACTCATCGCCGCCGGCCTTAACCCAACGCTACTCAACGGTGTTCAGGACGAAGAGGAAGCCGACATTGTTTCGCGTGCCGGCCACGCGGGATCCATCACCATTGCCACCAACATGGCTGGCCGCGGCACGGATATCAAACTCGACGCCGAATCGCTCCAGGCCGGCGGACTGCACGTCGTTGGAATGAGCCCCAACAGTTCCACTCGCATCGACCGACAGCTTGCAGGTCGCGCCGCGAGACAAGGCCAACCGGGCTCGGTGCAGTTCTTTGTCGCCGCAACTGACGATCTGTTTTCCGATAACCCATCGCGCTTGCAAAAAAAGATCAAGCAACGATCCAACGCGTCGACAGGTGAGTCGAGCAACTACTCCAACGAACTGTTGGCACTGCAACAAAATATCGAAGCCCGAAAATATCAACAACGAAAAGACATGATCCTTCGCGATCGCTGGATGGACACCGTCCGTGAAGCAATTGAGAAAGACTGAATCGCGTGGCTGGGGCGTCTTGCCACAGTAATTGATACCAGCGCTACAACGGACTAACCGAATTGCAGCGATAGCAACTGCGACTTGAACCAACTGACCTCCCGACTGACAATCACATGACCCAATCCCATTTCAACTTCCTTGTAGCAACCTTGCTCGCGCTGCTGATTCTTCCGGCGACAGTCAGTGCACAAAAGCTTCACAGCGGTCGGATCACGCAGAGTTTTGCGGAGCCAGTAGAGACCACCGTTGCTGCCAGCGCAGAAATGGGCGTCATCGATACCGCTCACGTTGCCGAAGGCGACTACGTCAAGAAAGGTGACTTGCTGGCCACGATCAACCACAAGGTTTTGCTGAAATCGCTGGCCATCGCCACTGCGACAGCCAACTCTACCGCCAGGCTCGACGCGGCTGTCTCCCAGTTCAATCTGGCCAAGTCACAGCACGATGCCGTCAACTCCCTGGTCGAAGGCGGACACACGAACCGATACGAAGTGGAACAGAGGAAGGCCGACTACGAACGTACAACTGCTGAACTTCGCGCCGCTGAAGACGAACTCAAACTGGCCGCGCTGGAAGTCGAACGAATCGAAGCACAAATCGAAGACCGAAAAATTCGCAGCAAGATCAACGGCTTCGTCACCGAGATTCACAAACAACCCGGCGAGAACGTTTCCAACAACGAACCACAGTACGCCACCCTTGTTCGAGTCGACGAACTGAAGATTCGTTTCTATCTCGACGCAGCGACGCTTCGAAAAACGAAAGCTGGAGACACCGTCACGGTGTTGATCTCGCGAGAGCGTTCCAGGAAACAAGCGCTCGTGACCTACGTCTCGCCAATCATCGATCCCGACAGCGGCTTGGGACGACTCGATGTGCGAATTCAAAACGAAAACTACGACATCCAAAGCGGCACGATCTGTTTTTGGGGCGACCAACAGAAAGTACGAAACGCCAACAGGCCCAGTTTGCTTTTGCCATTGGAGCAACCACGCTAGGCGCTGCTTGGTCAATGTGAGCGGCAAGGCGCT
>CAYUNP010000246.1:0-7040 GCA_964446085.1 uncultured Pirellulaceae bacterium
CCACCTTTGATGCAAGTTGAACGGTATTGCGGTTGTTGCGATCTAAACCGAGGCGTTGGGCAGTTGGCTCTTGAGCAGATTGACAATCGTGTGGCTCGATTGAACCGCAGACTCGAGCAACGGAACCCCGCGTGCCGCATAAGAACCAGCAAACCAGGTTCGTCGTTTCCGGGAATGGATCGAGTCAATTTGACGATGCAGCGACTCTGAATCAGAATCCACGACCGGTCTTTGCAGGTTCGCGTTTGCGATGACCAGCTCCGGGTCAATTTCATCGGACGGAAATATCGAATGGAAAAAGTTGGTTGTCTCCGGCCAGTTCGCATGAAAGCGATTCATCCACACGCTGCAAGTGGCAGCGCCAGTGGAATTGGACTGGAAATTGAACGTTCCCCAATCTGAAATTCGCGCGGGCATCACGGACGAATCAGTATGCACCGCGACCGGAACATCGACGTAACGAAACTTCGCCAAACAATCCGAAGAAAGCCGATCGTCAATCGCGACAAGTTGGCTGGCGTGGTTTGCTTGAGTGGCAACGATCACCTGGTCGAAGTCCAAAATTCGGTCGTCAGTGTAAACCAGGGCTGCGTTATCCTGTTCGGTGACTCGGTTTACCGTCGTGTTGCAGCAAAACTCACTGTTGCCCGACAACAATCGTCTGGCAGCATCGTTGGATCCATGCACTGTTCGCATCAACGGGTCGTGTTGCCCGCTGGAGATTTTATCCAGTGCTTCCAACACGATTCGACAGGGGTAAGTCAACAAGTCCTTCGTCGGACAGGTGAAAACCGTCGACGTCAAAGCAGGGAACAGAAATAGATTCAGGAAGTCAGCCTGCGTCGAAACCGCGTCGATGGAGTTCAGGAACGCACCGAACGTTTGGCTATCGGCACTTCCATCACGTAACGCCTGACGTCCAAGTGTTTGAAATCGTCGAACGTTCTGAAGGAGTTCTCTGGCGACAGGATTCAACGCCTGTTTCAGCAGTGACGTCACATCGTAGGGCAGTCCCACTTTCAGCAACACGTCGCCCGAGGCATTGTAAAAAGTCTGCTGATTGTTCACCGGTTCAAACTCAATTCCCGCGTCGCGATACAGTTGAGTCACTCGTGGCCAAAGTGAAGCATTGAACATTCGCGATGGGACGTCACCAGGGAGTCCCCTTTTTCCATCGGGGACGAAATCAGAAAAGTCTCTTGAGTGGGCAGAAAAACCCGCGCGAGGACCTTTTTCAAATACCGTAACGCGAAACCCTTCGCGCGACAGAAGCCATGCCGACGACAGCCCAGCCATTCCGCTTCCAATGATGGCGATTCGATTGTTGGGCCGATTGTTGATGAAGTTGCTGCCTGAAAATGTTCAGAATCGAACGGTTGGTTTACCTATTGAACCAACGCCTTGCCAATCTCGTGCACCTCGTGAACTTCAAGAACCCTGTCATTGGACTCAAAAAGGCTCTCAATGCATCTGCGGTGAATCTTCATCTTTAACCCGCCAACTCCGATCGCCCCATAACACACCGATTCGCCCCGAAGCTGCCCTTTGTCCATCACTTCGACTCCGTGAATGCCGGCAGGTGGCACGGCGTTAACATCGACAACAACCTTGGGCGCATGGGATTGCCAACCGTCAGGCAAGAGTTCTATTCCCGCCGCACCCGCAGCGAAAATTGCCTCAGCGCCCTCGATTGCCCAAAGTGCATCGTTGGCGTCGGGCGTTTCCAGCGCCTCATATTTCACGTTTTCAATCCCGCTGGTCTTGAGTCGCTGACAGACTTCCTCAGCGCGTGCCATGCGACGAGAGCAAACTCGAATCGTGAGCGCGCCGCCACCAGTGCCAACTTCGCTTGCCAGGATCTGGGCAATCCGAATTCCAACGGGTCCTGTCCCAGCCAAAATCGTGACCGTGGTTTCTTGCCAGGAAAGGTGCTGGCCAGCAGAAAGCACTGCCGCAGCGGCGGTTGTGTTGCATCCATTGGGGTCCGACATCAGCGACACACGCATCGGTCCAAAGAAGGCACTCCTGGCTTTTGCGACCAGTGCTTCGCAGCGATCGACGTTCGATCCTCCAAAAAACAACGCGGTTGATTTAAGGTCGTCTATCGATCGAGTAAAAATGCAACCGTGTACCAGGCTTGTCACATCGTCTTCGGAAACCGCTGCATGGCTCAGCAAGTGATCGACGCCGGAATCGATTGCGACCACCGAGTCAAAAACGCTTGGATGCGGATCAGGATCGATTTGCACCAGAATTTTTTTCTTTGACATGATGGCCAACATGAAAGACGAATAAAAAAAGACTCGCAAGCCAATGAGTCACCACAGGGTAACTCAATCAGATGCGAGTTAAGCAGACTCGTAACGGGAAGTTGACGCTCCTGCCGAGCGTGTTCGCAGTGCCGGCCCGACGGCGGTACGGCAAACAGCAACCTCCCGTTTTTGACCTATTGTCAAACAGTGCCTAGAATCCGCGATACGGATGGGTTGCGGTTTCTTTCTGGGCAATCATTTCGTCAGCCGAAGGCGAGGCCTTCATCGCGTTGGAGATCGCCATCTTGGTTGCCGAGTAGTTGTAGTCGTAGATCTTTTTGTCGTCTTCAGCACCCGGGTGGATGAACACGCCGCAAACGCAAACCAGGTCTTCAGCCTGGTCTTTGGGGATCACTCCATCGGCAACGCTGTCTGCAACCGCTTTGGCAACCGCTGCCTGAGCAGGACCAAACATTTGCACCGCCTGCTTCATTCCCTTGATGGTAACTTTTGTGACCATGACCGTGGCTGGTTTCACCGCTACATTGGGTGCCAACACGGCCAGCAGATTTGTGTGACCTTCCGACTGAGTCGACAACGCGTTTGCGAACGCAGTTCCAACGGGGCCCGACTTGCTACCGATCATCAAATCAATGTGAGCGATTTCGTTTCCATCACCGTCGAGGGCTTCACCAATAAACATGGACATAAGTGGACTCCTGTAATACGTTGAAATGCTGTGGGTTATGTATCGCGTCAGCATCAATTCAATAAGATTCAGGGATCAGACTAACAAACGCAATGCACAGCGACAACCAGCCGAACATACCCATTGGTACTTCGCTCACATGAATCGAAACGCTGACAATGCACTTCCAGCCATCGGTTCGGCGTTGATTGTCGGAGCCAGTGGGCGAATGGCAGCTGGGATGCTGAGTCGAATGGGGGTTCAGTGTTCGGTTGCCGACCTGTATGGAGACTCCGATACGGCCACAATTTGTGCCGGTCGCGTTAAGCGGCTTGGTCGAATTGCCGATTTGCTGCAGTTGGAGTCCTTCGTTCGTCAGCACGATTTTGTGTTGTTCACCGGCGGGTTCGAGGGCAATTTTCAGGTGGCTCAAAAGCTGGCTCAATGGTCGCGGTCAGTTTTCTCCAGTGTCGCTGCAGCACGTCACTTGATCGCGGTGGAAACATTCAATGACGCGCTTTTGAAATGCTGCATGGAACGCTATCCGTTCATTGACGCTGATCAGATCAGCAAATGGCCGGCGGTTGCCAAAGACGTTATGCATTCGGCGTCGTGTTCACGAGTCGATTCAATGGAACAATGGCAAGCACAAAGATCCAGCAATCGGATTCTGCAAGAGTTCATTGAAGGAGAATCTGTTTCGCAAATCTACCTTGCGGGCGGTGAAGCAGTTGAGTGTCTTGGCGGAACGATTCAGCTGACTGAATCGCTGACCTGGTCGGGTTCGATTTCCGGCGTCGAGCTGTCTGATCGCGACCGCAGTGCTGCGTTGAAGTTTGCTACCGCCTTGGTTTCAGGTTCACAGTTCACGGGCGTGTTCGGGATAGACTTTATTGTCAACAGGAATGGAATCTGGCCTGTGGATATTAATCCGAGGATTCCAGCTTCGGCTGAGATTGTTGGACAGCACGTGATTCGGCGGCACTTGAGCGCATTCGGAATCCACTGTGATCAAGCTGCGGTTCCGAACCATCCCCATGTGATCGGCAAAGCGGTGATCTTCAATCGTTCAGGGGTGCCAATTCGATTCTCGCGAAAGTTGCTTGCGGCGTTTCCCGTTCGCTGCGAGTCATTGCCCTGTGAAACGTCGATTGCTGACATTCCGGGCTGTGGCACTGTGATCGAAACAGGCAAACCAGTTCTGACCGTGTTCGCCTCGGGTGAGTCGCAACAGGAAGTCAGGGCGAAGCTGTCTGCTTTACAACAGAAAATTCTACGGCGACTGGGGCAGGAAAAAGCATGATTTGTAGCAGCGATTCATTTCTTCGATTGTCAACGTTGGTCCTGGTCGTCATTATGTTGGAGATGTGCCTGACTTAATACTGACTGTTTTCGGACTTCCAAAATGAGCTTTGATTATCCACAACAACGCCCGCGTCGCCGAAAGGGCGGCATGAGCGGAATCGTTATGTTACTGATCATTGGTGGAGTTTTTTTCATTTTTATGCAAAGCCGCGGCCCGTCAACATCGGGAGGTGGTTCTGAAGCTGAGCCTGCTGGCAAGCGTACTGCGTCTGATGTAAATCGGGTGCTTCGGGAAGCAGACGAGTCTCGTCGGCAAACTGAAATTGACGAGGCACTATCGAAATCAGGAAACGCAATGCCCGCAGGCACGGGCAGATCCAATAGCGATTGGAGCATGGACGGCGTCGATACTAAAAAGAAGGTTGGTTCCGCGCAAAAGGCACCATCGAAGACTCAAGGCGAAGACGGTTGGTCGATGGAGGGTTTGCCAACGAAGAAGAAATCCAGTTCCGGATTTGAGTTGAACAATCCGGTCGGCGGCGATGTTAAGCCAGCGGAAACGGATGACTGGTCGATGAAGGATGTTGATCCGAAAAAGAAAAAGACAACCGAGGGCGATTGGTCTTTCGAAGAACACGGCGGCAAGGGCGGCAAGTAGACGTGATTCTGTTCTCCTCATCGGGAGGGCGAAGCTCCTGCTGAGCCGTAAGTTTTGGCGACCGCTCGTTTACGGTCGAGTCATAATTTGCACAAAAAGTAGCTGTCGCCTCTCGCCGGGAGGGCGAAGCTCCTGCTGAGCCGTAAGTTAAGGTGGCTGCGGCGTCTCGCCGCAGTTTGACATGTTCCAACTGTGGCGAGACGCCCCAGCCACAACAACCAGCTGATCCGCGGCTTTGGCGATTCCTCGTTTACGCGTCGGGTTGCGATTCATGTGGTCGCCCGCCGTATCCAGACACAAAAAACATCACTTCAGAAATTCCAGTTTCTCAATCTCAATCTTGCCACTCTGGATCCCAAACGAATACTCCATCGTCGCCGGCAGCGAAAGGTCATCGTCGCGGCGATAGTCCTTGAGCCACAACAAACACGGGTCACTGTTGAGTTCAGGAAAAATTTCCATCGCGGTCAGCTTTCCCGTCTCTGGATGAAAAAACAAATGCGACTCGATCGTCCCACGAGTGGCAACCAGAATTTGATAGTTCGTTCCTCCCGGCTCCAGTGGCGCCGAACCAAAATAGACAACTTCGCCAAATCGCTCCGGTCCAAGGATCAGGAAATTTCGCCACAGATGCAACGCGATCAATAATCCTCCGGTATCTTCGGGAACACGTTGCTCTGACATTTCGGATTCTGGATCCAGAACCCAGGTCTTACTTCCTATCTCGATACCAGACTTCTCATCCGCCAGCACCATCTGGACTTTCTTTCCCTTGTTGTTGACGCCACTAAGTCGCCAACGCATCGATGAGGAAGAAAAATCACCCTGGCTTTCAACTGACTGATCCCAAACCCGTTTGCGATTGAGTTTGTTGAAATGGTAATTCGTGAAACCACGTCTCTCTTCATACCAGCTCGCGTACTGGTTCACTTCGGCTTCCGTTTCAGGCTTTTCCGGCGTCTCCGGTTTTTCAGTCTCGGAGACGGGCCCTTCGATCATTTCCGTTAATTTTTCCGCCGAGTGAACTCCCGTCAGTCGCACCATCGCTTCGATCGCAACTCCCTCCCGTTCAAACGAAATCGGCACTCGATAGCCTTTTGGAAAAATGCCCAGCACGTTTTTGAATTGATTTACTGTACCAATAGAGCGACCTGCAAATTGTTTTACGCGATCGTCGTATCGTAAACCACGGCGCCACGCATCAGACGATTCCAGAATGTTCGAAACGCGGACGTCTCCTTGATCATCCGTAGCCACAGTCGCACCAATGGTCGCATGGTCGATGATCCGACCGCTCTTCAGGTAGTCCATGAACAGTTTGATCTGGTTGATTGAAATCGCATAGCCAACTCCGACATTCACACGGCCCCGTTTTTCGAAACTTCCACGACCGTTGATGCCGATCAGATTCCCTTCCGCGTTGAATAGCGGGCCGCCAGAGTTCCCTGGATTGATTGCCGCATCGGTTTGAATACAGTCCGCGTATTCGAGTAATGTTCCCGAGGGATATTGATATCGATGCACGCCAGAAACAACGCCCCAGGAAACGGTGGGTTGGAAGTTGGTTGCCAATAGGAATGGATTTCCAACGGCGAAGCAATCGTCGCCTTGTTCGACAGCGTCACTGTCGGCAAGCGTCGCGAAAGGAAAGTCGTCGCGACCGAGAAGTTTGATCAAAGCGACATCGCCGACGGGATCGATTCCAACGATGACCGAATCGTAGAGGACTCCATCGTTCATGCTGCATTTCATGAAAGGGCCACTTCCCTCCACGACGTGATAGTTGCTCAAGGCATATCCATCCGCCGAGATCACGACTCCGCTGCCACCTCCCTGGCTCTGTGGTCCGAACACACAGATCGTAGACCGTGACCCTTTGGCGATGGCATCAATTCTTGCCTGTTCGATTTCCGCAACGGAATCGGGTAGTGGAGGGGACGTGCGCTCTTGAGCGCAAGCGATGCTCGTGACGAAAACGAGCAGCAGGGATTTTAGAAACAGAGGCGCTGGTTGGATCATGCTTCAATTAGAACAAAACTTGGCTCGACTGTCAGTTCTGTATCAAACTTCAGTCGTGGCTGGGGCGTCTCGCCACAGTGGGTGTCCTTTTCGTACTGCGGCGAGACGCCGCAGCCAC
>CAYUNP010000247.1:0-1294 GCA_964446085.1 uncultured Pirellulaceae bacterium
TTATTTCGCCAGTACCCAACGCGCCACAGATCCATCTTGCCCCACAGCCCAGCCAGTGCGGCCGGTGTCGGAAAAGCTGATCGAATTGAATCCCTTGTTGGAGATGCGAACCCACTTGTTACCCAGATCGGTCGACATGTCCGTTCCATTGGTGCCAACGGCAACGAGCTTGACTTCGCGACCGGTTTTCCATGCAGCGACACAGCTGCGATAGCCGCTGGGCGGGACGCGAGGTGATGGTGTTGCCCAGGTTTTGCCGCCGTCTTCTGTTACGGCATAATTGCTGCTGTTGTCATCGACTTTGAGGTAGTCGCCGCCTATGGCGACGCCCCGACGTTCGTCCGCAAACCAGGTTGAAAAAATTCCAGCTGAGGGAGAACGTGCGATCGGAACGGGGCCGCCAAAATTCCATGTCAGTCCTTTGTCGCGGGAAACCAGAATTCGCGAGTTGGCGCGGGACTGATTTTCCGGGCTGCCGCCGAGTCCAATGTAACAGGTGGATTCACCGACGACGCACATGTTGGTGCCGCTGGCAGCAAAGCCGGCTTCTCCAGGTTCGGGAGCCGGCAATTTGTTTGCTTTGACCGAGTTCCATGACTTACCGCCGTCTTTGGTGCGAGCGAGCCAGAATTTTTCGTCGACAGGGTCGCTCATCACGATTCCAAACGTTTCGTCCCAGAAGGAGATGGCGTCAAAGAAAGCGTCCGATTTCTGACCACTGGATTTCCATGTCCGGCCTCCATTGGTGGTGCGATAGATTCTGGCGACGTCACCCGAGCTAATAATAACCGCGGTGCCGTCATCAAAAGCATGTATGTCACGGAAGTCCAGGTCTTCAGCACCTTCCACCTTGCGTTGTCGCCAGGTTTTGCCGCCGTCGGACGAAACGATGACGGTGCCTTTGGAGCCAGAGAGCCAGATGACTTTGTCGTTGACCACATGCAGACCGCGAAAGTGAGCGTCGGTTCCAACGTCGGCTGATTCCCATGGTGAAATAACGACTCGCGCCGTGTTGTCGTCGAGTTCGATTTTCTCTTTCTCTTGCGCCTCAAGTTGATTTGAAATCAGGCTGACAATGGAGGCAATGAGAATACAGGTGATTCGAAAGTTCATAGGACAGTGTGAGTTTTTCATGGTGTGCAAAAGTCGCAGTCAATTCACTTGTTTGGGCTTTTAGGCTGTGAAAGTAGAAACCAACGCTGGTGGATTGGGTGCTTCGAATTTCGCGACCAGAGGAGCGTCGTCCTGGTAATTATGTCAATACTGCGGCGAGACGCCGCAGCCACAATGTCAA
>CAYUNP010000247.1:1394-6942 GCA_964446085.1 uncultured Pirellulaceae bacterium
GCCACAACATCGACGCGACCTCCAAAACTTCACAGCCTTCGAGCCTGCATCGAACGGTATCGCCGCAAATCGCAAACTGGATCAAAAGCTACAGTACCGTTTCGCTGGCCGGAAAGCTACCAAGAATTGTCAGGTTCGTGCAGTGAGCCCGAGCCTCGCCGATGACAGCTGCGATGTTTGCGTCCTTGCGATGCCCTTCGATTTCGATGAAGAAAGTGTAATCCCAATTCACTTCGCGACTTGGACGTTTTTCAATGTGGGACAGATTAATCTGGTTACGCTTGAAGACACTTAGCACATCCACCAGTGACCCCGGGCGGTGGTCGGTGGTGAACATAACGGAAGTCTTGTCTTTCTTCGAAATCTCGGTCTCCTCTCGAGACAGGATCAGAAATCGTGTCACGTTGGATTGGCGATCTTCGATGGCTTCGAACATCGGGTGCAGACCATAGATTTCTCCGGCCAGTGATGAACCAATTGCCGCCGTTCCGCATTCTGGATCTTTGGCGTATTCGGCTTGAGCCTGTTTCGCGGCGGCAGCAGTACTTTCGGCGGGGATACGATCCGCGTTGGGATATTGCGTGGCCAACCAGTTGCGGCACTGGGCGAAGGCTTCGGGGCGCGAGAATATTTTTTTGACGGCTTCCGGTTTGCCGTTAGACAGCAGACAAAAGTGAATGCCCAGTCGAACTTCACCGTAAATGTTCAGTCGGTCGTGGTACAGCATGAACGCGTCGAGTGCTTCGTTGATGCCGCCACCGATGCTATTTTCGATCGGGACCAGGCCGTAGTTGACGTGACCACGGGCGACCTCTTCAAAGACGCCTTCGATGGCGCGAAGGTCTTCGTATTCCACGCAGGCACCAAACTTTTTGGTGGCCGCGAGGTGACTGAAAGTTCCGATCGGTCCGAGGTAACCAATTCGCAGCGGCTGTTCGAGTTTGAAACTGCCGCTCATCATCTCGCGATAGATCGCTTCGATGGCTTCCTGTGGAAAGACGCCGCCTTCGTTGAGTGCGGCGACTTTCTTCATGACGGCTGCTTCGCGGTGCGGCGCGTAGATCGGAATGCTGGATCCCTGTTTGATTTTTCCAACTTCGATGACCTGTCGGGCGCGCTGGTTGATCAGGTCGACCAGTTGCTGGTCGATCTCATCGATGTTATTGCGCAGTTCCGCCAGTGGGTCTTGGTTGGGTTCGTCAGTCATGAAATCAGTTGGGAGAGATTTGAAATCTTTGATATTTGTTTAACGGCAAGCCGTAGGCGACTGCGCTTTGTGGGTGCGGACACAGTCGCCTTCGGCTTGCCGTTAAACGACTTTTGAAATGCCAATCGAGACTACTTCGGAAACGAGGGAGTCATCCCCAGATGTTTCGCCAGAAAAGCCCACTGGTCAGCAACTTCCTCGATGAGTTTTGAAGTTGGTTTTCCAGCTCCGTGTCCGGCAGAAGTTTCGATGCGAATGATGGTCGGATTTTCTCCAGCCTGAGCTTCCTGCAGTCGGGCTGCGAATTTAAAGCTGTGACCAGGGACAACGCGATCATCGGTGTCGGCCGTGGTGACCATCGTCGGCGGGTAGGCCGTGCCGTCGGTAACGTTGTGGCATGGCGAATACTTGTACAGAGCTGCAAACTGTTCGGCGTTCTCGCTGCTGCCGTAGTCATCTACCCAGAATCGACCGGCGGTCCAGTTTTGAAAGCGAAGCATGTCCATCACGCCAACGGCAGGAAGACAGGCGCCGTACAGATCGGGCCGCTGAGTCATGCAGGCTCCTACGAGCAAGCCGCCGTTGCTGCCGCCCTGAATCGCAAGGTTATTGTTGGAAGTGTACTT
This sequence comes from uncultured Pirellulaceae bacterium, assembly GCA_964446085.1. Classification (GTDB taxonomy): domain Bacteria; phylum Planctomycetota; class Planctomycetia; order Pirellulales; family Pirellulaceae; genus Mariniblastus. Next base: position 3,228 of record CAYUNP010000247.1, read on the forward strand.
GTTGCTGATCAGGTACTCGGCTGCTGCGATGAAATCATCAAAGACGTTTTGCTTTTTCGTTTTGGTACCAGCCTTGTGCCAGTCTTTGCCGTACTCGCCACCGCCGCGGAGGTTAGGCATCGCGAATACGCCGCCCATTTCCATCCACTGCAAACGCTGTATCGAAAAACCTGGTGTCAATGAAATATTGAAACCGCCGTAAGCGTAGAGCAAAGTCGGATTGGTACCGTTGAGTTCGAGGCCCTTTTTGTGGGCGATGAACATCGGAACTCGCGTGCCATCCTTGCTGTTGTAAAACACCTGTTTGACTTCGTAGTCTTCAGGGTTGAAGTCGACTTTGGCCGCGCGTAAGAGTTTGCTTTCACCAGTCTTGAGATCGTAGCGATACGTTGACGGCGGACGATTGAAACTGCTGAACGAATAGAATGTTTCTTCATGGCTGCGGCGTCCACCGAATCCGTTCGCCGAACCGATTCCGGGAAAGGAAACTTCCCGAGTGAACTTTCCGGCAAGGTCGTGCAGTTTGACCTGGGTTTTGGCGTCCTTGAGATATTGCAGGATGATGTTGTCGCCCACCATCGAAGCGCTCTGCATTGCTTCTTCGGCTTCGGCGATGATCACGTTACGCTTTTCAGCGTCTTTGATGTCGATTGTTAAAATGCATTTTTTCGGAGCGTTAAGGTCGGATTTGAAGAAGAACTTCGAACCTTCGTTGCCAAGAAAAGAATACTCATTCTCGAAGTCGTCGATCAGTGTGATCATTTTCGAATCAGGTTTGCTGAGGTCCTTATAGAGCACACGGTTGCGACTGTCGGTGCCTTTCCAGACTGTCAGGATCATCCAAAGTCCGTCTTCACTGACGTCGATTCCAAATCCCCATTCAGGGTTGCCAGGGTCGGCGTGGATCAGTTTGTCTTCTGACTGAGGTGTGCCAAGTTTGTGGTAGTAGACTTTCTGATTCAGGTTCAGCGAAGTGAATTCGGCTTCTTTGCTTGGTTCGTCGTAGCGGTTGTAGTAAACACCCTTACTGTCCTTGTCCCAGGTGGCTCCACCGAACTTGATCCATTTGAGTTCATCGTCGAGTACTTTGCCCGATTCGATTTCCATCACACGCCAGGTGCGCCAGTCAGATCCACTGTCCTGAACGCCGTAGGCTACGTACTTGCTGTCGTCGCTGAAGGCGAGTCCGCCGAGGGCAACGGTTCCGTCGTCGGACCATTTGTTGGGATCGATTAGTTCTTTCGGCTCAGCGCCCAGGGAATCCATCGAGTAAAGCACGAACTGGTTTTGCAGACCGTCATTCTTGCTGAAGTAATAGCGATCGCCGCGGCGAAACGGAGCACTGTACTTCTCGTAGTCCCACAGCTTGGTCAATCGGTCGTCGATCTCCTGACGATATGGCAGCGTTTCGATGTATCCGAAGGCAACCTTGTTTTGAGCTTTAACCCATTGGGCAACTTCATCAGACTGCCGCGCGTCCTCTTCAAGCCAGCGATACGGGTCGGCAACTTTCACGCCGTGGTATTCGTCGACCTGATCGACTTTCCTGGTTTTTGGATACTTCAATTGCTGCTGATCCTGCGACATAAGAACTTTCGGGGTGGCGAATGACGCAACTGATAGCGAAATCGCAAACAACGGGACAAGGGTGCGCATGTACATGGCTTTTTCTCGGGTTTATGAACGGATCCGAACGAAACGATCAGCTAGCAGATCGTGTAAGACTGGGCGTCTTCCAACAGTCTAACAATTTTGTCAAAAAAAATCGATTGTAACGGCTGTGCGGGCCGATACCGAGAAGACTTCCTTCCACTAAATAACTGACACCATCCGGAGACGCTTAATGTATCGCCATTTGTATCGCAACTGCCTGTTGTTCACGGGCTTGGCGAGCGCATCGCTCTTTTCCACTGCTCATGGACAAAATCAACTGATCGACGGTGCTCAGGAAGAGGTGGCACGCGTTATTCAACTACGCAGTACTGCTGTGCAGGAGAAAGTCGCGGATGCTTCCTCTCGCACCACACGACTGGCAACGAACCCACTGGGTGGTAACTCGCCAGTCATTCCTTCGTCGGCATCGAGAGTGATAGCCGCTCCCCAAGTTGCCTACGACCAACTCGGTACGCAGTTTGAAGGGGCCACTTCAATGGACACGCCAACGGTAGGTGCTGGTGGTGACTTTCAAGTGGCATCACCACCCAATCCTGGAGGCCACCCGGAAGTCCACGTCGCGAGAGCTCAGGCTCCCACGATCCAGGTATCAGCTCCCAAGCCTGCTGCCAGCAAAAATTATGTTCCGCTGTCAGCGCCGATTCGTCGTAGCGAGAGCGTTCCATTTGTGGCGGCCAAGATATCTGCTCCAGAGTTCGTAAACGTCAACGAGATCGCAGCGGTCAGAATTGATGTTCGCAACCCGGGTAAGTCAACCGTTCACGATGTCAAGCTTGTCGCCATGTTGCCAGCTAATGTAAAAGTTGACGCTCGCAATGGTTCCGTTGCCGATGGGCAGTGCACGTTCGAAATCAGTTCGTTGCAACCTGGTGAAGAGCGACAACTTCTGATGGACGTCGTCGCAACTGAAAAGCTGCCATTGAACATTCAAACAGCTTTGACGATCTCGAATCGTAGCAAGATTGAAGTTGGCGTTCGTCAACCACAATTGGTTGTCAACATCAAAGGTCCATCGCAAACCAACATTGGTTCCAAGGCGACTCATGTCGTGACGGTCTCCAATGTTGGAGACGGAATCGCCAACAATGTGGATTTGATTGCAGACATCCCGGCAACGCTTCGTGTTGTCCAGAAGTCCGGCTTTGAAACACCACAGACCATTCGTCCAGGCCAAACGGCCAAGGCAACCATCGTGACGGTTCCACAAAAGCCCGGTCAAACGGGGATGGCTTTCGCCGCAGAAGGAAAGTTCTGCAAAGCCAGACCTGCTGAAGCTGGATTGCGTGTTACACAGCCTGAGCTTCGTGTGGCTGCGATTGGTCCCGATATGAACTTTGTTGAGCGTGACGGAATTTACACGATCACCATCGACAATCCTGGCGAAGTTAACGTCAACAATGTCGAAGTTCAATTCGCCATTCCAGAAGGTGTCAAAGTTACAACGATCAGCCGTCAGGCGAAGATGGACTCTCAGCTCCGTACTTTGACATGGAAGTTTGACAGCATTGCATCTCAGACAGAGCAAACGATTCAGTTGAAGGCAATTGCCAGCAGCGAAGGTGAAAAGCAGTGCCGCATTCGTGTTGCCAGTGATGAAACCAATCAGAAGGAAGTTTCACTTAAAACCATCATCGCGACACGTGCTGACTTGAGCATTCAGATGCGAAACATTGGCGGACCGGTTCAGGTCGGTAGCGAAACAATGTTCGTTGTCGAGGTTGCGAACCGTGGAAGCAATATTGCCAACGATATGGAGATCGAAGTTCAGCTGCCAGCCGGTATGCGTCCTGCGAATCCAAAAGACGGTGTCGTGGATGAGACTTCCAACTCGATCCTGTTCGCAGATTCTGATCTGCGTCCAGGTAAAACACGCGAGTTCAAATTCTCGGCCATCGGAGTCCAGAAAGGCGAGCACGTCGTTCGCAGTTCATTGGAGACTGTTGGTTCAAAGCAACGCATCATCGTTGAGAACAGCGTATACGTTTACGAGCCAGCTCAGGCTCGCGTTAGCGAATCACTGCAACCAGCGATCCCACGCTAG
>CAYUNP010000248.1:0-3642 GCA_964446085.1 uncultured Pirellulaceae bacterium
GCTTGTTTGTCAACTACCCCAGGCTTATCGCAGACTTACACGCCTTTCATCGCCTTCTAATGCCAAGACATCCCCCATATACCCTTAATAGCTTGACCACAAATATCCAACTCTTTCCAAGTCGCCAACCCGAAGGTCAACAAGCCTGAAGAGAACCGTTTATCTTGCAAAGCCAGTCGTTCAAGAACGACCGACACTGTGTTCAAACCACATATAACGATATTCTTCTTAATTCAATCTTTCGACACGTGTGTCAAACCTAAACCCGAAGGTTTGGTTATCCACAGCGCTACTCAAGAGTGGTTTTTATGTTTGATACATCTCCGCCAGAACCGAAGTTCCAACCTTGATGAATCATCCATATAGATGCCATCTACTTCACAAACAAATTGTCAAAGATCAATGCAACGTCCCGGTTCTTCGAACTTGCGTTCTCCGATGGCCGAGGCCGTCACGCGTCTCCGATATACGGAAACAAACTCTCACTCACAGTTGTGTTGGAGAGTGCCTTTGAGTTGAAGGTTCGCTCTAATCTGTTTCCGACGCGTCGGCAAACCGATAGAACAAATCAACTCAAAGGCAGTCCCCATCAAGGATCGTTCCTCAACTGGGTCCGGGATTCTATGACTTTTTCGGTTGGTGTCAACCGTAAGTAAACCCGGATTCAAAAGAAAGGCAAAATATTTGGGCAGTGCGTTTGTCGAGCCTAACTTGGCTCGTCAGCAACACCCTTTGCATCTTCCATGCTTCGCTTTTCAGCGGTGGAGCAGAAGTATACGAATCATCGGAAAGCGCTCAAGGGGTAATCAGTGAATTCTCAGTTTTTTTTGAAGAGAGTCACAATTTCGGTTTGTTTTTCCGATTGCTTTTGAGCCAAAAACACTGTTTTTTCAACGTCGATGCTCGATTCATGATGACTAAAAAAGGGAGGCCAAATGCGTGGAAAGGCGATTCTTTGAGTGATCAAAGCGACGGATTAGGCGGCGCTTTTGCATTCAGCAACTTGTCTGTCGGTTGTTTGCCGTCGGTTGTTCGTAGCATCGCCTTTCGGCGCAATCCATTTGTCCAAATTCCGGCTAAACTGCGAACGTCCATTCGCCTGTTGAATGATGCGTTGCTAACCGCTCCATTCTCCAGCTCTAAAACACACGAAAAAAGCCCGGATCAACAATTGTCGATCCGGACTCAATAAAAATGCTGTTCAATCAAGTCGGATTGATTCAGTGAACTTCATGGTTTTTCTTCACTTGTTGGTTCTGATTCTCGCTTGGCGATTCTTTCACTGAAGAACTCATCTCCGAAAGCGACCTGATTTCATCGAGAATGTTCTGCTCGGAATCGCAATCGCCCTTCTGGTCGCTGGTGAAAAAATCTCTCGCCTGGCTAGGCCAGGTTTCCTGCTTCAACATTTGAAACCGACTGTTGGACGAGAAAAGTGCCTTGAGCTCTTCAACGCTCATGTTGGCAATTTCTTCGAACGTGTTAACGCCATTTTCCCGCAGGTGTTTTTGGGCCACGGGTCCGATTCCTTTGATTCGCGTCAGATCGTCCTGGCGATCAGACACTGAATTGCGACTTGGTGCCGTTGCTACGCTTTTGGGTGCTTTTGCTACGCTTTTGACACTGCTATTGGCCTCGAGCCATCGAGTGAGACCGCTCCAGTCATCGTTCATCGCATATTTTGCTTGCGGTGCCCATTGGCTGGTATCCGTCAGCTCGAACTCAGTGCCACCGTTGGCAAAAATGCGGGCAATCTTTTCAGGTCCTGCTTGGTAAAGCTGTCTGAATGTTGCGATGCCTGACTTCTGCAACAACGTTGCCGATGCAGTATCAATTCCGCTAATTCGAGTCAGGTCGTCTTTGGCCGCGGCGTTGTTGATTTCAGCAGTGGTCCACGATTGACGCTTGATAGTACGCTTCGATCGTTTCGGCTGACCGCTGCGGTTGCTGAGCTGACTGCCCCGCTGTTGAGCGTTGGCTGCCAATCGAATCCAGCGACGGGTCTCTGACCGGCTGACTTTGACATTTGATTTTGCAAGAGTTCGTTTCAATTGCTTTTCGTCCGCATTGGCAACGTCGCTAAAGCGATGGAAACCGGCCTTGTGCAGCGCCTGCTGTGTTTTCCAGTCGATGCCTTCGATCTGAGTCAAGTCATCCCGGACCTGAGTATCGGCTGGGTTGCTTTGGGATGTGCCTGGTCGATCGGATTGAGTCTGTTCCGAATTCGCTGGCCGATGTTCGCAACACCCATCTGTGGGCTCAACACATGAGCATTGAACTTCATCGCGCGAGTTCGATTCCGCAACCAGATCGCGTGGCCTGGTTTCAAGTTCACGAGCAGATGTAGATTCTGAGGTTGCAGAGGTAGATTCTGACGTTGAATTCGATGGCTGAGAATCAATCCGCCGCTGTGAGTCACGTCTTTGGTTGCGTTTGCGTTTTGATTTGCCTTTGCGATTCGTTTTTGGCTGGTGATTTTCGCTTTTTTGGGTTGTTTCAACTTCCGCAGAGACTTGCTGGCTCTCTGTTTCCTGACTACTGAATTCACCCTGCTCAAGTCGAACGGATTCATCAGTTTGCGACACTGAAGGCACGTCCCGCGCTTCCGTTGGGTTTGAGTCGCGGAATTCAGCATCAGTCGATTGGTTCGCCTGCGCTTGGTGCTGGGTGAACTCCGGGCCTCTGCCGCGAAACTCGTTTTGCTGATGCGAGCCACGTTTTGATTTACGTTTGCGTTTCGCATCGGTCTGGCGATCTTCGCTTTGCCGAGTTTCTTCGGCTCGAGCCGAGACTTGCTGGCTCTCTGTTTCCTGACTACTGAATTCACCCTGCTCAAGTCGAACGGATTCATCAGTTTGCGACACTGAAGGCACGTCCCGCGCTTCCGTTGGGTTTGAGTCGCGGAATTCAGCATCAGTCGATTGGTTCGCCTGTTCTTCGTGCTGGACGAACTCCGGGCCTCTGGCCTCTGTTACACGAAGCTCGTCTTGGTGCTTCGAGCCACGTTTTGATTTGCCTTTGTCTTTGAGTCTGCGTTTCGAGTTGGCTTTACGGTCGGCATCGGCTTGTCGATCTTCGCTTTGCCGAGTTTCTTCGGCTTGAGCGGAGACTTGTTGGCTATCTGATTCCTCAACACTGAGCTCGGGCTGTTGGGATCGAACGGCCTCTCGAGAAACTGATTCAGATCTTTTGCCCTGAGTTTCCGTGGCGGATTCAGCTGTTTTGCGCTGTGCCTTCACTGGTTTCGAATCGTGAAATTCGAGCCCAGTCATTTCGTTTGCTGTTTCTTCGTATTGTGAGAACTCGAGATCTCTGACAGATCTTGATTCGCCAGATCTTTCCGGGGTTTCGAAGTTTGAAGTGCTGGTCGAGCGAGTTGTCAAAGACGAAGCCATGGAACGCTCTGATTCGCCTTTCTGTGGAGACTGTGCCTGTGCAGATCGACGTTTGCGATTCATGGAGAAGAAGCTCAGACACAAAGCCCCAAGCAGCGTGAAGAGGATGTATGGGACAAAAGCCCACCAACCCGCTGCCTTGCGAGCTCTGGCAATGATGGCTCCCGCATCTTTTCTGCTAACGGCAGGCTTTGCAGGCGTCACTGCGGCGGCCGTTGTTGAAGTTGTGCCCGTTGTTGAAGTTGTG
>CAYUNP010000248.1:3742-6941 GCA_964446085.1 uncultured Pirellulaceae bacterium
GTGGAAAGCTTTGCGGGACATTGAGAGCCTGACTAGCTGCGACTGGACTGCCTTCTCGTTGCAGATCGAGCGAATAGGTGTCAGGCGACACAAGTGGTGCTGCAAGTGGATCCAACTCACGAGTTTCCTGAGCCAGAGGCGCGCCTTGGAGCGCTGTTGCCGTTGTTTCAATGTTCTCTTGAGTCGCAAATTTCTCAGTCCTGAATGTTGGAACTTGAGTTAGGGATGGGGTTAACCGTGTAACATTCGGTTGAGTTGCAAATTCCCGAGTTGTCCGGGTTGCAAAAGGTTGCTCGATTTGGACTGCGGCGGTTCCTGGTGTTTCACGTTGCGTTTTAAGGTCAACGATTTCTGATGGGACGACTTGAGCGAGTTCATGTTGCCCAGCGTGATTCCGCGTGAACGCAGATCGATCTGTTGGCGTGAGACCCCGCTGTCGGCGCTGTATCTCTGCACCATGGTCGACAAGCTCGCCTTGCGGAGCCGAGAGTTGTTGGGGTTGAGCGACCTCGTTGGTTTCCAGTAGTCCAAATGGATAGTTGTGGACTTCGGCCTGCGTTACCCTGCCCTGCCCCAGGCTTTGGTCCGTGACTTCCCGGTTCAGGTTAGCAACTTCCTGGTTAAGCATGGGAATGCCAGGGTGAGCGGTGTCGCGAAACGTGTGCCCCATTTGTGGTTGATTTTGCGTTGATTCAAACGCTTGTCGCGAGAACCAGTCTACCCATGGAACAAGACGCGACTCAATCGACTCTGAACTGGTTCGATCCTTTGATTGTACTTCTTGTGCGAAAAGCGGGCTTGCAGTGCAAAGTGTGGCGAGGCTGCATGCGATCACGAATTTGAAATTGCATTTCATCGTGAGTCTCCATATGAAAGGTTGACTGGTGGAATTTAAGTCGGCAGTCAACCTTACGTCACGTTGCTTGGCTTATTGAAGAACAAGAGCAGCTATTGACGGAAATTTTCACTTCGCCCACGAATATGCGGATCCAATGCAGAGAAGGGTTTGCAGTTGTCTTGCAAATGCAACGGCGATGATGCACAAGTGCAACGGCGAGTTGTTGTCAACGGAGAAGTGTCTAGCGAGCCAACTGCTGCAGGATCTTCCTGCCTCGATTGCAGAATCCGGGAGTTGCTGATTCTGATTCCATTCGCGACTGGATTTCCGTCCTGATATCGTTGGCTTGCCTGGGGAATTGTTGGTGCCGATCAGCAATGAACTGCATGGCAAAAACTGCGACTGCGACCGGTACGTCGGGGTCAGTGCTCCAGCGCGTGAAAGAATCGGCAATTCGTTTTTCAAGTTTTGCCTTCATCGGCAATTTGAGTTCGCAAAAGTATCTGGCGACGTTGCGGCGAATGGCAATGTGAACAGGCTTGTCGCCAGCGTCAATCATCTCCTCCCACCACGGCTCCAGCATTTTGGGATGATGTCGCCCAAGATTCCCAACAACCTGTGATGATCGTTGAGCGATTTTCGTCTCGTCGCTGAGGAAGCAGGCCATCAGTTCCACGATCGCTTGCGGATGCTCAACGACATAATCTTCAATAAAGTCAGCGTTTTCGCGTGAGTGCTTTTTAAGAAGTTGTTGGCGGATGTTCATCGAGCAGACAGGGGTATTACTGATTGTTCTGTTGGCGTTCCCTTGATTCAAACGAAGCGATTCGATTTTGCGCCTGCAGCAGCGAAAGATTGCCACAAGCGATCGTTCCCTGCTTGTCGATCAGGATTAAAGTCGGAAAGAAGTCCACGGGGTACTTTGCGAGGTAGCTTTTTGCAGTCTCGTGATCGGCCACGTTTATGTTCGCCGGGATTTCGCGAAATCTGTCTTTGTCTGACTCAGCGAATGGGTCCTTAAACGCAATGATTGGGCGCATGCCTGCTCCAATGGAAAAGTTGGTCCGGGTCAATTCTTCAAGTGACGTTTTTGATGGAACAGTTCTGTCTGCAAACAGCAACACGGTATACTCATTCGCCGAAGGCAGGATTTCTCCACCGGTGACTTTGATTCCAGTAACATCGAATGGTTTTCCGATTGCCAGAATTCGCGTTTTCTGCCGCTCCAACAGTTGTTGCAATTGTTGTTTTCGTTCATCAGAATCCGGGAGCTTTCCCGTCAGATCGTCCATGATGTTGATGGCAGTCTGAGTGTTTTCAATCTGATTCGTGGAAACAAAAGCCTCGTACGACTGCATGATCTTTTTCCAACGTTTTAATGTGACTTCAGGGTGCTTTTCCAAAACCCTAAGTATGTCGTCCAGTTGCTGCATCGAATTGCGATCCCTGAAGCGAATCTCTTCTTCCAGTCTCGGCAGATCAAAATCCGCGAACAGGACAAGCTCCTGAAGTTCAGTCCCTGATGTTCTGGTCGCTTGCGAATCACTTCGGGAATAGATTTCTCCTATTGTCTGCAAGCTCTGATTTGCAAAAGGGTTTTTGGGGGCGCGTTTCCACGCCACCAGAAAAGCGTCAAGCAACGCATCACAGCGATTTTTGTCGATGAGAATCGCCTGTTGATGTTTTCTGACCAGCGCCATTGCCGACTCAAAATTTTCTTCATTGGAGTTCATTGAAAATTTGCGGGCTGCGATGTAGGTCACTGCGTTGCCGGCGAAATTTTGCAAGTCCTGGTCGGGACTGTTTAACAGGATTTCGGCAGACTTTTTGAAAGCAACTTCTTCGGCGGTGTAACTAATGCGTTTCTCAATCATTTTTTCAACCAAAAGAATCTGAAGCCCAAGCTGTATTTGATCGAGCTTGTTTTTCTGCGCCTGCGTCAGGTCTTCACGTTGTCGCAGCGCCTCAATTTCCCCGTTACGTTGTTGGATCTCGCTGGCCAAATAGACGTAGTTGTTACTTGCCGTGTCAGTAAGAGCCAGATTGATGATCTGTTGGTCAACCGTCAGCGCCACGTCAGCCGGTTTTGCGATTTTTGGTTCGTCAACGACGGGTGCGATTTCAGCAACATCTTTTCGTTCTTTGTCGTCTGTTTCGTCTGCCGGCTGAAATACCCAATAGACAAACACAGCAGCCAGAAGGAGTCCCACCGCACATTGGGCAATGCGAGCTGGAGGCAATCCGATTGAGTAGAAGAATTGAACTGCTTTGAACGAGAACGGTGTTTTTGTCATGATTTGAATTGCGTAAGCGCTTCATCAACACGGAAAGTGAATCCGTCCATGGTAACTGCTTTTTTTT
>CAYUNP010000249.1:0-6919 GCA_964446085.1 uncultured Pirellulaceae bacterium
ACGCAAACAGAACCGTAGCATCCGGCGGGCTGTCCTGACTCGTCTACAGCGATCGTCCGGGTTAAAAACCTGTAGTTTTCGTTCTCGGCGATTTCAGTGAGAGTCACTTGCGTACTGAAACGTCGTTCCGCTAACAGCTCGGAGAGCTGAGCGACATTGTCGCTCGATTCTCCGAATCGAAAGCGCCTGGTTAAGCCGGACGATCTCTACAGTTAGTTCTAAGTGCCGGTGCCCAAAGCTCGTTCATCCGGATTCACTACACGAAGCGGATTCTCGATTTCAGCTCTTTCGGCATCCGTCAGTTCGCGACCAAAGTACTTGCCTAGCGGACTGGCAAGAACGGCTGGAAGGACGATCAAGTCGCCGATCAGTGCCGCAGCCAACAGGAACAACATCAGAGAACCAAAACGCTGCGTCGGAGTAAACGTGCTCAGTGCAAAAGCAGCCAGGCCAAGTCCACCGATCAGTGTCGTCTGCGTCATCGCGGTGGCGACCTTGTCGTAGGCATACTTGATCGACGCTTTGCGCGTCTTGCCTTCTCCGAGTGCCTGCCGATACCACGTGAGGTAGTGAATCGTATCGTCGACTGCGATTCCCATGGCGACACTGGCCGTCATCATGGAGCCGATGTCGACTTTGATTCCGTAAAGTCCCATGATGCCGAACACGACAACGACCGGGAAAATGTTTGGAATCATGGCTGTCATTCCGCCACGGAAATTTAGCAGATTGTCCTTGCGGAAACCTGATCGCCAATCGCGAAGCAACAACATCATCACGACTGAGATCATCACAAACGCCAACAGGATACTCTGGATCAAACTCGTCAGAAGCGATCGTTGAGCCTTGTATACGATTGGCACGATTCCCGTGTACATCGCGGAGACTTCAGTTGTTTTGCCCTCATCGCGGCGTTCTTTGGCAGTCATCATGCCGCGAAGAGGCAACTTCGAAACCGGATCAATCAGGTAAGTGTGCTCGCGGCAATCGACGAAATTCTTTGCATGCTGCTTGATGAAGTCGATATCAAACATGTCATCGTCCTTCAACAGGATCACGCAATCGTAAAGGCCGATTGATTTGGGGTCTGTCTTGAGTCTCTCGCGAAGCTGCCCAATGCCTTTCCTCTGTTTTTTGCTCAGCTTGGTATTGTCCACTCGCAACCAGTTTGGATCGAGCCACGTATACTCCTTCCGTGTCTTGGGGCCTTTTTTGACGATGCCACGGTTTTTGAGTAGGTCCCGCAGCGTTTCGCCAAAAATGTAGGTCTGATCGATCAAGCTCGAAATGGATTTTCCCTGAGCCAACTCTGCCTTGATGTTTGTGTCGTAACGCACCGGGTCCGGTCCAAGGATCAGGACTTTGGAGTCGGTGACAATTCCGTTTTCACTGTTGCTATAGACCGCCGCCAGGATGTCCTTACGGAATCGATAGGCTGCCATCACAGGTTCGATAACGGCTTTGAGATCCCCAATGAATTCGCCATAGTCAACATCGTTGAGTGCAGCCAGCCGAATACTGATCCGCCACAGTTCACGTCCGAGTTCAGACGGGTCAATGAACTGTTTTTTACGTGAAGGGCCGAGCGCGGTCTCGCCTACGATTGCGTAATAGTCCTGCATCTGCATGTCGCCCCGGCTTTCATAGAACCGGTCGCTGTAAATGTTGCGCTGCACGCCTCCTACCTGAGTTTCCACCGAGGGAGTGAAAACGTCGGTGGACATGCCTGAGCCAATGTCACCGGTTCCCGTTGGGCCAAAGAACTTTTCCAGGTAATGCCGCACGCGACCGGATAACTCGATCCGCTCCAGCATCGACAACCGCAGCGAATATTCGCGACGAGTGTCGGTGTTGTCTTCGGGCTCACTCTCCAGGAGTGCCTTTCTTTCTTCTTCTGTTTCTGCTGCAGCGATTGCACGTTGATGCGCTTCAGCGGCTTCGGCCTTCTGGTTTTCCAGGTAAACTTCCTGTTGAGCCGACGCATCGACGGCCACGACGATTTCCGCAGGCACCAACTCACCAAGATTGTCTTCGAACCAGTGATAGTCCTGCAGGATTTTTGCAGACGGATCAAACAGCTTCAGCAAGTGAACCTGTGTCTGGACTTTGGTAATTCCATAAGCTCCAATGACCAGGACAATCAAGCCGGCTGCCAAAACGGGGCGATAGTTTCCAATGACCCAATCACCAACCCGATCCCAAAACCGACCCACAGCGGCCATGACTCCCGATTCGTTTTCTTTGTCTTTCGGGTCAACCTTCTCGTAGCCAGGCTTGAACAGCGTCAATGCCGCAGGCAGGAAAGTAAACAACAACACAACCGTCGCCATGGTCGCGATCGCGGAGTACAAACCGAATTTGTAAATCGGCGCGAGCGTACTCTGGGTCAGGGAATAGAGTCCAAGGGCGGTAGTAAACGCCGCCAGAGAACATGGGCCAAGGCAGTGCTTGACTGCGATTTCGGCTGCCAGTTCGGAACCATGTTCCCGACAGGCATCACGATAGTAGTTCACCAGATGCACCGCGCCCGATAGTCCAAGCACATAGACCAGCGACGGCATTGACATCAGGATTGCGTCCATCGAATCGCCGGCCATCCAGACGATCGCCAGGCTGGCCATGGCAGCAACGCCACCCACGAAGAACAGCATTCCCGTCACGCGAACACTGCGGAAACAGAGCCAGGCGATCAGGATTCCAATCAGAGCTGAATACTTGATTAGCTTGACCAGCGTGGAGGTTCCTTCTTCGTCGATCGCCACGTTGTCTGCAGGAGGACCACCGATGTGAATGTTGTCTTCACTGATGCCGCATTTGCTGATCGCCAATTCAAGGATCCGACCACGTCGTGGCTTGCCCGGGACGGGACGACCGACGGCCCGATCCATTTCCGGGATGATCGGTTCGTTCAGCGTCACAATCAGGCAGGTCTGACGCGGCGGCGGATCGAGTTCCAGTTGGTACCAGAGTCGATACCAAAGTCGCAAACGTTCCTTTTGGCTGGCGGCTGCCAACTTGCTGCGGTTGTTGTCGTATTCTTTTTCCACAATCTCACTGACGAACGCATCAAAACGCTCGCGGTAGATTGAGTTCGATTGCAAACGCTTCCAATGATCTTCATCAACGTGCTTCAGCAACGACGCAAACGACCAGGTGAACTCTTTCGCCGGAGTCAGGCCAAACATGGCTCCGGTCAGACGTTGGTGGGCTTCAATTTCGGCGTCGAAGGCAGATTTTTCATCTTTTTCGTTGGCGCTGATTCGCAGCGTTCCGTTCTCGCCACCGATTTGATCAAAGACTTCCTTTCCCGAAACAACTGATTTGAACGGACGACAGCAAAGCTTTTTTGGATCTTCGTAAAACGGGTTCTCTTTGCCTTCGTTCAGATTCGGCGGTGGTCCAAACTGATCGATGAAGATTCCATCGGCTTCGTTGCGACCATTGGAAGACCGCTCCATCCAGCGTTGTGCGCCTTCGACAACATTGTTCTGGCCCTTCCAGCGAAACAGTTGGCCTTGTCGGTCAATGAAGTACCACTGCTTGTCTTTTCCCTGCAGCCACTTTTCCTGCCGCTGGCCCCAGTCTTCATGGTAGGTGCCGTTTCGCTTCATCAGTCCCAGTTCGTCACCGATACGATGAGCTCGGACTTCCTCGTCGCGTCCGGCATCGATCAGAATCTTTTCGTACTCAAGCGATTCCTCTTTGAGTTTCTGGCGCAGCAAATTGAATTGCGGATTTCCTTCTTTGCACCACGGACCGCTGACGACAACGAACTGATCGCCATAAAAGTACTTGCGGAACTCTGCCAGATCCTTCGTCTCGGGATAGTCCTTCGGCAGCCAGTCCGCGACATTGTTAGTGATGTTCTCCATCCCCAGTTTCGCGCTGCGGGACAGGAGCGGCACCACGAAGGCGATGACGACGAGAATCGCGACAGCAACATTGCCGCCTGGAAATTTACGAGAGAAGAATGGTTTAACCATGACACCAGCTGTTTCAGCATGAGGCCGCGACTTGAGGTGTCGCGCTAACCGTAAAGCCTACCCGTTCTATCGGAATGTCGTCCACTTCAAACTGTGCTAAATGACCGGCATTTGGGACGATCGTTGGCCTTTGTAATAAGCTGTGATGATATTTGGCGTTGCGATTGATGTGTCGAATGCCACGAGTTGCAGGACGCATCGACGAGTTGCAGGTCGCATCGGCGACTGGCCTGTGATCCAAGTGACCAAACCGCTGGATTTTCTCATCAAACCACATGTCCCCAGGCTCGAATCCTTACAGCACAAAAAAAACGCCACCGAAGTGAATCGATGGCGTTTGAAGTGGAGACGACCGGGATCGAACCGACAACCTCCTGCGTGCAAGGCAGGCGCTCTCCCAGTTGAGCTACGTCCCCTTAAATGTCTGGCATCGCTGGGATGATGCCTTTTGACCCCCGTAAACCGTTGGTCAGTGGTCGTGGCAAGATTCGAACTTGCGACCTCGTCGTTATCAGCGACGCGCTCTAACCAACTGAGCTACACGACCGTATTGGTACTTGTTGCGAGGAAAGTATGACTCAATTTCCTCAGCAAGGTTCGCTATTCTATGGAAACCTCAAAGCCTGTCAAACCGTGGTTTAAGCAAAATTTTGAGTTGTTTCCTGAACTGAAACTCGCCAAAATTGTGGCAAATTCCCGTTCCAAAGCTATCAGTCCATCATCGTGGGATCGAGCCCAAATCTGTAATCTGGTTTGTCTTTTAGACTCACTTTTTTGGTTTCGATACAATCGATGGATACAATTACCATATTCGCTAACCGTCAAACCCTTCCCAGACCAGACAAAAGTGAGCTTGCGGTTAGTAAATCGCAAGAAAAGACGGTGGTAATCTGGAACTGTTCTGCGATAAAAACGAAATAAAGAACTCAGGGCCATCGCAAGGCCATCACAAGACCAGCAGGTTTAGCCATGATCACCTTCAACGCAACCAATTCATCCTCCCTATCCGCCAGTAAGCTCACTGCATTTGTGGTTCTCGCGTCGGCTACCTTCGGATTGATGGCTCCAGACGTCTGCGGCCAAGTCAAAAAGAAGTTCTCAGAGGCGGAGATCTCGACGGCACTGACCTATAAAGCAAAGCAAAAGGAAATCGACTACGACTTCAAGGTCGAGGGACGTCCCAATGCTGAGATGGTCAAAAAAGCTCAGATGCAAAGTAGCTCCAAGCTGTTTGGCAAGACGGGCTACGTGTTGGCAGATTCAACCAATCGCGTGATCCGGGTACTCCTTGATACCAACAAGGATCGCAAGCTGGACTACTTTTCCTACTACAAAGATGGCGTCGAAGTATATCGTGAAATCGATACAGACTACGATGAAGAGCCCAATGAGTATCGCTGGATGGGTTCCGCAGGAACACGCTGGGGAGTCGACAAGAATCAGGATGGTGAAGTTGATCAATGGAAAGTGATTTCTGCTGAAGAAGTCGCTTACGAAGTCTTCATGGCGATCAAAACCCGTGATGATGCTCGATACCAGCGGCTGTTGTTGACCAACGATGAGTTCCGGTCTTTGGGGCTCACGGGCAAAATGGCGCAGGATGCAGCTGCTCGTTTGGGCAAGGCTCGCAAGGAATTCGCCAACATGGTTCGCAGCCAAAAGACGATTAATGCTCAAGCTTCATGGATCAATTCCGGCAATGGCCAGCCAAGTCTCGCTGCTGCTGGCAAAGAACTCTCCAAAGACATTGTTTGCCACGATCATGCGTCGAGTGTCTTTCAGTCAGCAAATGGTACCGATACCCTCGCTTTGGGGACGCTGGTTCGAGTTGGTCAGGCTTGGCGACTGATGGAGTTGCCGCAGGTTGTGCCAAAGGGCAAACCCATCGAAAACGGCGGATTGATGTTCCCGGTCGTTCAAATTGTCCCGGAATTTCCCGGTGGTGGTGGGCAGCCTGTTGACCCAATTGGTGAGGAATTGGCGGGCCTTTACGAGAACCTGACCAAACTTGAAGGAGCCATCGGAAAAGAAGATCCAGGCGCTGCCATGGCCAAGCTTCAAAAAGACCGTGCCTTGCTTCAATGGCAGATCTACCAAAAGATTCCAACCAAGGAAAAAGTTAACTGGCTGGAAAACATCGGCGATACGGTTTCAAACGCGTACCAGGTCGAAGAATATCCTAACGGACTGAAGTTTCTTGAATCTGTCATCAAAACACTGCGTGACAACAAAAAGCCGGAAAGCCTCGATTACATTCGTTGGCGAATGGTTCATGCGGACTACTACAAGCGGCTTGCCGATGGTGACAACCGCGAAGACGAAAAGACAAACCTTTGGTATTACGTCGAGCTTGAAAAGTTTGCTGGTGAGTTTCCAAAAAGCCAGTTTGCACCAGAAGCCTTGTTCGGTATCGGTCAAAACTATGAAGTCAGCCGTAATGCGGATGCCGCCAAAGCTTTGGGTTGGTATCGCGTCTGTGCCCAGAAGTACTCAAGTACAGATTTTGGTAAACGTTCTGCGGGTGCCATGAACCGGCTTGGTGGACGTGGCAAGCCAGTTCCATTCCGGGGCAAAACCGTCGATGGAAAGGACTTCAATATTGCCAACGCGACGTTGCGAAACCGATACGTTGTAGTTTACTACTGGGAAATGTGGTGTGCCGATCAAAAGGTAAATGCCAAAGGCGATTCAGCCTTTGAGGTTTTTCAGGATCTGAAAAGCAAGTACAAGGATGAGCTCGTGATCGTCAGTGCCAACATTGAAGGTGAAAATTCCAAAGAAGACTACAAAGACTTCAATGAAAGCCTCAAAGGCGTTTTCGAAATGCACGTTCCAGGTGGCATGGAGAAAAGTCCGTTGGCGGCTCAGTTGGGCATCGTTACCGAGCCTACGATGATTGTTTGGGACAAGAAGGGCAACATGGTCGACAGTGAGTC
>CAYUNP010000250.1:0-6918 GCA_964446085.1 uncultured Pirellulaceae bacterium
CTCCGAGCTGTTAGCGGAACGACGTTTCAGTACGCAAGTGACTCTCAATGAAATCACCGAGAACGAGCCGGACGATCTCTGAAGGCGGTACTGAAAACACATGGTCAGATAGAAAGAAGCAATCATAACCCGACGCGTAAGCGAGGGATAATCGATCCCTCGCTTACGCATCGGGTTATGATCTTCAGGATAAATGAACAGAGCCCAGGCTTCTCCGCACATGCACGACGTGTCTGAAGATCCCGTATCACAATCGCCAAGCCGTATCTGGAATGGCGTTCGCAGTTTGTTGCGATTTGGAATGTGGTTCTGCATCTTTACCTATCTGTTGTCTTTCTTCGGCAAACTGTTTTTCGTTGCTGAATTGTTGACGAACTTTCGTTTTCATTTTCTTGTTCTGTTCGTTTTTCTTGTTTTGCTTTCGCGACTGGTAAAGGCGAGCAGATTCCTTGTTGTCTGTCTTGTGCTGGCGACCATTTGGACTGGTTGGGAATCGGGGCGAATTTATCTTCCCGCCGTTCAGCCATTGGCTGGTGATCAGAAAATTCGCGTGATGTCCTACAACGTCCTGGCCACCAATTGGGAGTTCCAACCCTCGATTGATGAGGTGCGTCTGCATGATCCCGATGTTGTCGCAGTGCTTGAGTACGCCAATATGTGGCACCAGTCATTCGACGCGTTGAACGATGACTATCCGTATCAGCATCGAGCCCCGCGGTGGCATGGGTACGGCGTCGCGATCTTCAGCAAGTTTCCTCTGGTTGATTCGGAATCCGTTCAGCTGACAGAAGACGAGATCGACAATCCGGCTGCAGTGATGACGATGCAAATTGGCGATAAAAAACTTCGTCTGGTGGCGGTTCATGTGATGTCACCAACGAATCGTTTTCGTTTGGAACTGAGAAACCGCCAGTTCGAAGAGATTGCCGCGTATATCAACGCAGAATCAGTGGATACAATTCTCGTTGGCGATATGAACTGCACGCCGTCGTCGTACTATCTGAGCGACCTGATTCGCGAGACCGGTTTGCGGGACAGTCGCCAGGGGTTCGGACGACAACCTTCATGGCCCCGGTGGGCTCCGCCTCTGGCGGTGTCGATTGATCACGTTCTCGTCTCCGATTCAATTCACGTACATGATCGATTTCTTGGCGCTTCCCGCGGCAGCGATCATCGACCCGTAATCGTCGATGTTTCGATTGGCAAGCCGAAGTAGAAACGACCTGTGCGGACCAGGAAATTGCATTGAAATTCGCATCTCACTGATTTTGAGCGACTTGCAACAAATACAAGCCCGAAGCGCAAGCGAGTGAATAGGCCGCGGTATTCACTCGCTTGCGCTTCGGGCTTGTATTGTTCATGTAATTTCCTGGCGCTTCCAACAGGATGCTGGGTGGTCGACCGGAGAGAATTCAATTTCTTCTCAGGCCGCGCGCTGTTTCAGCTGACTCGAAGGTTGCCTCACTGGACGCCTTGGACGACAGCACATTGGGAATTCTTGCCGAGCCAATTCTGTTCCAGTTGGTATCGCATCGAACCTTTTGCTGTCTTTCTTTTGTATCTGAAACTTCATCACATTCTTGCAAAGGAGGGCTTGCAATTTTCGCGCTCCCATGCGCCGACAGGCCCCTTTGAAATCTCGGGTGGGCAGGCAATGGAATGTCTCTATAATGTGCGGTTCGCTAAAGTCGAACTACTCACCAGGAATACGCCGCCGTATGCCCGCTTCCGATATCGTTGTCAAAGGTGCACGTGAACACAATCTCCAAAACGTTGACCTTGTTTTACCTCGTAACCAACTGATCTGCCTGACCGGCGTTTCGGGTAGTGGTAAGAGTTCGTTCGCATTTGATACAGTCTTCGCAGAAGGCCAACGACGATACGTCGAAAGTCTTTCCAGTTTCGCGCGACAATTCCTTGGGCAAATGTCAAAGCCCGATGTGGATCTGATCTCCGGTCTGAGTCCGTCGATCTCGATTGCCCAGAAAAGTTCGGGTAACAATCCGCGATCAACCGTTGGAACGATCACGGAGATTTACGACTTTCTCCGGATTCTCTACGCACGTGTAGGACAGGGCTTTTGTCCCAAGTGCGACACGCCGATTACGGCACAGTCGCGAGATCAAATCATCGGCAGCATCTTCACGCTTCCCGAAGAAACCAGCTATACAATTCTGGCACCCGTCGTCCGTGCCCAGAAAGGTGAACACAAAGACCTGTTTGCAGAGTTGCAACGCCGTGGCTATTCCCGTGTTCGCGTTGATGGTGATACAGTTTCGCTTTCCAGTGACATCAATCTTGATCGCACCCGACGCCACAACGTTGAAGTGGTCATCGATCGTCTGATCGCAGGGCCCGGCATTCGTAGTCGACTTTCGGAAGCCGTTGAAACGGCGCTCAAAATCGGAAAAGGCACGCTTGTCGTTGAATTCCCTGACGAAACAACGCCCTCGGTGGCCAGTCCAGTCAATCCCGATGCGCCGGAAGAAGAAATTACCGGTAAAACGTCTCGTCGCAAGAAGAAAACGAGAACCAAAAACAGGAGCAATGCCAACGATCGCGTCTACTCGGCCGACTATGCCTGTCCCGGATGTGGGTTGGGGTTCTCGCCACCGACACCGCAGATGTTTTCCTTTAACAGTCCCCAGGGAATGTGTCTGGGCTGTGATGGCCTTGGCGACGTGTTCACTTTTGATCGTGACCTGTTGGTTTCGGAAACTTCGAAGTCATTTCAACAAGGCTGTTTTGAACTGCTTGGGAAATGGAAAGACCTTGGTCGCTGGAAACGCCACATTTACCAGGGCGTCGCTGATTCGGTCGAGCGAGAGTTGAATCTCGAAGCAGGCACGATGCTGGAAACCGCATGGGAAGACTTGCCAGAAAACCTGCAGGACTTGTGGCTCTATGGCACCGACGACATGCACATCACCTATACGTGGCGTGGTGGCAATTCGCCGATGAAGTATGGCGGGCAATTCGCAGGGGTTGTGTCGGAGCTGGATGAAAAGTATCAGCAGCTTACCAGCGCTCCGAAAATTCGTGCGCTCGAAGCGTACATGAACGAGATCAAGTGTGTTGATTGTGGTGGAGCACGGCTCAATCGCCAGTCGCGAAACTTCCGACTCAAAACCAAACACGAGGCTTTTGCGGACAAGCCCGAACTTTCGCTGTCAGATGTGTGCAATTTGTCGATTGCTGAGGTGCGGAATTTCTTTTCGGACCTGGAACTGGGAGAGGTTCGCGCTTTTGTGGCAACCGAACCGCTCAAAGAAATTCGAAATCGGCTTGGCTTTCTGCTTAACGTTGGTCTCGACTATCTGACGCTCAACCGCACCGCACCGACACTCTCCGGTGGTGAGACACAGCGAATTCGACTGGCCGGCCAAATCGGTGCCGGACTTGTCGGCGTGCTTTACATTCTCGACGAGCCTTCGATTGGACTGCACGCGCGTGACAATGATCGACTGATTAGCACGCTGGAACATTTGCGTGACCTTGGTAACACCGTTGTCGTTGTTGAGCATGATGAAGACACGATGCGTGCGGCCGATTACCTGATCGATTTTGGCCCCGGCCCTGGAGTTCGCGGCGGCGAAGTGGTTGTTGAAGGTCATCCGTCAGAAATTGTCAAAAACAAAGACAGTCTCACGGCACAGTATTTGTCTGGTCGGCTCGAAATCGAGATTCCGGATCAGCGTCGCATCACCGATCCGGGCAAGAGCCTGACGATCACGAATTGCAAACACAATAATTTGCTGGGGGTCGATGTTGAGATCCCACTCGGCCGATTCGTCTGCGTGACGGGTGTTTCCGGGAGTGGAAAGAGTTCTTTCGTTAACGGCATTTTGAAGGAAGTGCTCAAGCAGGAGCTCAACGGTGGAATCAGTGAGGCTGGTGAGTTTGGCGAGATTCATGGCCTTGAGCATCTCGACAAGATGATTGCGATTGATCAGTCTCCGATCGGAAGGACGCCCCGCTCCAACCCGGGTACCTACGTCAAACTCTTTGACGAGATCCGCAAGCTTTATACGCAGCTTCCTGAAGCAAAGATGCGAGGCTACAAGGCGGGTCGTTTCAGTTTCAATGTCCGCGGCGGGCGATGTGAAGCTTGTGAAGGCAATGGCTCGAACAAACTGGAGATGGATTTCCTGGCCGATGTTTGGGTCAAGTGCCCGATCTGTCAGGGAGCTCGATTCAATCGTGAGACGTTACAGGTTCAGTACAAAGGCAAATCCATCGCCGACGTATTGCAGATGGAAATTGAAGAGGCGTTGCACTTTTTCGATTCCATTCCGGCGATTCACAAAAAGCTTTTGACGCTGCAGGCGGTTGGTCTTGAGTACCTGAAAATTGGGCAGCCTTCACCAACGCTCTCCGGTGGAGAAGCTCAACGTATCAAGCTCGCTCGCGAATTGGCCAAACGTTCGACTGGCAAAACGCTGTACTTGCTCGACGAGCCGACGACGGGTTTGCACTTTGCGGATATTCGCCTGTTGTTGAAAGTCCTGCAGGATTTTGTCGAAGCCGGAAACACGGTACTGGTTGTCGAACACAATCTGGACGTCATCAAAACCGCGGACTGGGTCATCGATCTTGGACCCGAAGGTGGATCTGGCGGTGGTCAGATGGTGATCAGTGGAACTCCGGAAGAAGTCGCCGCGTGCAAGGCGTCGCATACAGGAAAGGCGATTGCCAAAGCGCTGGAACCGCGTGCAACGATTCCTCCCCCGAAGAAACTTTCGGAATCAGATGGTCCAACGCTGGCGAAGGAAATTAAAGTTCGCGGCGCCTCGCAGCACAACCTGAAGACGCTGGACCTCGATGTTGAACGCGACAAAATGACGGTCTTTTGCGGCCCTTCGGGTAGCGGTAAAAGTTCGATGGCGATGGATACGATTTATGCCGAAGGCCAACGCCGGTACGTCGAGAGCTTGAGTTCTTACGCGCGACAGTTCGTTAACCAGCTTGAGAAACCACGCGTTGATCAAATCGAAGGGCTTTCTCCGGCGATTGCGATCGAGCAAAAAACGCTTGGGTCGACACCGCGTTCGACCGTCGGAACGGTCACCGAAGTTTACGATTACCTTCGTATCCTGATGGCTCGATTGGGCACGCCGTATTGTCCTGATTGTGACAAGCCAATTGGCACGCAAACATCTGACGACATTGTCGATAAAGTTTTGACGTACGATGAAGGCACGCGTCTACTGCTGATGGCCCCTGTCGCGCCTGAGTCCGGCCAGAGCTATGAACAGTTGTGGGACGACATCCGCGCCAACGGCTACCAGCGAATTCGAATCGACAAAGAAACTCACGAAGTTGATTCCTTGCCGGCGCTCAATCCTCGCGGTGCACACAAGGTTGAAATCGTTGTCGATCGCATCGTTGTGAAAGAGGAAGCCCGTTCGCGAATCGCTGACAGCATCGAAGCAGCTCTGTCGCTTGGTGTTGGCGTCTGTCATGTCGCCGAACCCAACGAGGCGGTCGAAGAAGCTTTCTGGAATGTCGTCAAGCATTCGCAGCATCTGGCCTGTCATTGTTGTGGTCGATCTTTCGAAACGCTTGGACCTCATAACTTTTCTTTCAATAGTCAGCTTGGCTGGTGCACCGACTGTGAAGGGATCGGAACGCAAACGGGAGCCGATCCGAAAGTCATTATCGATGATCCGGAACTTTCAATTAAAGGCGGAGCGATCACGATTTGGCCGTCGCTTAAATCGAAAATGTCGGTGGCGATGTTGAAAGCCTGGACGACGGGCACCGGTATTCCGGATAACAGACCGTTCAATCAACTCGACGCGCGGCAGCGACGAATGGTGTTTTTTGGAACCGGTAATCGCTGGTTCGAAGTCAAAGACAAAGAAGGCGCCGTTCAGTTTTCGTTCCAGTTCAAAGGTCTCTATCCGACGATGGAGGAAGCTTCCAGACGCTCGGCGACATTGCGAACGCGATTGCAGTCGCTGATTGGAGAAGTCGAATGTGGTGCCTGCGGTGGCAGTCGCCTTCGTGAAGATGCGGCGGCGGTTCGATTCCGGAAACTGACCATCGATGGCCTGTGCCGTCTGCCGATGGGCGAGATGACCAAGACACTCAAAAAGTGGAAACTGGACAAGCGCGAAAAGAAAATTGCTGGCGAGTTGATTCGCGAAATCGACAGTCGCGTTTCGTTCCTCAATGATGTTGGCCTGAGTTATCTGACGCTGAATCGAACTTCCGGTTCGCTGTCCAACGGAGAAGCCCAACGAATTCGACTGGCCAGTCAGCTTGGCAGCGGATTGTGTGGTGTGTTGTATGTTTTGGACGAGCCGACGATTGGATTGCACCCGCGTGACAACACTCGTCTACTTGCAGCCCTGCATCGTCTTCGTGATTTGGGCAACACGCTGATCGTTGTTGAACACGATCGGGAAGTTATCGAAAACAGTGATTCGATCTGCGACTTTGGACCGCGATCCGGAGTTCACGGCGGCGAAATCGTGGCTCATGGAGCGCCCGCGGACGTTGCAAAGAAAGGCAGCGGGGCGACCGGACCATTTTTGAACGGGAAGAATGGAATCCCGATTCCTCTCAACCGCCGCCCTGCACTTTCGCTTGATGCTCCGCCGGTAGGGAAAAAGAAAAAGGCAACGAAGAAAAAGAAATCTGTGAAGATGGCAAGTGCTTCGGCCAATCAGTCGTTGGCCATGACACTGGATGTTGTCGGAGCGCGTCACAACAATCTGAAAGACATCGAAGTCAAGTTTCCTTTGGAAGCGTTGACCGTTGTGACCGGGCCATCGGGCTGCGGAAAGAGTTCGTTGGTCAACGAGATTCTGTACAAGGCACTCGCGCGTCGATTGCACCGATCGTCGCAAACGCCTGGGCAGTTCAAAGGGATTCGTGGTCTCGAAGCGATCAATAAAGTGATCCGTGTCGATC
>CAYUNP010000251.1:0-6910 GCA_964446085.1 uncultured Pirellulaceae bacterium
CCAAACTGACTATGGAAGCCGCAGACTTCAAACTTGTTCTTGTCGATCCAAACGAAAAACTCTGCGCCGCCTTTAGGCTTCACTTCAAGAATCACCCTCGCGTCAGCGTGTTCAATGGTTTCTTCCAGGAGCTTGAAAATTTCGACTGCATGGTTAGCGCTGCCAATTCTTTTGGCCTGATGGACGGCGGCGTCGATGGTGCAATCACGTCATTCTTTGGATTTGAATTGATGGACGCGGTACAGGATCACATCATTAACCAGTTTCGTGGCGAACAACCAGTTGGGGCCTCATTCATCATAGAAACTGGTCACGAGAAACATCGCTATCTCGCTCATACGCCGACAATGCGCATTCCAATGCCCATTACCGCAACAGACAATGTCTACTGTGCAATGTGGGCGATGCTGACAACAGTATGGAAACACAACCGGGGATCCGATGACAAAATAAGGACAGTGGCATGTCCAGGTTTGGGCACCGCAACGGGGCGTGTTCCACCATCGTCCGCCGCAACCCAGATGTCGCTTGCATATTCCAATTTCGTAAATCCGCCGTCTTTAATCTCATGGCCATATGCGGCGGACCGCCAAGCAGCGATTGGACGCGGTGGCGATCAAGGGTTTTCCAACCATGAAAAGTAAGGCAAAGTGCGATATAACAAATCGTCGAACCGAAGCGTCCTTTGCGTTAGGGTAGGCCAAGTTGTCGGATGGTCGCAGGCTCCCATTGTATCCGACTCCATTTTCAATAATTTATGCTTCTCGTCCGCTCGGTTAACGCGGGCGTTATACAGCGGAGCGTGCAACTACAGACAGGCAAACAGGACTACGATGGTGAAACATGACCTTGATGGACTGCTTGACCATGCGGAGGAGTCGTATCGGATACCGTGCCGCGATAAAGCCGGCAACCCCGATTATAACGCTGTGAACACATTGGGTGACAATCTTCTGCATGCGGCGGTGGGACAGGATATTCCTGAAGTAATTCGTTTTCTCGTTCGGCAAGGATTAGATATCAACGCGCGTGGCGACCTCTACGACACTCCACTACTGCTGGCCTACTCGCTTGGTAAACATGAAATTGTTAAACTGTTGATAGAACTTGGGGCCGATCCCCATCTGCCGGACTATAGTGGCAAGGTGCCAGATTTCGAATTCAACGAATGACGACAATCACCTCGCAGACGCCGTGATAACAATACGATGCACGCGAAGCCGCGGGCCGCGCGGCTTTTTGAAAAAATGGTTTTCACCGCGGCCCGGTGAACGTTGCCGTTATCATGCTTAAGCAATGTCAAGACTTGAAGACTCACTGAACGGCCTGTTGAAAATCCTGGCCGAGCACCATCCGGAATGGGATGTCGCAAACCCGCTTTCTGGCCTTAAGGAGGAAACGGTATCCGAAATCCGAACGGCTTTACCATTCGTCTCAAACGAGTTGCCAGAGCTCCTTGGTCTTTACGATTTCAAATGCTGTTGCCTTTTCCCGTTTTTCGATGCATTCGCCCCGAGTGAATATGCGGTGAGAATCCAATCGCTTATTCAATTTTACAACAGTGCGAACTCGATCTTTCAAGACGCGTTTCAAGGCTGGACATCCAGCACACTAGATTCATGCAAATTAGATCGCAGTTGGCGCACAAACTGGATACCAATTGGAGAGTTTAACGGAGATCACCTTTTCGTTGACATGGATCCGTCAGAGCACGGTATTCCTGGGCAAATCGTTGAAACGCATGAAGATGGAAAATATCTTGCCGTTATTGCTTCGTCGATTTCTCACTTGCTTGACCGCGTCGCTAGCAACGTCAAAAACGGTGAAACCAGAGAATCGGGATACGATGACCTCTTTCTAGATCGAATTGAATCCCACCGCGCATGATAACAATGTGATGCACGCAAAGTCGGACTTGCGCGTGTTATTGAAATGGACGATCGCTGGTTCCGGCCCGGTGATCACGGACGTTATCCAGTCCGACAGATGGGTTCAATGAAATTTACCACACGATCCTTGCTGGTTTCTATTTGTACAGTCGCATTAATGCTGGCCTTGTTCGCAGTCGTCCCTGGTGATCAGCCATTCACTCCGTTCTTAGCAATCTTTATCTATAGTGTGGGGTGGATGGTAGTTGGCAGCAGTTTCGGATATGACTCCAAGCGGTCCAAGGGTGGCGCAGTAAAAGGCGCACTGGTTGGTCTAGCGCTCTGTTTTCTTACGATGTTATTTTTTGCGACTTGTTTGCCGTATCCATAGTTTGGTCGAGCAGTTTGGCACTGACGCTGAGTTTAGTCCATCTAATTTCTTTGAGCGACAGGATCAAACTCGCGCTCGACTTCGTTCCGTTGAGCCGTTAGAATTGAAGCGAGGAAAACATCGGCTGCAGGGATAACAAAGCGTTGAATCGAAGCGTCCACATCTTTGCGGTTGGCCTATCGTCGGATGGTCGCAGGCTCCTGACTTCATTTTCGCTAATTTACACTTTTCGTCCGCTCGGTTAACGCAGCTTTATCCGGACTTGGATGCATTGTGTTTAACAGACGTTCGGGCGTGATAAAAATGATTTCTAATGCGCTGATTGTTCGTTGCCGATGATAGAGACAGACGACTTCAATCCATATTCGTCGCCGGGAGTCCCTGCTTCGGTTTTACAACCCATCCGGGAAGCTCGGGTGGATGGTAGTTGTATTGTAGTAAACAGCGGAACACAGTTGCCTTTGCGATGTGTGACGACAAATGTAGACTGCAGCCATGATGACCTGCGTGCCAGGCTGCTGAGTTATGCCCCGTCTTTCCGTCTGGTCGTCAGTCGTCGGAGATGCCGTGTCTTTCGCTGCTTGTCGGCGGCCAGAAGAAAACGCCATCTGTTTGTTCGACTGCTGCTGGCCATTGGAATTTTACCACTACTTTGGTTTTTCTGCGGGATGGTCATTGTCGCTGGTATTCTCGCAACAACGCTTTTTATGGCTTTGCCTCCTGATCGATTGAAGGTTGTCAATTATCGCAATGGGGAATTTTGGATTGAAGGGTTTAGCGAAGATTTCCTTGATTCGCTGATCTCTGTAGATGGGTGGAAGCGTGTTTGAGTTAACGTTCGAAGGTGGCGGGCAAGGTTTAAGAATGCCGCTGTTCTGGTTGGCTCGGCTGTTTGGATGACCTATCATTGAACCGGGAAATCTGAGCTGCAGGATGGGCCACTCGTCGTCCCATTGTATCCGACTCTCGTTTTCACGAACTGAACACTCTTTGACGCCTCGGTTAACGTCGGCGTTAATCCAACGTGACTGAAGAAACCGACAATCCATATCGGGCTGCGCCAGTGACGCCTCACGTGGAACCGGCACAGGATGCATCGTTTCCGCAATCAATGTGCGATGAAATGTTCCGCCGACGAACAGTTGCGATATGGTGCGCGATTCCTTTTCTGCTCGCGTGTTCAGCGACAGTGACGGGAGTTGGTTTTGCGCCTGCCTTACTTCCACTGTCCTTAATGGTTGCTCTGATTTCTGTAATTCCATTGGCGTTGACGGTGTTTGGGCTCGTGAAACGAATGCACGGAATTGGTTTCGCTATTGCACATGTGTTCTTCCTGTTCGTTCTGTCTTTCGCCTTTTTTGCAGGCCCAATCCTCTTGCCACTGCTGCTTCATGGTGACGTCAACAGGTTGTTTTCCGATGAATCTTCCTGATGGCAATATGTTCGAATTCGATTGGTAAAGTTGCTAAGATATGAGGATCCAGTCATTCCGCGCGATGGATGACAAAGCGTTGACCCGAAGTATCCACAATTTCGCGGTTGGCTAATCGTCCAATGGTCGTATCTCCCATCGAATCCGATTCCGTTTTTACCAACTTTCACTTTTCGTCCGCTCGCTAAACTCGGGCGTTATCCAGCGAATCCATGAACGACTGGGCAGTCTACAGACTTGACTACAACGCGAATGAGTTTTTGGTTGAAAAAGGACTCAGCAAAGATCAGGCTGACGCATTGGCAATCAAGTACATCGAACGGGGACACCACCAGCATTATTGGGTCGACAAACAGCCGCCTATGAGCGTTGACTATGTGGACATGCTATCTGGGCTGTTGCGATCCGGCAGTAGTCTCAGGATGTCATTGCAAGTGCTTTTGAATCAAGGCGCAAAAGCAGACCAGTGCATTGATGCCCTGACAAAGTGTACGAGCGTGAGCCTGGAAGAATGCAAAAAAATGGTTGATGACTTAACCAATGATCAAACTCGTGAATTTTGATTGGTTTCTTGCATCGGTAGAACATACGGTCTGCATGCTCGACTTCGCTAGAATTGAGAAGCTAGAAGCTAGTCGCTGGGCTGTTGGATTACAAATCGTTGAACCGAAGCACCCACACCTTTGCGGTTGGCTAGACTGTTTGGTTGGCCCGAATTTCGATATGCTCAGTTTCGATTGTCTATTCTATCCGTCCACTTACTGAGCCGACTCGCTCGGGAGAGAAATTCAAATCCCAGCACTCAATCTTCTTGTCGGTCGACACGGCCAATCGAGTTCTTCCTCCAACGGACATCAGCTTGAGGCCTCGCACGTTGCCATCAGTAACCATGTCCCCCAGCCATGTGCCAGAATCTGAGAGCAGATAGATTCGGTTTGTTGAATCTGCAACCGCCCAGGTTCCTTTGCCAGCAACGGTTGAAACTCCCGTTAACGGTTCAATCCCGTTGTCAAAGATGACCGACGAAACGGGAAATGACCAGCGCTCTTTCAGAGAGCGATCGATTCCAATTAACGACCACTCCCGATTGGCATTCATGGCTGTGGCTGCAAAAACACTTTGTCCGCCCGATCCACTCTCGACCTGGGTATATTCGCGGGTGTCGTCAATGACGTGGCCATCATCCATCGAAAGCAGTGCTCCCGTTCGGTCGTTCGCTGCAATAACCGAGCGGCCCGACAAAGCCAGTGAACGCACAGTCGTTTTGCCGGCCGAATGGCTTTCCCGGGTAAACGGATTGTAGATTCTACCGCCTCCCGAGCCGCCGAAACAAACCAGCAGCTGACCGCTTCGTGAGGCCGATCCGGGAATGATCTCACATGCCAGGACCGGAACACGCGCGTCGCCAGTTTTGGGGAACGCACTGACAAACTTCATGGCGCTATCGAAAATGTAGACTTGCTCCCCTCCCGTTGAAAACATGGCAAACACTTGATCGCCGTTAATGTCAGTAACCACTCTGACCGAATTCACGGCGGCAGATTGGGGCAACTCAAGCTGCTTGCGACCAATCTGTTTTCCGTCGACGCTAAAGAGTGTCACCGTTTGCCAGCCGTCGAGTATCAAAAGTGCTTTTGCGGCTCCTGAAGCATCAGGAATCAGCGCAATGTTTCCGGGGCTTTTAAGTTGTGTCGACTGCCAAAGCATCTTTGGGTTGAGATCAGATTTTGCCTTCTGAGCCGTCTGCTGTTGGCGGACTTTCACAGGAACCGCTGCGACCTTTCTCTGCTGCGGCAGCAAAAAACCAGGGAAGTAGCTGGCGACTGAGCGACTATCAAGGTCATTAAAATACTTATCGAGATAGCTGCGATACTTGGTCCGCATGTCATCGGCAACACCAATTCCTTTCTGAGTGGCCGTGATCGCGCCCGCCAGTCGCTGATCCCATTGTTGGCTAATCACGGTCCTTCCGTTGTGTCCACTCGACTTGGCCAGCAACTCGGCGAACTGAATGTTCAGCTTCGAATCGAGAACCACAACCGCGGGAAGAGACTCCAGCTCAAATTTTTTCGATTCGATTCCATCGACATCAGCGAGAAATGGAATCTTTGTCCTGTTAACTTCGGGCTGCAGTTGCTTAATGACACGCCAAGAACCATTGGAGGCTGTCTGAATGGAATTCGGTCCAACGACAATTGAAAAGTTCACATCACCAGTCATCGAATTCTCGATTCGACTGAATTTTTTAACCAGTTCCACATCGGAATCGTCACCACCAAGCCACAGCATCACGACCGGCTTTCCTTGCAACTGTCGATCGGTGAGTTTGGCTCGTCGCTGATCCAGCAGTACAAATTCAGGAGCCGCTTCGCCAAGGAGATTGGTTGGCAATGGATCTGTTGGTGCAACAAACTCACGGACTGGCCAAACACCGGGCTTGGGTTCCACTTTCTCAAATCCTACGCGGGGCAGGGCGAAACTGGCGTTAGGAAACCTGGCAAACAGTTTCAGGTTTTTCACGTTTGGATCCGCCGCCAAGAGTGGGTCAAACAGGTTGTTGGGAAGTTTCACTTGTCGAATGATTGAGTTTGATTTGTCGACCCAGGCAATCAAGTCGCCAATCCGTGACGGGCACTTGATAACGAAACATGGCGGTCCATCTTTTGTCGCTGGTGCGTCGGCCAGCCGCTGTGGTTGAACACCGGCACGCAGCCATGGTGATTCGACGTCGCCAAGCAGTAGCGACAGCGCAGTCGGAGCCAGCAGCGTAGTGTTGGGGACAACTGTTTCATTGACGGGGATTCGTTCGCCACCAGTCAAATAGTACGCCGCGATCCTGTCGCCGTAGAGTTGCTGAACCAGTTGGTTTCCTTTTAGAAAGAGCTGCTGGTTTTTCAGGTTCTCAGTTTTGATCTCGCTGACAAAGCAGGAAAGCAATTTCCCGTCGCCGCGGATTTTTGCGTCAAAGATGTCTGCAGTAAGTTGTCCATCTCTGCTCCAGGCGGTGCGCCAGGGATACTCTTCATCAAATGGGCTTCCGTTAATTACGTGCGAGACTCTGAGCTTTCCCTGATCAGAATAGGCGGATGCGTTGCTGTAGGCAGTCAGCACGTTTTGCAAAATTTCACTTGCTTTGGGGCCAGCATTGTCTTCCGAAGGCACTGAAGCTACCGCAGCACTGCTTGATGACGCCAGCGTCGCGTTGGGCGTCGTCAAACC
>CAYUNP010000252.1:0-6875 GCA_964446085.1 uncultured Pirellulaceae bacterium
GTTGTACCTGTTGGTGTTGTACCTGTTGGTGTTGTAGCCCTGGCCCAGCGCGTCGTCTGATGGAAGCGCCAATATCATCGAGGCCGCACAGATTGCGATCGTGGCAGCGCGAAGCGTACGCGCAAACGGATTCGAATAGTAGTTCTTCAACGTCAATATCATCAATGCACATCTTCCCTGCGGAAGTGGTTAGAAGAGAGATGCAAAGTCAAACCATAAATTGTGGTTTCGAATCAGGAAAAGCGGTAGGGGTCACTAGGACTTGAGTGGCTTCTTACGACGCTTTTTCTTCTTCTTTTTGGAAGCCTCTTCCGACGATTTCCCCACGCTATCATTCTCTTTATCGGTTTCCGGTGGCTTGTTCTCCAGCCACGCGTCAATGCGCCGTTTCTGTAGCCTTGAAGGTTTGGTAACCCAGTTAATTGACCAGTTCTCCGATTCGCGCCGCTCAAGCGTCACCGTTTCCGAGAAAAGTAAATCGTTGCGTGAAATCAAAAGCTCAATCTGATCTCCTATTTCGTATTGGCGAAGTCGATTGGAAAAATCTCCGCTAAGCCGAAAGCCATTGATCGCCAGCACTTCGTCACCGGCCACCATGCCCAGTTTCCAGGCCTGTGAATCCGGTCTGACTCGCGAAATCTGATTTCCCGAAAAACTTGCACCAATCGTTGCAGAACCAAACCGCGGGGTTCGCTTCCTTTTGCTTTTCGGTTGGGCAGATTCCGGAATGGTGATTCCCATGAATGTCAAACTTGAATCGTATTCCAGTTCGTTCGTTGAATCGATCGCGTTGGCAAACCAGTCGTCAAGATTTTCGCCCGCAATGTTGCTGGCGACACTGCGAAAGTTGGCTGTTGTGAATCCTTTTTCGGAGTACTGTTGATACATCTTTCGCATCACATCATCCAGGCTCTTTTTGTTTTCAGTCAACGCACGAATTTTCACGTCCAGCAAGAATGCCACCACGGCCCCTTTGGCGTAATAGCTGATTCGCGTATTGGAAGAGTTTTCGTCTGGCCGATAAAATTTGATCCAGGTGTCGAAAGAACTGTCTCGCAAAGACTGATACTTTCGCCCAAGAGTTCGCTGTACGGATTCGACGTCGCCGCTGATTCCGGCAATGAATCTCCTCTTTGAGATAATGCCGGCTCTTACCAAAGCCAGATCCTGATAGTAACTGGTGATGCCTTCAGCGATCCAGAGTCCATCGGTGTAAACTTCGTTTTCGTAGTCGTAATTCATCAATGGCTTTGGGCGTAGACGACGAACGTTCCAGGTGTGAAAGAACTCGTGACTACAAAGGCTCAACCATCTCGTGTAGCGACCCTGCTCGCGAAAGGCCCAGCGACTCGAAAGCACCAGTGTGTTGTTGTTGTGTTCCAGACCTCCTCCGCCACCACTGAGCACGTTCAGGAACAGATAGCGATCGTAAGGCACGACGCCCCACATTTGCTGATGGGCCGCAACGACCTTCTTGAGATCAGACGCTGCCTGAGTTCCGTCCCACATTCCCTGTTCACCAATGTTAACCAGCTGGTGTGGAACGCCTCCGACTTCGAAAGGGTAAACCTGAACGTTGCCGGCCACGATCGGACTGTCGACCAGTTCGTCAAAGTCTTCCGCGATATAGACATGAGCTTCGTCGCTCTGCTTCATGCTGGTCGCGGATCGTTTCCACTTCGGCGGCAGGGTCAGTGATACGATGTGTTCCTGATCAAGTCGATCCGGAATCGTGATGAACGTTGGAGCTCCATTGAGAACCGCATACTCATGATTCACGAAGTTGGTTCGAACGGACTCTTCATTGCAGTAAAGTCGATAGCTCACTTTGACGGTGTCGACATTGTTTGTTTCGACCAGCCATCGGTTCTTCCGGGTCTTGCGGTAGGGTACCGCTTCGCCGTCCTGATCGGTCACGGTCATGCTGTCGATGTGTCTTGCGTACTCGCGGACCAGATACGATCCTGGGGTCCAGACGGCCATCATCAATTCAGTTTCATCTTCCTCAGCTTCGAATTCCAGCGTTACATGGACGTAACGATTGGCTGAGCTTTCAAGATTGAGCTGATAATTGAGTTGAGCATGCGAAGTTTGCGACAGCGCTGTCAGTGAGGCAAACAGGGTAAGGGCCAGAGCAAGGTTGCGAATCATGGATACCTTCAAAGAGCGAATTCAAAGTTGTTGGTTCGTAAAATGTGCCGTTACAGTTTAACTCCGTAATTCCCGAACCGCGGACTTGCTTCGGGAAATGCGATGGATCACAATCGAAAGGTGATTGCCGTGTTGGTTATGCCGATTTGGCGCTCAACCACCACCAATTGCTGGATACCAATTTTACCATGACTGAGTCAAAGAAATTTCGTTCGGTGTTACTTTTCGGTCCACCTGGTGTGGGCAAAGGCACACAAGGGGCCATTCTGGGGTCGGTTCCGGGGTTCTTTCACCTCGCTGTGGGGGACGTGTTCCGGTCGATCGATATTGGAAGCGATCAGGGCCAGGAAATCTATCGCTATAGTTCGCAGGGGCAACTGGTTCCAGATGAATTGACGGTGAAGATCTGGAAAAAAGCCCTGCACGCCTACGAAGCACTTTCACGGTACAAGCCGCGCGAGGACATTTTAATTCTTGACGGGATACCCCGTAACGTTGCGCAAACGAAGCTGGTTGAGGATCACCTCGAGATTCTGTTGGTGATTAACTTGCAGTGCTCAGACGAAGAAGAGATGATTCACCGTATGCGACGCCGCGCGATTCGTGAGAACCGGGCTGATGATGCAAACGAAGATGTGATCCGAAATCGTTTCGAGGTCTTCCGGCAAAAGTCAGCTGCTGTTTTGAATTGCTATCCGTCGGAGATCATTTCTACAGTCAACGCGAATGGGTCTCCTGCCGAAGTGCTGTCGCGAATTTTGGAATCGGTAGTGCCAGTGCAAAACAAGCACTTCCTGGAAAACGTTTGATTACTGGTTGGAAACTTCAAGGTCAGGAAAATGTACAAGACTTTCGTCAGCGTCGATGAACTGGTGGAGAATCTGAAAAACCCGAACTGGATCATCGTCGATGCCAGCTATAATTTGAAAGACAAAGCCGCTGGCTACGAGCTTTATCAACAGGCTCACATTCCAGGCGCTGTTTATGCTCACCCGTTCAAGCATCTCAGTGGTCCGCCGCTAACCGATCAGGGCCGCCATCCATTGCCTTCGGCCGATCAGTTGGAGATGGTTTTCACGCGTCTGGGAATTTCGGCCGACACGCAAGTCGTCGCCTATGACAATCAGGGCATCACAGCGTCGCGACTTTGGTGGCTGTTGAACTATATGGGCCACGATAAAGTTGCGGTTCTCGACGGTGGGATAAAAGCCTGGGTTGATGCAGGTCACGAGACGTCTGCGGGCATCGAAACCGCTACGCCGGGCGATTTCGAAGGCGAGGCAAATTCAGAAATGTTGGTCGTGCTTGATCAGGTGCTGGATCAGCGTCTGCTGGTTGATTCCCGAAATGCGGAACGCTTTCGCGGCGATTCGTCGGGCTCGGATCCCGCAGCGGGCCACATTCCCGGTGCAAAGAATCGATGCCATCTCGAAAACAAGGATGAGGCGATGAAGCTTCGCGATGTGGAGTCGTTGAAAGCCGAGTTTGCCGACTTGCTGGGGAACGTGCCCAGCGAAGAATCGACTTTTTATTGCGGGTCGGGTATCAGTGCCTGTCACAATTTGTTGACGATGGCTCATATCGGCTTGAAGCCCGGAAAGTTGTACGTTGGCTCATGGAGCGAGTGGAGCCAATTCGAGGATTTACCAAAAGCTTCAGGTTAGGTTGTTGCAGGTTGACCGCGTCTCGCCGCAGATCTTTCCAATGAATATTGCGCCGAGAGGTTGCAGTCACAGGACTGAATCGGTCAGACAACCGGAATTAACAAGCCCTTCCTTCGTGCTTATTATTGTGACAATCGGGAAACGATGACTGAAGGAGCAGACAATCCTTACGCCTCACCTCGAGCACCATTCCGGGAGCCTGGGTTGTGGCGGCGAATCTGGTATTTCTTCACCGCCCACTCGACTGACGATCCCTTTCTCGTGACCTACGAACAATTTCTTGCTGGCGACATTCAGATGCTGGAGGGAATTGCTTTCTTTCTCGATCCGACAAATGAAGAATTTGTCTATGCAACATCTGCATCAAACGACCGAAGCGGTCCACGAATGAAGTTGATCGTATCTGAAGCAGTAAGGATGTTGCCAGAGCTCATCGACACCTATCCTGAATTCAGCTCGTATTCTACGGGCAGGAAACTGGTCATCGGGATCATCGAAGACTACTCTGATCCAAGGCAGGATTTCCGATTCGAGCAACAAACGACAACGCCACTATCTTCGTTGCGGAAGTGATTGCAAATCGAGAGCAATGCTGTTTCCTGGCAAGGCTGTGGGCAAGTTTAACGCGACTTCATTTCTTTCTTTAGCAAGCGCATTCGCATTCTGAACGAGAATAATTTTGGTTCGGATTCTTTTTTAAATTGAATGTGTGTCGCATTGATCTCGAACTCATCCCAGGTTGAATCAACGGGAACCCAGCACCCATCGAGGACAACTTCATTCCATGCGTGTCCAGCAAACGCTTTTGTGTCATCGCCCGCGTAAATGAAACCGCCGACTTCTCGACACGGAATTCCAGCTGCCCGTGCCATGGTCGTAAACAGCATCGAGTGTTCCGAGCAATCGCCTGCTTTGTTTTTGCAAACGTCAAGAACACTCAGCGCATTTTGTTCGTAGCTGTCTTCGATGTAATCAGAGACGAATGTGATCAGTTTTCGGACTTTCTGTTCCGGGTCCGTTTCACCTCCAATGGCTTTTTTAGTCAGCGCTTGAATTGTCGGGTGATTTACTGGAATGAGAGCCGTTGGTTTCAGGTGCTTTTCGATTTCATCTTTGCTGGCCAGCGCTTTTTTTCCATACTTCTTGCCGAGCAACAAAATCTGTTTTCCATCGCGTTCTTCCACGCTCTGATAAGGACCAACAAAGATCGCATCAGCGAACTCCTTTTTGATCTTCAACTCCAATGCCTCGACGTCTTCAGGCTCGCCGATTGCTTTGTTGACACGAATATTGCCCAGGACAAACAGGTCGGCAGCATGGGAAAAATCGGTCGCGACACTTTTGCGTTCCGCTCGCAATTCAAGAATACCTGCTGCCTTCATCGAGATCATTTTCCCGTTTTCTGAAAAGCGGCAGGTTTGAGGACCACCAATTTGTTCAGACGTGTGATGGGTTTCAATGAACCTGACTGGAACTCCGTTGACTTTCGTGTTCCTGATTTTTTTGACCTCGTGATGCTCATTGTCAAATACAAGTTCTGACAAATCGAACGTGCGGTATCTCAGCACATCTCCTTCCTTGAGTTTTGAAAAGTCCTGCATTTCCAGCGCGGCCCACTTTGCAAGGTCAAATTTGAAATCCTCCACCACGTGGGTTCTTTCAATGCCAGCCT
This sequence comes from uncultured Pirellulaceae bacterium, assembly GCA_964446085.1. Classification (GTDB taxonomy): domain Bacteria; phylum Planctomycetota; class Planctomycetia; order Pirellulales; family Pirellulaceae; genus Mariniblastus. The sequence continues at coordinate 5,488 of CAYUNP010000252.1, forward strand.
CTTTGATTGTCGCGATGAGTTTGCCTGACTTCACGACGCAGCTGCAATTCAAATCACCCAGGTCACCAGCTTGCTTTGCCCAGCCTCCAATCATTCGATAGGGCGGCTTCGATTCAAACTCTGCGACCTCAACCATTTCCATTTTGCTTTCCTGGTCGAGTTGGAGCAGCATTGTCGAAACGGAAACAATAATCTCCTGTCCATCCTTCTTTCGTTTTTCGAATCCCATCTTGCAATAGCCTGCTTTCTCGGCGCCGGCGTATACGCCAAACCATTCAGGCTCACCGATTCGAAGCTTTTCAAGATCGACATCTGAAAGTTCGGAACTTTGCGGCATTGATTGGGCGTTAGTAATGCCAAGAGATAAGCTCACTACCAACGCAACGAAGAGTCCAGAAAAGGAGCGTAAGTTTCGAATCACTCGCATGATGTGTTCCAGGAAAGAATGAGAACATTTCGAGCTGTTCATTCTATGCGCGTCAGACTCGAAATGCCAAAGAAAGCATGCCACGAAACTTCGATTTAAATCCAGACTCGGTCTCGAGCAGAAACCAGAGTAACTGGGCCTTAAGAGAATTCGATTGGTCAATTTATTTGATGTATGCTTTCAGATTCTGCCGAGTCCGCGCATCTGGTGAAAGCTATCCAACAGTTGCCCTTTTTTTAGCTCACAAAAAATCAGTGAAACCAGACACGATGTATCACGCTTGCGGAAGCATGCTTACGCAAGCGTCAACAACATGGCAGCCGGCAAATTCAACCTTGACCTCCAGTGTCTTTTTTCGGCTGATCGTCTGGGACCACGATTTCATCGCGTTTGACAATGACGGTTGGACGAACCAGCAAGAATGCCTTGTAGTGTTCTGAATTGTCTTTCAGCAACCGGGATACATCGATCAGCGCTACGCCCTTGCTTGCGATGCTTGCTGTCTCGATCCAATTTCCCACGCCCTGGTTCGGATAGCGGACTTCGGTGCCAGGGCGGTTGTTTTTTGTTTCGTCTTCAGTCGGGATTGCAAAGTACGATCCCAATCGAGAGTTGGTTTCGTCCAGTTTTGGCAACTCGATAATTGCGAAACTAACAGATTGCCGATCCACACCGTGTGTTGCCATGAGCTGTATCGAGTTGAGTTGGAATTCATCGACCGTCAGGTCTATTGGGTTCGTTTGTTGACCGTTAAAGACATCGTGCTTTGGGATTGTCGAACTGGCGACTGCTGTTTTTTCCAGTTTTTTACGAAGGTTCTCGAATCCGCGATCAGATATTTTTCCCTGAGGCAGGGGTTCAGTTTCGGGTTTGCGATCTCGTTCGACGAGCAGAACTTGCATGTCCCAGCTGATAGTTACCTCCGTTAGCTTACGTAATTTTTGAAGCAATTCCTGAATCT
>CAYUNP010000253.1:0-6863 GCA_964446085.1 uncultured Pirellulaceae bacterium
CAGCTTGGAAAGCTGAGCGACAATGTCGCTCGGTTCTCCGAACCGTAAGCGATTTTCAGGGTAACGCCTGAAATCGGAAAGTTATTTCAGAGGCAAATTCTCAATTCCAAAATCCTTTCAAAACACGGAACAATCCTGCGTTCTCACTTTTGACAGGAGCGCTCTCTTTCAATTCTGGATAAGTCGTTTCTGGTGTTACGGTTTTTTCAACCGATTCATCGTCAGTCGATTCAAACTGATACGTCTCCGCAATGCGATCTGCCATTTGTTCCAACGTCGACATGAGGAACTCTTGAGGTCCCAGTTTCACACCCGTTTTTTCGTGAACGTTAGTGATCACTTTCATCACCAGCAAGGAATGGCCACCGATATCAAAGAACGTATCGTTAAGGCAAACATCATCGATCTCGAGAATCTCTTCCCAAACTCCCGCCAACCACTTTTCAGCAGCCGTACCCGGCATGGCGATCCCGTCAGCGTTGACAGGGTCGGTCGACTCAGCTTTTGGAGCTGGCAAAGCCTTGTAATCGATCTTGCCGTTGTTGGTTTGAGGCATCGTTTCGAGCGTCACAAAATGCTGCGGCACCATGTAGTACGGCACCGATTCCTTGAGGTGGTCCCGAAGTTGCGATGTGGCCACGTTCTGTCCTGATTTTGGAATTAGATACGCGACCAGACGAGCGTCTCCTGGCGTGTCTTCACGGACGACGACGACGGTTTGCTCGACGGCAGGATGCGATTTGATATTCTGTTCGATTTCACCAAGCTCAATTCGAAATCCGCGAACTTTGACCTGTTTGTCGTTGCGACGCAGGAACTCGATGTTTCCGTCGAAACGATAGCGAGCAAGGTCTCCAGTTTTGTAGAGTCGATCACTTACGTAGTTGACGAATGGATTGCGATATCGATTCTTGATGAATCGTTCGCTGGTCATTTCTGGCTGGTTGCGATAACCGAGAGTCACTCCCGCTCCGCCGATGAAGACTTCGCCTTCGCAGCCGACGGGCACTTCATTACCGTGCGGATCCAGAATATAGATCTGTGTGTTGCCGATTGGTTTGCCAATCAGAATGGGAGCTTCCGCGTCGGTGATCCGGAAGGCTGCTGACCAAACGGTGGTTTCCGTTGGTCCGTACATGTTCCAGAGTTCGCCACAGCGATTCAAAAGCGGAGCAACCAGATCCTGAGGCATCGGTTCACCGCCGCAAAGAACTTTCAGATCACGTTTTCCATTCCAACCGGCCTGCATCATCATTCGCCAGGTTGCAGGCGTGGCTTGAAGCAGGCTGATGTCGTGTTGCTCAAGTTGTTTCGAAAGTTTGACTCCGTCTGCCGCTGTGACACTGTCCACGATGACGACTTTGCCACCGGAGATGGTTGGCAAGTAGAGTTCAAGCACGGCGATGTCGAACGAAAGCGTCGTTACAGCGAGGACTGAATCATCAGCTCCGAAACCTGGCGTTTGCTGCATCGCATAAAGGAAGTTAACGACCGCTCCGTGAGGAACCTGGACGCCTTTTGGTTTGCCAGTCGAACCGGACGTGTAGATGACGTAGCAAACGTCTTCCGGTGTGGCCCGGGATTCGATTGGGCTCTTTTTCTGAGACGCAATTTCTTTTGCCGCCAGGTCGATTGCAATTTGGGGCTTGTTGAATTCCGCCACACGGTCCGTCAACTCGCTTTCGGTCACAATCAATTTCAAACCCGAATGATCGCACATATACTGCAAACGATCGCCAGGATACGCTGGATCGAGCGGAACATATCCGGCTCCGGCTTTCATGATACCGTACAGGTTGACCAACATTTCCGCACTGCGATTGACGCAGATGCCAACAAGGTCACCGGCCTGAACGCCTTGTGACTGAAGATGGCGAGCGATCTGGTTGGAGCGAGATTCAACTTCGGCGTAGGTCAGCCGTTGGTCTTCGAATACGACAGCCGTTTCATGCGGAGTCGCTTTTGCCTGACGTGAAAATTCGGTGTGTAGCAACGCATCGACAGGGTAGTCCATGTCGGTTGCGTTCCAGTCGACGATGACTTTTTCGCGTTGTGAGATGCTCATGATGTGCAAGTCAGAAATCTTCGCTTGCGGATCGTTGGCAAGTTCCTCAAGGAAGGCTTCGAAACCTTCGAGATAGAACTTGATGGATCGAGTGGAGTACAGATCGGAATTGAACTGCACCTGCATCTCGATCGACTTGTCTTTCAGGATGACACCGTTGATGAACCATTCGAAGTTTTCAAACTTGCGTGGCTCGATCAGCAGTTCAACATCAAGATCTCCGAAGCCAAGTTCATTCACATCGACGACAGGGTCAATGTTGAAGGACACACTGAGCATCGGAGGTCGAGATGGATCCCGCGGTGGCGCAAGTTTACGCAGCAGCGTTCCGTAGGAATAACATTGGTGGTCGAAAGCATCCAGCAGCGTGCTGCGACTGGTCTTCATGTAGTCGGCGAACGGTTGTTGACCGTCGACTTTTGTGCGCAGCGGCATCGTGTTGACGCAGTGTCCCATCAGTTCCGGATGATCCATTGCGGCCTGGCCCGCCGTTGGGATTCCGATGCAGAAGTCATCACTGCCGCTGATGCGAGAAACGTAAGCATTGAAGGCGGCCAACATGATGTTGAACAAACTGCAGCCCGATTTTGCGCCGACTTTGCGAACTCGTTCCACCAATTCGCTGGATAGCAGATGGTCGTAGCGATGCCCGAAATAGGTGCGTAGTGCAGGGCGTTTCTTTTCGGCTGGTAAGTCGAGTACTGGAATTCCGTCAGAAAACTGATCTGTCCAGAATGCTTCGTCGGCTTTGCCTGCTTCGGTATCGAAATGAGCGTCCATCGCGGCAGCGTATTGGTCGTAGTGATTGACCTCCGGCAATGGATCGCGCGTGACGCCGGTGAGTGAGTCGTAAAAATGGCCGAGATCTTTGCAGAATACGGACAATGACCAACCGTCAAGTACGAGGTGGTGTGCCGTGATTGTCAGCTTGTGTTTCCTGTCCGAGATGGTCTGCAACACGGCGCGAAACAGCGGTCCGTCGATCAGGTCGAAAGGAGTGCACGCCTGGTCGATGATGACTTCCTGAATCGCCTGTTCGATTTCGACGTTAGGATCGTTCCGCAGGTCCACGGTTTGCAAATCGAAGTCAATCGACTTACGAACGATCACCTGTTGGCCATCTTCACTGAACGAACTGCGAAGAGAACCATGACGTTGAACGACTTTGTCGATCGCCTGCTTCAGAACTTCTGTATCAAGGTCGCCTTCAAAAACGAGAGAGGCAATTTCGTTATACGCGCAGGTGGCCTCAACGCTTTGCAGGCTCGAGAGCCATACTTCGATCTGCGCCTCCGTTGCCGCATAGCGTTTCTCAACGTTCTGCGGACCGACGGCGATTGTGATCGGTGTGTTGCTGAATGTGTTGGTGATACTCATGATGATTTGGGGATTTGACGTGTTGTTTGGGTTGGAGTTTTCTTTCGGCAGGAGCCGTAAACCTCCCGAGCGGGTTGGGCAGACGTTAGTTCAGTGTGAAACCGACCTGGATAAACTGTCCCGGGTTGTTGGTGTCGGACACAAACCAGCCAGGATTTCCGTCGCTGTCTTTGCCAATTTTGGCGTCCGATGTTGGCGGTTTGTTGGCGTCGAAGGCCTCGGCAAATTTCCTGTAGCCTTCGCCGGGCATGAAACCGTGACGCTGACATTCGGCAATCGTGGCTCGCATCTCGGAGGCCAATCGATCGATGTGTCCCGGATCGTGCGCCAGCGTCAGCAGGCAAGGGCGGTGATCCCAGATATGCATTCCGCGTCGACGCAAGCCGGCAAAGAAAATCTCGCTGTAGATTAATTCCTGGTGGAACTGGATCTTGAACAGTGATCCGAAGTTCGCAAGATACATTGGAGCATCCATCTCTTCGAAGACCTTGTTCAATTCGGTCGCCAGGTAATCGGAGACTTTATTGAGACGGTCGTACATTGGCTGACCGCCGTTTCGCAGATGTTCGAGGATTGCTTTCGAGGCCGCGAGCGTTAGTGGGTGACGGACGAAGGTTCCAGCAAAGTAGGTCATGCCTGCTTCGGGACGGCTGTCGTCTCCGAATTCCCAGTAGCCGCCATCGAGACCGTCCATGTATTGAGCTTTACCAGCGACGATGCCAATCGGCATGCCACCACCGACGATCTTTCCGTAACTGGCGAGGTCGGCCTTGATGCCAAAGTATTCCTGAGCGCCGCCAAGTCCGATTCGCAATCCGGAGATGACTTCGTCGAAGATCAGACATGTCGGCTCGTTCTCCGTCATCGCTCGCAATTCGAGCAGGAATTCTTTCGGTTGTAGTTCCGGCATGCGACTCTGCACGGGTTCAACAAGGACCGCAGCGATTTCATCCATGCGTTCACGAATGATGTCGAGTGACTCCTGAGTTCCATAGTCCAGGATCAGCGTGTTGTTGACGTGACCTTTTGGGATTCCTGTCGCCGCCGGGAAGCTTTTGAGTTTCTTGCTTCCGCGGGCGATGACTTCGTCGAGAATTCCGTGATAGTCGCCGTTGAACATGACGATCAAGTCGCGGCCCGTTGCGTTGCGAGCCAATCGCGTGCAGCCAAGAACCGCTTCTGATCCTGTATTCGAGAACGCCATTCTCTCGTTACCCGTAATGTCGCAGAACAGTTTTGCGACTTCGCCCGCGAGCGGACTTTGCGGGCCGATTGCGTAGTCTTTTTGAACCTGATCTGTAATGGCTTTGATGGTGATGTCATGTGAATGGCCAAGCAGGTTGGAGCCGAAACCGCAAGTGAAGTCGACATATTCGTTGCCGTCGATGTCCCAAAGCAAAACGCCCTTCGATCTTTCGACGACGATCGGATGTGTCATTTCTTTCATGTTCGGTCGGAAACCGGACACGGTTCGCGGATCGGCCATGTAGGCACGATGTTGCTGTGCGTATGCCTTGCTGTTGGGCATCTTTTCATTGTTGGCACGAATGATCTCGTCGAGAGCCTCCTGTTGAGATTCGTCAAGCGTACCGTCGTTGAGTTTCACCGTCGAAAACCGTTTGGCTTTCTTGCCGTCGGTTGGATCGGCTTTTTTCGCGACGGGATTGCAAACTTTTGCTGTTGGTGGGCTGACCGGTTCCGGGACAGTAGTAGAAGACGCTACTTGCTGGGCTGCCGCAACCGGTTGGTTAAAAGCCGCAACGTTCCCTCCAAGGAGCTGCAACTGTGCTGCCATAATTTGAAGTTGATTCTGCACGATTGCTTCTGCTGTCGAGCCTGCAATCTGTGGCATGGCTGGCAGTTGAACGGGTTGCGTTTGATTAACGACTGGCGCCGGCTGTGCCGCTGGAGCTGGCGCGACGACTGGTTCAACCGCCTGGCTGGCTGTTTCTGCGATTGGTGCCGGTGCTGGAGCAGACACTGGGCTTTGGACAGCTGCCACAGCCTGGGTTGCAGCGTACTTTTCAGTTGGAAGATTGCCATCGAGGAATTCTGCCAGAGAATCAACGGTCGGCGTGTCTTCCAGAAGCTGTCGAAACGTAACTTCGAAGTCCATTTCCTTCTTCAAAGCCGTGGCCGTCTGTGTGAGGACAAGCGAGTCGAGACCCATTTCAAAAAATGTTGTGTCGCCGTCGAACTCATTGAGGTCAAAACCAGAAGTGTTCTCAAACACATCTTTAATCGCGGAAACAATGTTTGGGATTCGACTCATCGGTTGGGTCTCCAGTTTTGAAGAGGTTGGTTGTTCGGTAACGGCTACGGTCGTTGGCGCCGCAGCGACGGAGGAAATGTTGCCCGGTTCAACGAAGTATCGCTTTCGCTGGAAGGCGTAGGTTGGCAGGCCAATGTGCGGAGATTTTGTGCGTGGTTTTCCATCACTTGTCAGGCTGTCCCATTGAATCGTTGCACCCGCCAGCCAGAGCATCGCGACGGCATTCATCATGCTGTGCCATTCCGCGTTGTCGTCTGCGTTGTTGCCGAGTGTTGGGATCGAAATCTGTTCTTTCGGATCAGCGGCGTGCTGTTTTGAAAGCGTCGCGAGTGTTCGTCGCGGGCCAAGTTCGATCAGGATTCGCGTTGGGTCGCCGGTTTCGTCGTCGGCACTCCACATCTGGGTGACTGCTTCGGAAAAGCGAACTGGCTTTCGCAAATGATCCGCCCAGTAGTTCGGGTCGGTGGCCTGTTCGTCGGTCATCCAATGGCCGGTCACGGTTGAGAGGATGGGAATGCGTGGCGGAGAAAGTTCAAACTGCCCGACAAACTCTGCGAATGGTTCGACGATCTCTTTCATCATGGGAGAATGAAAGGCGTGCGATGTGTGCAAGTGTCGACAAACGACTTCTTTGGCCTCAAGTTGTTTTTGCAGTACGGCGACTTGATCGTCTGGTCCGGCAACAACGCAAAGACTCGGGCCGTTGTAGGATCCGATGGCCATGTCGCCCCATAGCATTGGTTCGACTTCCGCACCTGGCAAGCGAACGCTCATCATGCTTCCGCCGGGCAGAGCCTGCATCATGGCACCACGCTTGGCGATCATTTTCAATCCGTCTTCGAGTTCGAACACGCCAGCAGTGCAAGCGGCGGCAAATTCGCCGATCGAGTGTCCCATCAGTGCCGCGGGCTCGACGCCCCAGCCGATCCAGACTTTGGCCAGCGAGTAGCCAAGTGCGAACAGTGCTGGTTGAGTGAACTGAGTGTTTTTGAGGATTTCCTGTGTGGCTTCTTCGTCGCCCACAGCCGGGAATAGGACTTCGCGAAGGTCGCGTCCCAGAAGTGGCTGGAGAATTTCAGCACACTGATCGAGGCTGTCACGGAAAACAGTCGAATGCTCGTACAGGTTTTGTCCCATGCGAACGTATTG
>CAYUNP010000254.1:0-6853 GCA_964446085.1 uncultured Pirellulaceae bacterium
TTCTGGCGACAAGGTCGTCGCGGATACGTTGGAACTTTGTTGCCGCAACCTTCTTTCGACCCCGAACTCGCTGCGCCTCTGCATACTGAATTCGTTGTATCAACTCCGGCGCGACTGCATTACTTCCCATGCCCGCCGAAATGACTTCCGAAAATTCTGGTCCCGCAACGGAGCCTGAAACCCGATTCTGATCCCGTAGCAACAGCAGAGCGCCGGCAACCAGACACACTACTGTAACACCCAGTTGCATCATCAATGTGGCACTTCCAGTTTTTGACTCTTCGTCTGCGGCATCAGCATTCGGTTCAGTCGCTTCGTCTTGTTGGAACGCAGAATCTGAATCGAATTCTTCTTCCGAAAAATTGGTCGCTCCATTAGGCAGGGAGTCAACGTTCATGTCCAGCAGCAACTCAGTCTGCCCACCCAACTGAAGAATGTCAGTCTCCGGCCAGTGGACAACCTGTTCTGGCGAAACGGACAGTGCTCCAATGTAGATGTTGTCCCGACAGCGGTTGTAGACCAGACATCCGTCTTCCCGAAACTCAAGCGTCAGTGCATGCTCGGGAACGTCTGCCGTCGGCAAGCAAACATCGGATTGAGGGTCGCTCCCGACTCTCGCGACGCGACCATCGATCATATGCGAAGTTCCGGCGGCGATTCCGGACTGGATTGTGATGCAAGCAGGCATTGCGTGTACCTCGGTTTGATGATGACAGGTTTTTAGGTAGTGGAACTTGAGGACGAAGGATTAACCTTCCAGCAGCGTGATGACGACTGGAAGAAGAATTGGAGCCACGATGACCAGCAAGCAAGCCACCATGGTGATCATCCCTGGAAAGACCATCTGGACTTCGGCTTCAGAAGCGGCTTTCTCGCCCCATTGCGAACGTTTGATACGCATCTGATTGGCTTGTTCGCGAAGAATGTTGCTCAGCGGAGTCCCAAGCTCTTCACCCTTGATGATCGCGAACACGATTTCTGCAACGTCTTCATCTGCCAGTCGGTCGCGGAAACCTTTGAGCGCATCGCTGCGTGGCCGTCCCAGGGACATCTGTCGGACGACTTCGGAAAACTCAACGCCTAGCGGATGTTCGCGATTGTCGTCGACGACGGTGCGAAGGCTATCTTCGAAACCAGCTCCGGCTTCCATCATGAGTGAGATTTGGTCGATCGCGAAAGGCAATCTGAGTTTGATCTGTTTCAGGCGGGACCGGGCGTTGCTGATCACCGAGCCGCGAGCGAGCGTCGGGTACATCAACCCTGTGATGCCGCCCAGAACCAGAGCCATGATCGGCATTCCCAAAAGCAAAATGAATGCAAAGATCGATCCACCGACGAGCAACGACTCAATGGTTTTGGTGGCCATGAACTCGTCAGGCTTCCATGGCGATGATCCGTCACCAAGCTTGAGGTGGTGAGCCAGTTGGTGGTTCGATTCGTTTGATGGGAATAGCACGCGAAGCTCATCAACCAAAGGTTCAAAGTTCCGATAGGTTCCACAGGATTCTCGAAGCTCTGCGCGGCGAGCCTGTTCAAAGGTTTCATGGACTGTTCGCTTCCGCAGAATAATACGGCTGGTGATCCATGTCGCGAAACCGACGCTGCCGCCCACGGCGACCGAAGCCAGTAACAGAGCGATGGGTTGAAGTGCTGACATTTGCGATGTTTCAGGTTTGGTTTATTGGTTTGTCAAGCCACCTTCGCGGCGGCAAGTTGATCTCTTCTACAGCTCAATTGAAAGTATGCGATTGCTCCACCAGACACTGGCCACAACCAACGCAATCACCATCAGTAAAATGAGTTGCCCGATCAATGACTGAAAAACCAGCGACGTTCCTTCGGGATGAATCACAAAAAAGCCTGCGAGGAAAACAAACGGAAACAGAGCCAGCAGCACGACGACTTTTCGTCCACTGGCCGTCTCCGATTCGAGTTTTCTTTCGACGCGTTGGTTCTCCTGTAATGTTGTGCCGATTTGTTCAAGTGACTCTGTGATTCGGCCTCCACGACCAAGACTCACGCACAGTGCGGAAGCAAATAGTGTGAAACTGTCGATCCGAAGCCGCTCTTTGGTCGTGGTGATCGCCTCTGTCAGCGATCGTCCGTGCTGGTATTCGCTGACGATTTGTTGAAGTTCACGTGAAAGGGGACTTGGCACTTCCTGGCTGATCGTCTCCAGGCCCTGGGCGAGCGACAGCCCCGCGCGACATGCATTGGCAAGCGACGTAGTTCCGCCGACCAGCTGATCTCGCAGTAGCCTTCGCCGTCTCGCGATCAGGAATTGCAGAACCCAATGTGGAGCAATCAACAGCAGTAAGACAACTGCCAACGCAATTGGAAGCATGCCAAACCCAAACGTGAGAACGATGAAGCTTGCCGCGATACTGGCGCCCCACCAACGAAGCAGGGATTGAGAGTTTCCCGGGCTGATCGATAGAGACGCGAGGACGGGTCCGTAACTGGCCAGGTATTTTTTTGAAAGCGCATCCCAGACTCCGCCGACGGACCGGGCTGCAACAACTCCGGCGCAAAGCATGATGGCTGAAGTGACAATCGGAATCATGAAAGCACCTCGTTGGCTTGAGAATGGTAGAAGGAATCCAGATTCAACATTCCGGCTTCGATCAGATCTCCGATAAAAGTCGGCAGTCTTCCGGTGGGCTCAAGAATGGGTTCTGATGAACTTTCGAGCAGATACAGGTCCCGCAGTTCGATCTTTTTCGTGCGAGGATTGACTCCGGTGCATTCCGAAATTTGGCTGATCACCCGTCGCCCGTCACGCAGGCGTTTTAGCTGCACGATCACGTCGATCGCCGATCCAATTTGTTGGTGAATCGAAGAAACCGGCAAATCCGCCGCCATCTGAACCAGCACTTCAAGTCGCAACAGAACGTCAGCAGCGGTGTTGGCGTGAATCGTGGTTAGCGACCCATCATGTCCGGTATTCATGGCTTGCAACATGTCGAGAGCTTCGGCACCACGACACTCACCGACGACGATGCGATCAGGTCGCATTCGCAACGCATTGCGAACAAGATCACGGATCGTATATTCACCCGTTCCTTCAACGTTCGCCTCTTTGGTCTCCATACGAACGACATGTTCTTTCGCCAATTGAAGCTCGGCGGTGTCTTCGACGGTGACGATGCGTTCCTGATCCGGAATAAAGTCGCTCAAGCAGTTGAGCAAAGTTGTCTTTCCGGTACCTGTGCCGCCAGAGATGAGAATGTTCTTTCGCCCAAGCACAATGGCTCGCAAGAATTCGGCGACCGTCCGCGTCAGTGCACCGCGCGAAACAAGGTCATCAATCAGCAACTTGCGATAGGGAAACTTTCGAATCGTGAGTGTCGGGCCGCTGACTGCCAGCGGCGAAATCACGGCGTTTACCCGACTTCCGTCACTGAGTCTTGCATCGACAAGTGGTTGTGATTTGTCGATGCGACGACTGACCCGTGCCACAATCCGTTGAATGATTGTTTCAATGATTTCGTCAGAAATGAAACGCTTTCCTGAATTCTCAAGCATCCCGTTTCGTTCGACGTAGACGTGCTCTCGATCCACAACCATGATTTCGGAGATGCTTGGCAGCCGCAGCAAGTCTTCAAGCGGACCGTAGCCGAACACAATGTTCTTGATTTCTTTTTTGAGATACCGCAACGCAAGATACTGGCGAAATTCGCCGTGCATTTGTTCTCCAACGCTGTCCCAGGAGTTCCAAAAACCCGAATCAATTGCGTCAATCCGTTTTTTGTCAGATGTGCTGGACGAGATCTCAAGCAAACTCTCAATGTACTGAGCCGTGGAGTCGAGTTCCTGTTCGCGATCGGGAACGATGGTGAGGATTTCGCTCCAGTGACGTTCGCTTTCCTGGAACTGATTGGACTGGCTGGTGGAAGCATGAGCCAGCATGTGGTCACGAAGCCCATGACCGGCCGTGTGGGTCACGAGGGCAGATTTGCCTTTCCGCAACAGTCGATTCTGTGCGATGGTGTCGATCGTTTTTTCAAGTTCGATCAGGTACTCGTCGTTGTCACGTTGCCCAGCTGAATCAGCGGTCAGATTCATGCGTTGTAGAATTTCCAGGTGCACCTGTCCGATCACATTCGACATCGCGTCGTCCAGGTTTTTTCGCTGCGACTCGCGACTGAGTTCGACTTCGTGAGGAAGGTCAAGGCTTAACGTAAACGGAAACAGGCTGATGGACTGATTGGTTCGGATTTCGCAGCGGTCTCCGTTGTACAGCTGTCGCTCACCGAGTTTGACTCCGTTGATTCCCAGTGCCACCAGTTCCCAGCTTCCGTTTCGCTTGTAAAGCACGGCAGCTTCACCAGCAATGAACGGGTTGTCGAGCACGACGTCATTGTCCGGGTTGCGGCCGATACGAACACGGCTACCGGTGACTTCGGTCATGTTTCGTTCGGTGTCGATTACGTTGTTGAACCAGATCTTCATTGGAAACAATTGAGGGTCGTGAGTGTTGGAGTCGGTTGCAAAACCGGACTTTTCAAAGTAGCACGACTCTCCGAGTCGTATTTCACAACATGAACGACTCGGAGAGTCGTGCTACTCGGGTTTTGAAACTGCCTCTAATTGATAGAACGGGACGGAACTACAAAACGGATTCTGTCTCCCGCCAGTAGCACGCGAGGAACGTTTGCGATGCCTTCCAGCGAAACGGTTTGGAAGACAACGTTGCCGGACTCGACCGAACGGATTCGTTCCGTCTGCTGGTTCGTGGGCAGGACTTGTACGGCAACAATGGGAGCCTGTTGTTGATTGCGGCCTGAATCTTTTCTGATGACTTCCAGAAGCTTTTTCGTCCTCGTGTCAAACTCTGCGTCGACAGCGATCGTGACGTTGTTGCCGCCAGTTTGCGAATAGTCCAGTTCTTCGCCGCCGCGTTCTTTGAATCGTTCGCCAACACTGATAAGTTTGAAGGGCCCGATGACGGTCCAGCCAGAGTCTTCTGCCGGAGCCAGAATGTCCCGATGGAAAACAACATCGCCAGCCACGTATTGGCGATTGGCGTTGGTGCCAAACAGAATCGCACGGTTCTTCCACGGAATAAACGACTCGCGAAGCACTTCCTTGTCGCCGGGAATCGGGATGGCACGCAGGTCTTCGTCTGAAAGTTCCGACCCAAAATTTACATCCGATTTGATGGCTACATATTCGTCAGGCAGTGCCAATCCTGAAATCCAGATCCAGTTCAAGCCTGCGGCAACGATGCCCAGCAGGGCAGCGAATCCAAGTCCCATTAAGTGTTTCATTGGTTTGTCTCCGGTTGTCCGTTGATGCGTGAATTTGATGTAGCAGAAGTCAGCATGATCGTGCGTTCGGTGGACGAAGCGACTGCCCATGCGTAGATGACTGCTTCACCACGAGCACACAAATAGCTGAAACTTTCTGCGTCGCCCCAGGGCGTGTGTTGAACTTCCCAGCCATCATCGACCCATCTTCGAATCAGCCTCTCATTTGATTCGCTCGTCGTAATCAACTCCATCTGCAGATCACCCGCTGGACTTCGCCGAGTGCAAGTGGTGGTGGCGTCGGTCGGCATTGCCAGCAGATGGGTGGTCTGGTTTTGCTTTGGCGAAAGACTGACCAGTTGCCATTGATCACCGTCTCTCATTGCGACGACAGCTCCGATCAACATCGGTGGCGAAGCCTCGGAGGTGAGGAGTCGAACTTTAATGTCGCGGTTTTCGTGACTCCAAAGAGTGCCAGATTCTGAGTCGACTCGTGTGGCACCACTCGATGCCGCAAGTTCAACAAGCTCACTGGCATCAAAGTCGGCATTTGCTTTGGCATTGGTCATGCCTGACAGATTTAGATGTTCCTGGAGTTCGGAAGTCTCGCAAACAAACTGTGCGACCGACAAACCTGTTTCAGGGAAGGACCAATAGCCTTCGGTTGGCATCAGGGCTTGAGGCAGTAGACAGAGATTTGCCAATCGGTCGTCGTTCTTGTCATTCGCGAGAGAAATCTGTTTGGCGCTGTCGACTGAACCGATCACGATCAGTCCAAACCATGCAACAGACACGATGCAAATCAGCCTCGACGTGTACTGGATGATTCTGTTCATCAGTCCATCTCCTTCAAGTCGGACTTGAGATTTTCTACCTCGGCCTTGAGTCTCTTGACGCGATTCTCGAGAACTGACTTCAATGTTTCTGAAGCGTCATCGTCGAGATCTTTCAGTTCCTGCTCTGCGGTTTGAAGCTCCTGTTTTTTTGCTTCCAGTTGGCGATTGATCTTCGCCTGCTCTTTGGCTTTTTCACCCTGTTCCGCGCTTTCGCCGTTTTTGAGCAATGAAGAAACAGAGTCTCCCAAGTTTGTGAGTTGACGAATGAGATCTGCACCGAGCGTCTTCCAGATGTTGCCAGCGATATTCTTGAATCTGGTCAATTTGTTGCTGGCGTCAACGTAGCTGGTTTGCAGCGAACCCGTTTTTGCATTGATGGCTGCGATGGCATATTGTTTCCAGTTGGGGGCTTTGTTGAGAGGCAGTTTTTCATGATCCCACGAGCCGATCATCACATCGTGGGACGATTCAGGCGGTTCAGCGTCGTCGAAGATTGGACTGACTTTGACTTTCCCGGTTGCTTTCTCGGAAGCGATATCGTCTTTGAGAAAAAGCAGGGCCTTGCCAGTCGGCTGGTCACGTTCGGACCAGGTTCGGTACCGTGCTTCGATGGTTACTTCCGTTTGAGCGATAACGGAACTGCCCAGCCAAACGATTCCAACAATCAGAGCCAGTAAGATTGGCATCGAAAGGACAAGTTCCAGAGTGGCGGAGCCGTTTCTCTGGTGACGATGACAAACTCTGAGCGGCAAGGCGCTAGCCGCCGGT
>CAYUNP010000255.1:0-6840 GCA_964446085.1 uncultured Pirellulaceae bacterium
GTCAGCGTGCCCAACTCTTTGGCATCCGGGCCGAGGACTTGTGACAGGTCTTCGATTTCGGTCAGGCAAGTCGAATCGCCATCCCATTTCAGGTCGTCGATGTTCTTGTTGCGAAGCTTGAAAAATTTCAAAGCTCGTTTGGTCATGACTTCCAGTTCGTCGTCGCCGGCAGGAGAGGTGACGAAAACCTTTTTGCCCTTGGCCTCAACCCAGCGACCGTTGAGTTGATCGTGACGGTATCGTTTTTTGGTTTCGCGGCAGTCGACCATGAAGTCATGAAACAGATCGTAGTGCCCTGAACTTTTCCAGACTTGTGGGTGCATGATGATTGTGCAGTCGAGGCCTTCCATCGAGTAAGGTGAAGGCGCACCGTCGAGCGTATTCATGTCGTCGTGGCAGGAGACCATGTCGCGCCACCACGCTTCTTTGACGTTCCGTTTGAGCTCAACACCGAGCGGTCCGTAGTCCCAGAAGCCTTGCAGTCCGCCATAGATTTCGCTTGATTGAAACAGAAAGCCACGCCGCTTGCAGAGCGACACGATCGAGTCCATATCCATTTTGGTTCCGGGAGTGTTTGGGTTTGAGCAATGGGAAAACGGAGATTCTAGTCGTAGGTGGCATAGGCTTCCAGCCTGTGAATATGCTGGCGCATGTGTTGTTTGCCGAGGGCGTCATCAAGGATCAGGCATATGTGTATAAGGCGATGCCACCAATGCGATGGACATGCTGTCCACAGGCTGGAAGCCTATGCCACCTATCGAATCGACCAGCTTTCCAGGTCCTACCGTGGCAAGTGTCTATGTGCCGACATGCAGTTGATGAACAGGAGTTAACGGAAGCAACAGAGATTGATTTTCATGCATGTCTCCGTTCCCTCTGTTTCCTCCTGTTCAGAATAATTTTCGATCGCGTTGCTACCGCTCTACTTGATCGACCAACTTTCCAGATCCAGCTCCGGTACTCGATCAAGCACGTCGATCTGAGCCGCGAAAACGACGTCGGCATCGTGTCCGATTCGAACCAGGTTGATTCCACCTCGACAGTTACGGAAAAAATCGGCCAGCTCTTTTCCAGAGGCGATTTCGTCCTTGCGGGTTCGCCAGTGATGCACCGCGATCATGGCAGGATCGGTCAGCTTGGTCCGTTCCGCTCCCGCAGGCTCACGAAGCTCCAGAATTCGCTCCGTTAGCAATCCTGCAAAAATCACATCTTCGCTGGTGATCAGCCGATCGGTTCCCGAGCATACAACCGTCACTCGTGGCACATTGACCAACTCTTTGGCGACTGCCGAAACATTGATCATCGCTCCAATGAGAACTCGATCCGCAGCCCGGCAGCTCTCCATGGCAACGGTACCATTGGTCGTGGCAAGGATCAGCGACTTCCCGGAGATGGCTTCGGCGGTGTATTCAAGCGGCGAATTCCCCTGATGAAAGCCGTCAACAATCTGCCCGTTGCGCTCGCCTCCCATAATGGAGGTCTCCGACATCGTCGCGTGAAGCGCTTTGGCCCGTTCGATTCCGGGCTGGGGAAATACTTGCTGGCAGCCGTTGTGCATTGCGTTCACGATCGTCGTCGTGGCTCGTAAAACGTCAACGACAACGACCGTCTGTCCGGCAAGCTGCTCCTGATTGATGGCCGACGGCAGCAGCGCGACGTCGACAATGAAGGCGTGATCTTTCTGTTTCATGGCCGCAAAGGTAGCCATTGAAAGCCATAATTTCCAGATCAAAGAAATGTCTTGACTCGGCAGATTCGACTGCTACAATCTGTAGTGCTACATAACGTAGCATCAAATATCAGGAGACAATTGATGGCCCGAAAAGCAAAGTCGCCACTGAGCGAGCTCGAAAACAAAGTCATGGCGATCGTGTGGGAGCACGCCGAGGTCACCGCCGAACAGGTTCGAGCCGAAATCAAACTGGATGCTCCTCCGAAGGAGTCAACGATCCGCACGATTCTTTCGCGTCTCAAGGCAAAGGGCTATGTGCAGCACCGTACCGAGGGACGAGCCTACCTCTATTCGGCGACTGACCCATCGCAAAACGTCGCAGCCGACGCAGTTCGCGGAATTATCGATCGGATTTGTAAAGGGTCGGTCGAATCCCTGTTGGTTGGAATGGTGAATCGCGAAGTCGTCTCGCCCGAAAAACTTCGCGAACTGGCCGACCGCATCGAGAGCGAGCAAAAAGAAGCCAGGACCAAAAAGAAGGCAACGAAAGAAAAATCTTCGCGTCGCAAAGGATCACAGTCATGAACATTTTTGAAAGCCTGGATATGGCAACCGTGATTTTGATCATCCTCGCTGCCGTGGCGATCAAGACAATTGTGTTGGCGGCCTTTGTCTGGTTGGGAGCAAAGCTAACTCGCGTGCGATCTGTGACGACCCGACATCAGATCACGAAGTATGTGCTGTGGAGCATGCTGCTGATGCCGCTTCTGGTGTTTCTGGTCCCAGCGACGTCTCTGCCTGAATTGGCACAGCGATCGCCAGCTGAGCCAAATACAGCGGAGTCGACTCAAACCAGTTCAACCGCTGATGAACCGAAAGCTCTGGCAACCGAAGTATCCATTTCCCCAAAGTCCATCGAACCTGCAGCGATTTCTTCTGCAGCCAGGACGTCGATTCCAGCAGCCGCGCTCCCAAATCCCACCACTGCAACCGCTCAACCACTGCCTTCCCAATCGGTGCGTTCCTTTTCCACTGTACAGATCCTTGCGGCGGTCTATCTGTTCGTGGCCGTTGTCCTGTTGATTCGCACGCTCGTGGGTTGGTTGCAGTGTTTGCGGCTTGTGAAAACCGCGACATCGATAGAGCTTCCTGCGGAGCTACGGTGCCGTTATCCCGTTCTTTCATCTGATCGAATTGCTGTTCCGGCGACGATCGGAATTGTCAAACCCAAAATACTGTTGCCCACCGATTGGAGCCAATGGAGCGCAAGCGATGTTGCCATGGCGATCGCTCACGAATCCAGTCACATTGGGCGACGCGACGCACTGACTACTTTTCTGGCCACGATCAACTGTGCTCTGTACTGGTTTCACCCGCTGTCATGGATTTTGAAAACGCGGCTCGCGAAACTGGCTGAATACGCTTGCGATGATGCGGTCATTGGTGAAGCTGCAGCTCGCGAGGAGTATGCTCAATGTCTTCTTCGCATGGCGTCTCGCATTTCTGGTCCGACAGAAAAAATATCTCTGGGCGTGGGCATGGCTCGGACGGCTCTGGTCGAACAACGCGTCGATCAGATCATGGATTCCGATCGCAAGCTGGCAAGTCGGCGAGGTCATGTTGCATCGATATTCACTTTGGCCCTGGTCGCAATCGCCGCTGCCTTGATCGCATCCATTGGAGGATTCGCAGTGTCCAAAGAAGATGACAAACCTGTGCCAGAACGCGCGATCACGGGTGTTGTTCTCAAACCGGACGGTTCACCAGCGGCCGGCGCTGATGTGTTCCTGAGTACCTGGGCGCCCCCAAGTATTCGAGCTCAGACAAAAGCAGATCAAAAAGGACGATTCGTCTTTACGGACTTTCCGGATGGAGTTCACCGAATCATAGCGAAGCAGGAAGACATGAGTTCTTCGCAACGATGGGGTGGAAAGGTCACTCAAGTCGGAGATTCAAATTTGCAGATCGAGCTTGGTGCCACGTCGACACTGAAAGTAACGGTCCTCGATTCGAACACCGGAAAGCCGATACCGAACGCAGTTGTCGAGGTGTCTCCCTGGTTTCGCAAATGGCAGCAAAAAGCAAACGAGTCCGGAGTCGCGGTCTATTCAAAGTTGCCTCAGGAAAATTGGGCAGTGACGGTAAAGGCCAGGGGCTTTGCCCTGAAGGCACAGGAAGTCGTCGTTAGCGATGCCAACACAGAGATCAGTGTTTCGCTTTCCGATCCCGGCGCTGACCTGTTCGGCCAGGTCACTTACGAAGAAGGCAAACCAGTTGCAGGAGCGACCGTTTTTGTTTCACCGGCGGATGAAGATTTCACGGCAAGGGCATTTCATCAACAGGTCAGGACGGACGAGCAAGGCAACTATCGAATCGCGAGCTTGCCGACCAATAAAAAACTGGAGACGCGTGTCGCAAAAGACGGTTTTGAAGAGCCAGTCTCTTCGGTCATCCTGCAAGTTGAGCGCGGCGGCGAGCAACGTCACGATTTCTCCGTCTCGCGGATTGCGGAACGAACGATCACAGGGTTGGTTACTGATGAGGATGGAAATCCGGTTGCGGGTGCCATCGTAAGCGCAGATTTCCGGGGAGGACCGACGTGTGAAACAGACGAGTTCGGCAAGTACAGGTTTGTTGGTCAACTCGATAACAGACTTCGCGTAATTTTCAAGGCAAAGGGTTACGTCCCGCAGCAACATACTGCTGCTTCAACACTCAGCACGGACTCAATCGACGTCACGCTGAAAGTGGGGCGACGCGTCACCGGAAAAGTTGTCGATGAGAAAGGGCAACCCTTGTCCAATGTCGTCGTTAGCTCCAGCAAGTACGCGAACACAGGATGGATAAGTCAGCCCTCGGGCGATTGCAAGACAGATAGCCAGGGAGTCTTTGCGATTGAATCTTTGCCCCACGAAGCAACATTGCGTTTCTACAAAAAAGGCTACAGTTCGATCGACGACGTACCTTTCCCTGAGACGGGTGACGCCATCGCCGATCCGGTTCGGATGGCTGACGCGGGCCTGATTCGAGGGAAAGCCGTTGATGGCGAGACGGGCAAACCGGTTTCCAAATTTCGAGCGTACTACACCTGGTCCAGGGTAACGTATGCTGATGATCCCCCGAAAGGAAGCATGTCGATGGCATCGCATCGCGGCGATCTCTTTTCCAATGCCAATGGAGAATTTGAGTTTGACGGTTTTCGAAAAGGCTTGCCGCTGGAAGTGACGATTGAAGCCGAAGGATACAAAAAGTACGTTGTGGATCGCCTCGTAGCGGAAGCCGATGGCATTGCCAGGGCTCCGACATTCAAGCTGGAGAAGATTGATCCGGAAACGGTTCAGGCGATCTCGGGACGGATCGTCGACGCATTGGACAAAGGCATCGCCGGCGTCGAAGTCCGCTTGATTTGTTCCGACGAAAGAGCCGAACGCGATCCGAAAATAAATCGCCACGCCAGAGACCGGAATCAGTTTCCCTACAATTGGACAATGATCTTTAACGGACAGATTGCAGAAGACAACCGCGTCATGCAATTCCTCGAAACAACGACCGACGCGGAAGGAAAGTTCTCTTTCTCGAACGTTCAATCCGTAGAAGATATTGAACTTGTCCTGTGGAGTGACACCGTGGTGCGAGCTCGAAAACCAGGCATTGAAAAACTCACCAGAGCAGAACGGCAATCCCTGACAATCCGTGCGGATCAAAGCGGAACGGTTCGTGGTTCGATCGATGTGGAGGCTAGCCGGTATGCAAGTCCGCAGATTCAAATCGGTGACGTGACCTACGACGGTGAAATTCTTGATGGAGGGAAAACTTTTGAAATCCGTGGTGTTCCCCCTGGGGAATACGAAGTGTTAATCTCTGGCGATCCCCAACCGCTCAAGATTCCTGGCCAGGAAGACAACGGCGCTTTCACGACCAGCATCATCAAACGTATTCCCGTGGTCGTGAAAGCCGGTGAAGTTGCGCGAGCCGATGCCGACGGCGATCGAATGTAAATTTTTCACACTCCATAAAATTCAAAACAGAGATTGCCGATGCTTCGCGAGCGCTCTGGATGTCGGGGACGCGCCGTGACGTTCGCAATCCGTCGGCTGCCTTCACAATCAGCATTTTCAAAGGAATTCACGTTGGTGTCAGATTCCGAAAAGTTTCGCGTCGCCGATGTCGGCAGTAGGAATGTAATTTCTACATGCCGTTGAGTCTGTCACTTTTCCTCGGCTCTCAGCGTTAACCAAATTGGTCAAATTGTTCAAATTGTTTTCTCTGCAGTTCCGATTGCATGAGTTTCTGTAGTCTTAACCACGAAAGCCTGGTAAACCTTGCGGGCGATATGGACTCAAACAAATGATTTGGTAAGGAATCGGCTGATTGAGGAGTCTCAGGAGGGCACAGTTGCAAACTGTGTTGAACCATTGGTAGCCACTAATCGTAAGGAGCATCCAATGTCACGAATCAACAGAACACACGGAAGTGCCATGTTAAAAATTGCCAAGTCTTGCCTTTTGTTTTTTGCTGTCGCGAGTCTCTCGCTGAGCATGTCCGGTTGCTCAGCCGGTAGCGGCGGAATTGCATCCAGTCCAACTTTCCCGCCATCCACCCTGGACTATTCGTCGCAGCTCGAACAGGCGAAGGCTTCACAAAGCGGTTCACCCTACACTCCTGACGGCGGTTTTGGGTCGTCAACGCGATCACCCCAGTTTGCATCGGGTTCTGGGTCGCGAAGCGGATCTTGCTGAGGCAGTTAAGTCCCTGGCACCGTGAGTGCCGATTCAACATTTGAGCCAAAACTGTCCTTTCCTGATCAGGAATTGACAGATTTCGCATTGAGCCACGTTAAGCTGTGCCTTCCAGATTCGGTCGGTACACTGAGCGTGGCTTTTTTTGTGGCTGCGGCGTCTCGCCGCAGTACCCCGACCTGCACACTAAACCTTCAACCCTCCAACTATGCCAGTCGACAAATCCAACGAGCGCGTCCGAGACATGTTTGGCGAGATTGCGCCAAAGTACGATCGCATGAATCATCTTCTTTCGATGAACGTCGATCGTTACTGGCGGTGGCGCGCGGTCAAGAAACTGGCTCCCAATCGCGACGATCCGATTCTGGACGTTTGCACTGGAACGGGTGACCTGGCTTTTTCTTTTCACAAATACACTGACGGGAAAGT
>CAYUNP010000256.1:0-6800 GCA_964446085.1 uncultured Pirellulaceae bacterium
CGTTTTCATAAACGCACCGCTGCCCCATTTCACATCCAGGACAAGAGCATCAACGCCAGCGGCGATCTTCTTGCTCAGGATGCTACTGACGATCAACGGGATCGAAGGGACAGTCGCCGTCACGTCTCGCAATGCATAGAGTTTGCGATCCGCTGGAGCAAGTTTCGTGCTGGCACTTGTGATGCTGCAACCGCACCAGTTCACGACACTGCGAAATTCGTCGCCAGAGAGCTCTGTGCGATAGCCGTCGATCGATTCCAGTTTGTCCAGCGTTCCTCCAGTGGAGCCCAGACCACGTCCGGAGATCATCGGCACTTCCACGTCGCAACACGCCAACATGGGAGCCAGCACAATCGATATCTTGTCTCCGACACCACCCGTTGAATGTTTGTCGACCGAAGGCTTGGCAGAACTCCACGACAGTCGCTCACCAGAATCGATCATGGCTTTGGTGAGGGCCATGATTTCAGCTTCGGTCATTGACTGGAAATAGACCGCCATCGCGAAGGCGGACATTTGGTAATCTGCAACAGAGCCATCTGAATAGCCTGAAATGAGTTGTTCGATCGAAGCGGCGTCAAGTTCCTTGCCGTCTCGTTTGGCTTCGATAATTTGGGCAACGTTCATGTGGATTACGTGTTCGGAAAGAGGAAAAATAATAAATCGGCGGGATTCCAGATTGTAGGCTCGTCAATTGATGGTGTTAACTTAAACTTGTCGTTTGGAACCCTTTAACAGACACATATATTTGAACAATTTGATGACACGAATCCTTCTTACGACGACTTCCTACCAGGACACCCCCGGCCCACATCACGAGCTTCTCGACAGTACAGGAGCAGAAATTCATCGCGAACGCGGACCGTTGAGCGAAGAGAAAATGCTGGAACTTGCTGGCGATTTCGACGCTTTTCTTTGCGGCGACGACATGATTACCCAAGCCGTGATCGACAAGAGCCTGCCGCGGCTGAAGATCATTTCAAAATACGGTATTGGCGTAGACAAGATCGACGTCAAGTACGCGACTGAGAAAGGCATTCCGCTCACGTTTTGTCCGGGCGTGAACCACACGACAGTTTCGGAACACAACTTTGCTTTGATGCTGAGCCTGTCGCGAAAGTTCGTTGAAGAAGTGAACTACGTTCGCGAAGGGAACTGGAAACGGCTGACGGGCAACGAGCTGATGGGAAAGAAGATCGGCATCGTCGGTCTGGGTCGAATCGGAAAAGAAGTCGCCACCCGAGCCAGAGCTTTCGCCATGCCTGTGATGGGTTTTGATCTGTATTGGCCGGAGGAGTTTGCCAAGGAACACGAAATCGAAAAGGCAGACAAAATCGAAGACATCTTCACAACTTGCGATATCGTTTCGTTGCACACGAACCTGAATCCGGAAACGGAGAACATGATCAACGCCGCTTCGATGGCGACGATGAAAAAGGGAGTCATGATTCTCAACTGTGCTCGAGGTGAGTTGGTCAACACAGCAGACATGGTCGCGGCGCTCGAGTCAGGACAAGTCGGCGGCTACGGAACCGATGTGCTTGATCAGGAGCCACCGCCGGCGGATCATCCGTTGCTCAAAGCGCCAAACTGTGTGATCACTCCGCACATCGGATCGCGGACTTACGAGTCGGTTGAACGCCAGGCGATGATGGCGACGCAGAACTTGATCAACTGCCTCAAGGGAGAGAAGCCGTTGGCGCAGGTCAATGATGCTCCGATTCCTGAAGCGTTGATTTAGAGTCAGGCAAATGACCCGGAAACATCTCTATGAGCCCTGCCTGAATCGAATCGACGATGATTGGGAGTCTCGTTGGAATGCAATTCTTGCGATCGTTAACGCCTGGTATGGGTGTGAGTTGGATTTGCTGCAAGCGTCGAGTAGCGAAGCGGGGGATTCCGTCGCCAGGAACTATCCTCATTCAGTTCGGCAGTGGATCAAGTTTTGCAATGAAGTCCATGACAAGGTTTCAGCGTCGGTGTTGCGTGAAACTTTTGTCGTGGAAAATATCAACAGTCCGCCAGCGCTTTCTTTACAGGAGTTATCCGAAGGAAACGTCTGCTGGGCAGTTTTGAATGAGCATTTGAAACTGGATGATCCACCAGTTTGTCGTTTGACCGGTGATTGTCATGGCGACTACGACGAAAACCTTGCCTTCGCTGACCGTTGGGAATACGAGTGGCAGAGCGACGAATCAGTTTCCGAATTTGCATTCTCGCAAGTCGAATTTATGCTTCGTGGCGAAAGTGGTGGTTGCAGTGTCGAAGTGCACGAAGATTCGGAAAAGTTCATCGAAGAAATGAAGGAGTTCTTTCAGCGAGCGACCTGGTTTGCAGGGACATGTGTTTTTGAGTCGCCGGATATCTTTGCGACGGTTCGAAATCGACGGCTGAATATCGAAGTGCGTGGGCGAATTGGATTGTCCGAACTACCTGATTGTGTGGTGCGGAATATCAACCACGGCGGTGCGTTCCGCGGAATTCTGATCCCCCAGCGATCGAAGAACAATATCCAGAATTCGTAACGGCAGACCGGGTTGGATCGGTGGGTGCATGGTCACTTTTGCGTGAGCACGCTTGCGAAATCGCGTGGCATCGCAACTATGTATTCACAAGCTGGAAGCCGATGCCAGCTATTTTTTCTTCAGTGCCATCAGGTAGTCAACGAGATCGACCAGGTCCTGTTCGCTGAACTCCTTGACCAAATCCGCAGGCATCACCGAAAGCTTTAGCCGTTTCTGTTCTTCGATTTCGTCGGCCTTGATTTCGTGAACGATACCGTTGGTGTCCTTGATGGTTGTCATCGCGTCGGTTTTGGTGAGCAACAAACCGGAAACCATTTCTCCGTCGTCTTTTGCAACCAGCCAGTTTTCATAGTTGTGACTAATCCCGGCCGAAGGAAACAGAATCGACTCAAACATGGCTTCGCGCGAAAGCTTGCTGCCAATCTCGCTCAAGTCAGGACCGATGTCGTCACCCTTGCCATTGACGATGTGGCATTTGGCACAGGTGCCCGTGCCGGCGAATACGACCGCTCCATTTTTGATATTTCCCGTCCGCTTCGACAGCTCGGAAATGGCCGGCATTGGTTTGGAATCTTTTGATGGCGGTAACGGAAAGTGCTTTGCTGTCGCGTCGCGAATGTATCCCCATGGAACACTGTGCAAAGTTGCTGCAATGACGGGCTCAAGGTCCGAATCGTACTTTTTGTTTTTGACTCGCCACAAAAGATCACCCGCCCCCGAGTTCGTTTTTCCGAGCG
Organism: uncultured Pirellulaceae bacterium; assembly: GCA_964446085.1. Taxonomy (GTDB): domain Bacteria; phylum Planctomycetota; class Planctomycetia; order Pirellulales; family Pirellulaceae; genus Mariniblastus. The sequence goes on from CAYUNP010000256.1 coordinate 3,263, forward strand.
CACGAACAGCAACGATTCGACGTTCCATGGGATTCTCTTTGCGATCCATGTAGCCAGCCAGAACGTGGCCGCCCTGTTTTCGTCCACAGCGCACAAGCGCGTTAACGTACTTCGCGAATTGTTCTTCGTCGCCAAGTTGAATGGCGTATTGAACCTGGCCGAGCTTTCGGCGTTTCATGAGCGTTGCCATCGCTTCGGCACCGATTTCGTTGTCCGAATTCTCCAACGCCAGCCGCAACAACTTTTTGTCACGCTCTTCATTGCCAAACTTGAACGCCAGGTCGACGAAGTCACGATCTTCAGAGGTCGCCATGATTTGATCGACCCGGGCAACCTGTTCGGGAGTAAGTGAACCCACACGGATTCGATTGGTTGATTCGCGAAAGATGACTCGTGACTTTGCGTCTGGATTCCGCTTTGCAAATGCAAGATCTCGAAGAACTGTTTCTACAGCGAGTTCAAATTCCTTGCCGCCGAGTGATTTGACAAAGTCGAAAGCGCGGAAGTAGCGTAAGGTTTCGTTTGCCGAAATATCCCTGTCGTCCATGAGGTCAGCCAACATCGCAGACGTTTGCTTACCTCGTGAACGCCAAACAAGGTCGCGAAAGGCAGCCACGCCGATCTGTTCTGCTGATTTCGCTTTCGCCAGCAAGTTGAGGCATTGTTCCCAGTGACCTTCTGCCGCCAGACCAAGCGACTCCAGATACCAGCGGTCAGAGCCATCGTGAAGTTTGGCCAGTTCAATCCATTGTTCAGCGAGGTTGGCGGGCTGTATCTCACGCAATCCCACAGCGATTTCACGACGAACCTGAGGATCGGGGTCCTGAAGATTGAATTTTTTCTGTACTGAATTGAAATCGAGAATCGATCGATAGCGGCGACAGAATCGCAAAGTTGCAACGCGGATATTCGGATCCGAATCAGAGAGACCCGCGTCAATGATCGATTCAAGTTTCTCTTTTGATTCAGTAACTGTCCCCAGCAGCCACATGGCTCTGGATCGGAATCTGGGGTTCGGGTCGCTCTGCCAGGTTTGCCAAAGCGTTTCGATTGCTTTCGGTGGTTTGGTACGCTGAATCATGGACCAGGCAAGATATCTCCTTGCTTGATTGGGGCTCTTCAACCAGTCGATGGCATTGTCCACCGTCAGCTCTTCCTTGCAGGAGTAGCCTGGCGAGGAGCCCTTTGCCGTCACGCGAAACAATCGCCCTCGCTCGATATCGCGCATTCGATGACCACCAACGCCGGCATCGTACCAGTCAGCGATGATCAACGAACCGTCAGGAGCAACGCAAACATCGGAAGGACGAAACCATTGATTCTTTGTCGCGCCATCCACCATGCTGACGGTGGTTGCCTTGTACCCTGCCCCATCGTTTTCAACCGGATAGCTGCGAACGATATTTGGACCAGCATCACAGTGAATCATTTGGTTTCGGAATACTTTTGGCAAAGCATCACCTTCGTAGAGGCAAATTCCAGTCGGTGATCCCGCTCCGGTTTGCAAGACGTTTGGCACGACGCCAGGATCGTTCAGATGCCAGTGCTTTAGCGGCACTTCGGTGTGCATCCCCGTTCTGTCTGCTCGCCAACCACTACGGTCGGTTTCGTCGCGATAGCCATAGTTGCCAAACGGCATCACGTAGTTGATTCGTGTCGCTCGATTTCCGTCGTCGTCGTTGTCGGATTGCCACAGCGTACCGAAGGAATCAATGCAAACTTCCCAGTTGTTACGGAAGTTCCACGCCAGCGTTTCGAAATCGCTTCCGTCCAGGTTGCAGCGAAACACCATGCCCTGTTGGTAGGGACGAGTCGAGCTGCTGACGACGTTTCCGGCGCGATCAGTGATCGGTTTGCCGTCTGCGTCGCAGATCTGTTTTCCTTCATTACCAAAGTTAAAGTACAGTTTGCCGTCAGGACCAAAGACAAACGCATGAATCCCATGATCGTGTTGCGTGCCACCGATACCGGTGAACAGCAGTTCTTTGCGATCGGCTTTGAGATCGCCGTCGTCGTCGATCAGATAGAACACGGAATCGTTGGCTGAAACGATGACCCGATTTCCCAAAACGCAAATGCCGTGAGCAGAGTCGATATCACGCCCCTGATAGAAGACGCCTGTTTTATCGGCCGCTCCATCGCCATCGGTGTCTTCGACGATCAGGATTCGGTCGCCATCGCTTCGTTCCGGAATGTCGCCGTTGGCAATTTTTTGGCGGTAGTTGATAACTTCGCAAACCCAGACTCGACCAAGGTGGTCAATGTCGATGTTGGTCGGATTGGCGAGGAAGGGTTCGGCGGCAAAGAGAGTGACGTCGAGTTCGGGATGAACGTCAAACTGGGAAGTTGCCTTGCCGGAATCGTGTTGGGCTTCCTGGGCCAGCAAAGAACTCGTGGCCAGAGCGATTGAAATCGTCAGGAGAAGATATGCCAGTTTCATATATAGCACTTGTGGTTCAGGAAAATTGCTCTGCCAAGTCTTCATGTTACACCATCCTGAGTAGTGGGCGTTTGTGGAATTTCGCATGCAATTTGACGACGCTGCAAATGCCCGTTAGCTTCAGAGTTCATCAATAGCATTTGTCCTGGGTGTTCGATGGGTGAAACGTCGAACATGATCACTTCACGGGGATGAGCCATGAAATTGACGGTTGTTGTCTGGTTGTTTTTTGTTGTTGGATTTTTGGACAACGGGCTGGTGCCCCAGGATTCTTCTTCGTCCGAGCCGATTGCGGAGTCGAAAAATCAATCGACCGAAAAGTTGCCCGATGCCGAGTCGATCCTGGAAGCGGCGATTCTTGCAGGCGGTGGCTATGAAGTGCTCGGGAGTATTTCAAACTCCCATTTTGTTTCAGAAGGAGTATCCGGTCAGGGCGAAGACTACACCTACGAATACTATAAAGCCAAGGGGAAGTTCTTCGCAAGATTCACGTACAGCAACGGAACGGTTTTGGAGCGCGGCGTTGTTTCTGACGGGACGCTTACCGAGGATGGAAAGCGATCTGGTGCGGGCTGGCATGTCATTGACGGATCCGTTCGTGAAATGCATGGCGATGAACTTCAGGAGTACTTGCGGCGGAGAACGTCAGTGAAATCTGGCGAGGCAAAAGACAAGCGGTTCAAGTCCGCCACCTGTGTTGGTCGGGAGGAAGTTAATGGAAAAGCTGCCTTTAAACTGTTGTTGATTGACCACGACGGGACTGAGATCAAAAAATTCTACGATGTTGAAAGTGGTTTGGTCCTGAGGCGAATTTGCGACGAAGAATTCAATGGTCGTAAAAGGGAAGTTGTCCGTGACTATTTTGACTATCAATTGGTTGGGCAACAGATGGTTTCCCAGCGGCAAACCGTCGCTTACGACCAGGAAGTATGGAATTACACGACGAAACTCTACGAGGTCGATATCGAAATGCCGGACGGTGTTTTTGAGATTCCGTCGGTGCTGGCTTCAAAAATTAAAAAGGGCAATGCCGATAAAAAATAGAAACGTGGAAAGGCGGGACGCAAAAAAGCGGCGGCATTGAATGCATCAATGCCG
>CAYUNP010000257.1:0-2301 GCA_964446085.1 uncultured Pirellulaceae bacterium
TCAGTTACGATCACGCGGCAACCGTAGCTGCGAAGACTGTGAGCACAACCTTTGCCAACATCGCCGTAACCGCAAACAACGGCAACTTTTCCAGCCAGCATGACATCTGTCGCACGCTTGACACCATCAGCAAGTGATTCACGACATCCGTAGAGGTTGTCGAACTTGCTTTTTGTCGCGCTGTCATTGATGTTGATGGCGGGAACTTTGAGTGTTGCTGCTTTGACCATCGCGTCGAGGCGATGAACACCAGCAGTCGTCTCTTCGCTGATTCCATGGACTTTTGACAACATCTCTGGAAACTTCTCGTGAACCATGGCAGTCAAATCGCCACCATCATCCAGGATCATGTTCAAAGGCTCACCGGATGGGAAGAACAAAGTTTGCTCAATGCACCATTCGAACTCTTCGTCGGTCTCACCCTTCCAGGCGTAAACCGGGATACCTGCAGCAGCGATTGCAGCAGCAGCATGATCCTGAGTACTGAAGATGTTACAGCTGGACCAGGTTACTTCGGCACCGAGTTCAACCAGAGTTTCGATCAGAACAGCAGTCTGAATCGTCATGTGAAGACAGCCAGCGATGCGAGCACCAGTAAGTGGCTTGGTCTTTCCATACTTTTCACGGAGTGCCATCAAACCTGGCATCTCGTTTTCAGCCAGATCGATCTCTTTGCGACCGAATTCAGCGAGTGAAATGTCTTTGACTTTGTAAGGTAGTCGTTCAACCTGTTTATCTACGCTTGCCACGAGTCTCTCCTCTTTTTGGCGTTTGTGTCGCGACTGCGACGAAATCAACAAAAGCCGGATTTGCGGACTCGCAACGGACGGCACCATTTGGTTATTAACCGGCGTCCAGTGTAGTCAACAACCGATGATTTTTGCAATGCTTAAAGCAGAGCAAATATTTGGTTCATTGACCGTTCTGTAAAACCGAAAACGCAAGCTGTTCCAGCTCTCTGGCCAGATCAACTTCGACAAGGCCAACGTTTTTCGGCAACGACAGCGTTACTGGCGCGAAATTGAGTATCCCGCTGATGCCAGCATCGAGAATCGCCTCGACCGCGGATTCGGCCGCTTTTGCTGGCACTGCCAGTATCGCCACCCGTACACTTTTCTGCTGAACGATCCCGGCAAGCCCGGCAAGGTTCTCAATCTTCAGCCCCTGAATCGTTGTTCCGACCAGCGACTCGTCGACATCAACTGCGGCAACGACTTCGAACCCCTGCGTCGAAAAGCCGCGGTAGCCCAACAGTGCCTGCCCAAGGTTTCCGCATCCCACCAACACAACGGGCCAGGTGCGATCGGTGCCGAGGATGGATCGGATCTTGGCCACCAACTCGCTGCACCGATAGCCAATTCCCGGATAGCCAAACTGCCCAAAATAGGCAAAGTCCTTGCGGACCTGTGATGCTGTGAAACCCAACCTGCGACCGAGTTTGGTCGAGCTGATCGTTTTGATGTCTTCACGCAGAAGTTGTTGCAATTCGCGCAAGTACAGACTCAGCCGCGCGACGACTGCTTTGGGGATCTTTGGTTCCGAAGGATGCTTACTGCTCAATGTGAAACTGGAATTGGAAATGGACGCGAATATGAATCGGCTTCAGTATAACAGAAACTGTCTCTAATCCAGAAACCGACTCACTCCGATCGATCCATCTCACAAAGACTACCAGGATACCTCGAATCGTCCGCTGCCGTCAGCAACCCCTCGCAGCATTCCACCGGTGTTGGTTCCAGTTGCGATGTTGCCGTCTTTGTCGACTGCGATCAGGCCGCCGTCGTTGTCATCGAGACGGTTTTCGAGGTTGTCCTTCAGCGCATCCGCCAATGTCGATTTGGCGTACTGCATCTGAGCCGCGATGTTATAGGCGACTGCGTTGCGAATGTATTGCTCTCCGATTCCGGTACCAGAAACGGCACACGTTCGATTGTCAGCATACGTTCCGGCTCCCACGATGGGACTGTCACCGACACGACCGAATTTCTTGTTGGAGAGTCCTCCAGTCGAAGTTCCCGCAGCGAGGTTGCCGTGCGAATCGAGAGCCACACACCCGACGGTTCCCATGTAGTCCGTTTTGGGCGAAGAATATTCGGTGCGAGAAGAGCTGCCTTTCGCGGCTTTTTTCTTCTTCATACGTTCCAGTTGCTTGGCGCGTTTGGGCGTCGTGAAATATGAGTTTTCGACTCGCTGGATTTCTGAACCGAGCGAATCCGCGAACGCTTCGGCACCGGCAGCGGCAAGCAAAACGTGTCGCGTGTCTGTCATGACACGGCGAGCCGCCATGATTGGATTCTTGAT
>CAYUNP010000257.1:2401-6661 GCA_964446085.1 uncultured Pirellulaceae bacterium
TGCGCCGCAACTTTCGCCGCGCCAACAGAAGCCTTGGAAGCACCAGCGCCGCCATGAATGGCGATTGCAAACTTGGGTTCGTCTGCAATTGCCGATGTTGCAACTCCGCAAATCAAAACGAAAACGATAAACAGATTTCTAAAACTCATTCTGTCTGTTCCTTGATAAAGATATTCCACAGTAAATCCTACTCGTCAATGAACCACCCGCGAACCATTTCTTTTGCACCATTGAGCGTTCGCGACATCGATCGCGAAGTATCCAACATGCTCCAATCCAGTTTCGCAATATCCGTACTGACCGCACGAAATTTTGGCTTTTTCAGGATTCCATTGTTGCCATTGACGAACAACTCAGGGAATGATTTTACGACTTTCTTTGGAACAACTGCATCGCACAACGTCCCGTTGACGTCCCGATTGTGCCAGACAAACGACGGCGTGTCACCGGACGCAATTTTTACTTCGTATTTGCCGTCACGGTCCGTTTTGAAAAACTCAGGCCGTAGCACACCAAACTCTGTCTTCCATCCAAACTCAGCGACAACCCCGGGGACCGGGTTGCCGTACCCATCGCGAACGACGCCGCCGAGAACGACAGAATCCACTTCCTGTAAGTTGACTTCGAATTCTGAAGGCTTGCCTTCAAGATCAATCTCGACCGATCCAAACATTGGCAGCTCGCCATCAGTTTTGAGCACTTTGCTTTCCCCATCAACGATTTGCACCCTGCGACATTCTTTGATCGAGAAAATGGAGCACTTGCCCCCGTGCGGCGGCATTTGGAACTTTCCTTCTCGATCTGTTTTGACCACTGACAACAGACGCGGCGCGTGCTCGACGTCTTCATCTACGTGTTGGTAAGCCACCAAAACGACTCCAGTGGCAGGCTTGCCATTTTTCAGAGTCGCCGTCCCATGTATCGATGTCCCAGTTCTGAGTTTGAGAACATCCAGATCGACTTTTGGCAATTCGTCATCGCCGGAAGCTTTTGGAGACTCGACGGTGTGAACTGAGGTCGCGGAACGATAATTTTCGGCTCGTCCAGTCAAAACAAAGACGGCGTTGTTTGGCGCGAGCAGCTGGAACTTTCCGTCTGAGTCACAATTGAGTTCCTTGAAGAATGAGCCGCTTTCAACTTCCGAACCAAGACTCTTTTTTCGCCAGATGTAGATTGCAGCGGATTTCGCTTTGGGTTGTCCAACCGGAGCGATGACTTTCCCCAACAACAGCACGCCTCGGCTGAGTTTGAACGGATCAAGTGAAATGTCTTCGGTTCGAAGTTCACGGTTGTTGACGAAAAAGTGTTTGGTGTAGTGCTGCGACGCGCCAACCCAAACACTCAAATGCAACTTGTTTCCTGCCGGAATTTCCTGTGTTACGTCAAACTGAAATTTGCCCTCGGCGTCGGTCGTTGTTTTCCAGTCGCCATGCTCAATTTCAGTAATTGAATTTGGAGCAGAGCTGGTAAGTGTTCCACGCACCTCTGCATCAGCGACCGGCTGGTCGTTTTCGTTATGTACCAACCCCTGGATCTTTTTTGGCGTCGGGTCTGGCGACTTTTCCTGAACAGGTGAAAAGCCGATCCAGGCAATCAATCCGACAGCCAGAAAACAGAATGCCGTTTTCATCGTAAACTCCGAATGACAGAAGTTACTTTTTTCCAAACGCGTACAACGCGTCGAACGTTCGAACGAAAATCTTTCCATTGGAAACCGCGGGAGACGCCAACGTTTCCTCACCCAGGGCAATCGATGAAAGCTCTTCCAGTGACTCGTCTGCTTTGACCAGAATCACCTTGCCGGATCGATCTGTGATGATCAACTTTCCATCAACCGCGATCGGCGTCGAACGATGCCTGTCGGCCATGTATCGTTTCTCAACCAGTTTCTTGCCCGTTTTCGCATCAAGGCAAGCAAGTGTTCCGTTTTCGCGCGCCAGGAAAATCAGATCCTGATAATAGATCGGACTCGCCACATCAGGCGTGATCCGTTCCGAGCGCCAATCGAGCGAATCTGCAGTCAACATGCCTTCAGGGCCTGAGGAGACCGCGAGCACAGGTCCGCGCTTTGCCGTCGGTATGATCACTTTGCCATCACGACATGTCGCCGACGCAACGAAGCGCAAGTATTGATTGTACCCGTCGCCTTTGGGGTTCAACCCACCAAGCCGCCAAACTTCCGAGCCGTTTTCAATCGAGTGTCCGGTCGTGTAGTCGGCTCCATGAATGATCAGTTGCGGGGTGTCGCCAGCAAAGTCAATTGAGGGCGACGCGTAGACGTGTTTGTTTTCTGCGATGGCGTCTGTCTTGCGAACATGCATCCATTTTTCTTCACCCGTTTTTTTGTCCAGCGAAACGATCTTCCCAACAGAAGTCGCCCTGCTGTTTCGCATCTTGCCGTGCATCAAGCCAAAGATCAACTGATCGTCAAGCAGTACCGGAGTCGTCGCCATGCCGAACTGGATTTGAAATCGACCGTAGTCTTCCTGCAAATTTTTGGTCCAGATTTCTTCACCATCAACCGTGAAACAGTTGACTTGTCCATTGCTGAACATGGTCCAAACATGGGTGCCATCGGAGCAGGGTGAACTACTGGCGGAGTTGCCTCCATCCCGGGCATTTTTGTTTTTCCCGTCAACCTGCTTTCGCCACAGCTCTTTTCCATCGGTGACATCGAAGCAGAGCACAAATAGTTCTGCACCATCGATCGACGTTGCGAATACTTTGTCGCCAACAACAATCGGGCTTGAGCCGGCCGGTCCTGGAAGTTCCGCTCGCCAAAGTTTGGTGGAATCGTCAAGCGAATTTACAACCACTTCGCCATCGGCAACCGAATCAAGCTTCGGGCCTCGCCACTGAGACCAATCGCCTTGAGCGAAGCAACTCTCCGCGGAAAGGAGTCCGCAAAGAAAAAGTAAAGCGATTGAGAGGATTCGTTTTGGCATTGATGTTTATGCGTGGTTAGGGTCGAGATTATTTTTTGTCGCTGGGCCAGCCATCAAGTTCCATCTTTTTGACGACGTTCGCTGAGTGCTCATTATAGTGTCGCTCCATCTGTAGAAGCAACGCGCGAGGCGTCCAGAATCGACTTCCTGGCGCTTTCTTGTTCAGGTCCATGCCGTCGAGGCAGTATGCGAAACGACGAGTAAAGTCCTGGACTCGCTTCATTTGCCGAGCTTCTTCGGCTCCCGTCCAATCCGGATGTGCAAAGACATAGTCGGGCGGCATTTGTTTGGGATTCAAATCCATCACGGGAATCGAAGGGTCGATGGCGTTGTAAATCTGGGAGAAGAATACCAGTTCACGTCCCATCATGTGTTCTGCATTCCAGCGAGGCGTATGAGAACCGTTGGATGGTTTGAAGTTCATTTGCTCTACGGATAGTTTCGCAAACATCTCACGGGATGCGGTGCAGGTTACTTCTTTTCTGTCGAAGAGTGATTTCAGTTTCCCGCTCATTTCGTACGGCTTGGTGCCAAGGGACACAAACCGGGTTCCTGGCTTTCTATCTTTGGATGAAGAGACCGCCAGTGTGTTGTGTGCGATTGCTTCGACGTCTGCATCGCCAACTTTCCTGATCGAAGAATTCACGATCATCAGAACAGGCTGGTAGGCTTCGGAATAGTTCTTGCAGAATTCGGCTGTGAATTGCTCTCCAGTGGCAACAATTACCAGGTCGATTTTTTCATCCTCGTCTACAGGCGCGTCCTTCACCTTCATTTGCATTTCAATTTTCTGAAGTCGTCTTTCCATTGTCATGCGATCATGGTCCAGGAACAGGAGCCCCATACCGTCGACAAGAACTTCGGTGGTATTGGCGACAGGTCTCGCGTCACGGTGTTCGCGGGTTTCGTATTCTTTGGATATGCAAAGTACCATGCCTTCCTGTTTGGTCTGCTGGTACTCATCTGTCAATTGAACTTTGTCCCCGTTTGCTTCGCGGTAGAGCAAACAACTGGCACCTGCCAAGCCTGGAAGGCTTTCGAGTTCAGCGTCAACTGGACGTGGAAGTTTCGCTTTCGAGTTTTCGTTGAGCCCAACGCCGACGTGTAGATTCCACATCGACTCAACAGTGAATCCTCCACCTGGCCAATGACGGATGGCAATTGGCTGACCATCTTCGGCGCTGCACAAATTTGAGAACGCGAAAATGACGGACAGGAATGCAAGAAGAATTTTGTGATTCAGCATTTTAGAGCTCGAAGGAAATGAAGGTTGTTCTCGATGGATCAAGTTATACCATTTTGTAGACATTCAATC
>CAYUNP010000258.1:0-6658 GCA_964446085.1 uncultured Pirellulaceae bacterium
CCGTCTGCGGCCCGTGCTCCCAAAGTATTTGGAGCACTTCCAGTTCGCCCGGCGTGGGATGTGGATGCTTGGGTCTGGCCATGGGATCACCTGTGGAATGTTGCGTGAGCCTCGATTCTACTGGTTAAGCAGTAGTTGTCAACTGGTAAACCAGTAGAACGGCCGGAATGATCAACATTGCCGGCCACACGGGATATGAAATGATGCCAGGCTGGATTTCAAAGCACTGTCGAACCAACAATAACCACATCGCTTCTTCAGTAGAGTACAATCGAAAATCGCTCCTGTTTCGATGTGTTTACGGAAACGGGCACAGCTTGCTTGCATGCCTGCAAACGTCGAAACCCCGTGATTCAAAAACTTTTTCGTTTTTGGCGTCGAAGAATCAAGGCCACTGTGTCTCTACATGTGGAGAATCTATGCAGCGCTGGCCCACAACTCGAAATACCCTCCTGGTGAAGCTCGCTGGCGCTGAGTTCGATTCTGTCTGGCATGAATTTTCCCGGCAATACGAACCATTGATTTACCGCTTTGGCCGCAAGCGTGGACTACAACATGCCGATGCAATCGAACTGACTCAACAAGTCATGCTTGGCGTGATGCAATCAGCTGAAAAGTGGTCGCAGGAAGAACCGCCTGAACATTTCCGTGGCTGGCTGAAACGAGTTGCATCGAACCAGTTGATCAATATGGTCACCCGCGAAGCCAAACATCGTGGCCAGGGCGGTTCGGATCAACATTCTTTGAAATTAACTGCTGATACGACTGACTCTCCAGAACAACAAGCTGAAAAGCTCTGGCAGACTGAACAGCAGCGATCCATCCTGAGAACGGCTGCCAACAATATTCGTCAGGAGTTCACCAGCGATTCGTGGGCGGCTTTCGAAAGAACGTTGCTCGGCGGCGAAACCGTGGAAAGCCTTGCGAACGAGTTGGGCAAATCGGCTGGCGCCATCTATGCAGCTCGCGCACGAATCATGCGTCGCTTGAAACAGGAAGCGAGACGGCTAGAGGGAGTAGACGAATGAAACAGAACGAAAAACAATGCCCGACTGAGTCACTTTCCAGGTTCCTGAGTGATTCCTTAACCGTCCTGGAAAACGAATCGATTGAACTGCACCTTGAATCGTGTCAACAATGTCGCGCTGCCCTGGAAATGGAATCCGGCGGCCAGGCATTCTGGTCGACCATGGCCGATCTGTCCGACGATCAAATCGACCGCGACTGGCTTGCTTTCGCGGAAAGTACCAACGGTGTTAAATCGGGCCAGAACAACTCAACCGATCCGGTTTTGCATCACGAAGATCGTCTGCGGGCTATTTTTCCAACCATTAAGCCTTTTCTCTCGCCAAGCGATGATCCTCAATCAGCAGGGAAGATTGGCAACTACGAAGTCATGGGGCTCATCGGTAGTGGCGGAATGGGCGTGGTCGTGAAAGCCAAAGACCTCGCATTGGATCGGGTGGTCGCGATTAAACTCCTCGCACCCCATCTGGCCTCGTTTGAAACTTCACGTGAACGATTTCGTCGCGAAGCCAAAGCTGCCGCAGCCGTCAAACATGATGGGATCATTTCGATTCACGGAGTCGACAGCCATCATGACTTACCCTATTTCGTGATGCCCTACGAGGCTGGGCCTTCTTTGCAGATGCGAATCCGACGCGATGGAAAACTGACAATTGAAGAATCGTTACGGGTCGCTGTCCAGGTTGCCAGCGCACTTCACGCCGCTCACGAAAAAGGCCTGGTACATCGTGACATCAAACCTTCCAACATTCTGCTGGCGCCTGGAACAGAAAGGGCACTGCTAACAGATTTCGGGTTGGCTCAGGTTTGCGACCAACAGAACATCACACAAACCGGAATGGTCTCGGGGACGCCTATTTTTATGTCACCGGAACAGGCTCGCGGCGAAAGCGTCGATAGTCGCAGCGACCTGTTTAGTTTGGGCAGCGTTATTTTTATGATGCTAACAGGCCGGCCACCGATCCAGAGCGATTCGGCTTACGCGATCGTCCGTCAAATCGGCGGGCAAGCCATGCCACAGCTACGGACGGTTGATTCATCCTTTCCAGCCTGGCTTGAAAGATTGGTTGACCAATTGCATGCACTCGAGCCTGGTGGTCGAATTCAATCCGCTCAAGAGCTGGAACAGTTACTTGGACAGTCTTTGGCTCATTTGCAGAATCCAACCGAGCACCGTCTACCGGAATCGTTGCACCCCAAACCGCTCCGAGGTTGGCAACGCTGGAAAAACAGATTGGTGATCGCAGCCAGTGCCGCAATTCTGAGCTTGGGTTTGGTTTTCGCGTATCAGTTCGCTACTCAAAAAACGCCACGCAAATCTGAAGCCAATGCAGGATCGAACGTCCAAACCGAAAACAAAGCTGAACAAATTTCTGCGGCCACGACGGAACTCGATTCGCATCGCCCGGCTTTGCAGCCAGTTAACCCAATCGACAGCTGGGACGATCAACTTGATGAAGTTGTACATGACATTCGGAATCGACTCAAAGCCATCGAAGCTGATCTCGAGAAGCCCATTGAGACAAATTAGTGACAGACATGTCACCAGGACAATCATTAACTTTCCAGTTCACCACGGATATCCCATGAGCCAAAACATCCTTTCGATCGCCTTAGTAGCAATTCTGTTTTGCACTGGCTTTGTCAGTGAACAATGTGAATTGTCGGCACAGCAGACTCAAGCTCAAGAACTAAACATTCTGAAGGGAACGATCCTGACATCCGATGATGAACCAGCCGCCAATGCAATCGTGTTAGGAGCCAAACGGCAAAACCAAACCATTCGACTTACCAACATCGTGCCCCCAAACATGCCGGCTGCTCCCATCGCTGCGCCAATGAAAACAATCCCGGCAGATGAAAATGGGCGACGAGTCAACCTGGGAAGTGCCATTGATGGCGGCCGGTTCTTCGCAGCCGATGACCAAGGGCAATTTGAGTATTCTGAATGGGTCACATCGTTCTTTGTTCAGTCTGAAGACGGAACCGAAGCAGCATTTGTGCCGCCGGGTTCCAGGTTTCCAATCCGTCTGAAAAAGTGCGCGTCCCTCAAAATCAACAATTCGATTCTTGCAAAAGAGAAGTCCAAATTTGGCAGAGGGAGCATATTGATTGTGTGGCGAAATTGTCTTGCTGCTGCCTATCCATTGCGCTACCCACCAAATTCCAATGCTGACTTGCCACCACGTGACTGGAAGCTCTATCCGTACTTCAGTATCGCAACTCAACTGGATGATGTTGACCTGAACGCCGAGTTCGAATTTGAATTGCTATTACCGCCTGGCGAAGTTTCGATTTCGGTGCTCACGGACAATCAACGATCGCATCTCGAAAATTTCAGCCAAACGACACTGAAAATGCGACGGCACTTTCCATCAACTTGCGGCATCGTTTCGCTTTCCAGTGCCGTCACTACCAAGGTGCCTTTAAGACTCGGAACTTGCATCAACGGCAAGATTGTTGAAAAAGAAAATTCAGCTTCGCCACTTCCCAACTGGTCGCCCGGAAACCGTGGCTACGTCATGCGATTCCATGGCGGCGATCCAGTGAATGTCGTCTACCCAAAATCGAAAAAGAAAAACATCACGTTGGAAGACAATTATCGTGAGTTTCAGAATTCGGCACCTCAGATTGTCGAGAAGTTAACTTCGCTACCCGATGGACCCAAATTTCGAATTCAAACCAGCGCAGGTGTGATTGCAGCGATGTTCGACAATTACGGGAATTTCACATCTGTACCACTGGCAGATGGAAGCTATTTCGGCGATTTGAACAGTTTTGAAAGAACCAAAGTTCGGCAAACAGAGTTTGCCAATAAAGACGTCAGAATTCCGAAAGGATACAAAGTCATCCACGTGAAGGCGGAACTCGACCGCAATGAGGACGGCATCGAATCAGGCAATCATGTAGACGTCGTTCATTTGTCAGACAATGGTGACACCAAAGAAACTGGCACAACAATCCTGAACTACGTAAAGGTCTTTAATGTTTCTTCAGACCGAACGATAGTTGGCCTGCTCGTTACCGCAAAACAAAGTGAAAAAATTGTCGCTGCCAGGAAAACGGGCACACTGCATTTGTTACTACGCAAAGAAAAACTGGCAATAGCTTTTCAGCCTTCTAGCACAACTGGTGGCGGTCCGAAAAAATGCATTCTGGTTTCTCCACTGATACAGCAAAATGTTGTCAAGTTCTCCGGAGGTTTCCTGACGATGCGCCAAGTCGATGGAAATTCAATATTCAAAACCAAACCCAATGAACCCTTCTTCCACGCAGGAGAATTTATTGCAGTCGCTGTTGATGAAGCCTCGAAAGTCAAACCAAAAAAAGCCAATTTGAAAAACCGGTCCAAAGTTGATCCGGAACTCAAAGCGTTCTCAATAGGCGAACTTGGCGACGAATTCGATGCAAAAATGAAACGCCGAATCAAAGAACTCGATGAGCTTGAACTGTCAATAAAGGCTGCTCGAAAGAAGCTTTCAGTACGCCAACTCCAACGTGACGCAATTATCAAAAGAAGATTTGAGGATCTGGCTGGCGATCAAGCCACAAAACAGTTTTTTGCGGAAACGAAGATCGGGATTCTTGTTAACGCCTGCAATATCTACCACCTTCAAGTAGGTCAGTTCCCAACTTCGCTCGAAGACCTTGTTTCAAAACCAGATGGACTTGGACTCGCTCAATGGGGCGGACCGTTTTTGGAAAAACCAATTTCCAACGACTCGTGGAATCGCCCTTTCCAATTGAAAGTTAACGCGGCCAATGATCAACTCACGATCATTTCTGCGGGCCCCGACGGACAAACCGGAACAGACGACGACATAGCTCGTCAGCTAAAACGTTGAAGGTATCGCATTCACTCAAGTATTTGCAACCTTTGCTGGCAAGCGTTGATCATGCTCAAACTAATCGGGGATCCCTACTGGATGGTTACGATTGGTCATGGCCTGGAATGATGATCGCGATTGGACCTAATGCGGCTTGAATATGACCGTTGATTCATTGGCTCGTTTTCGCGAACTTCTGTGACCTCCGACAAAAAGCGCTCAGTTATCGATGAAGCCAGCGCCGATCACGCCTGCGACTTTCCGTCTATAGCATCCAATCATAACCCAACGCGTAAGCGAGAGGTCGATCCCTCGCTTACCGTCGGGTTATGATTTCAACGACAACAAATTTCCGTCACGATAAGGCCAAACATTGTTGTCGTCATTAAAAAACGTTGGTCTTAATCAATCTCGCGACCGCAGCACCATCGTCAACGCTGGCTGACTCGGACGGGTACGAATCTGGAATGTCGAATTGAAAAAAGGGTGATTTGTTCGTTTCAACTGAAACTCAGTTGATGACTCTTCAATACGGTACAATTCATGGCTCGCAAACTCCGCTGCAATTAGTCCAAGCAACCAACAGGGCCTTTTTCGATCATGTACAAGCATCGACCATTCATCCTGATCATGTTTTTTACGCTGACTTTTGGTCTCGCATTGGTCGCACAAGCCGACGAGAAACAGCGACCGAACATCCTGTTCGTTTCCGTTGACGACATGCGCCCCGAAATTGGATGTTACGGTAACAAGGAAATCAAAACTCCTTGCTTCGACGCGTTCGCAAAAACCGGAACGACTTTCCTGAAAGCCTATTGCCAGTCAGCTGTGTGTGCTCCGTCGCGAGCCAGCGTCATGACGGGGCTGCGACCTGATTCAACTCGTGTCTGGGATCTGAGAGGAAAGTTCCGAATCAACTTGCCAGACGTCGTCACGATGCCACAGCACTTTAAGAAACACGGCTACTACACCGTTTCGATGGGCAAGATCTTTCACAATCACATGCCCGATCGCGTTTCGTTCGACGAACCGGACCTGCGTCCTAAAAAATATATGACTCCCGAGCTGATCGATCGTGAGCCGGAGTCCTTTTACCACGACGAAGGATTGAATCGCGAACTTGCCGAGGTTCGCAAGCGTCGACTTGCAAAGAATCCGAATAAATACGCCGATGGCTGGGCTTACGGTAAGGCAACCGAATCTTTTGACGGCCCGGACAATCAGTTTTACGACGGCGCCCAAACCGACCTCGCGATCGAAACGATGAAGCGACTTAAAGAGAAAGACGAACCATTCTTTCTGGCGTTGGGCTACTATCGTCCGCACTTGCCATTCGTCGCGCCAAAAAAATACTGGGATCTCTATGACCGGGACAAAATTTCGCTGGCCAGCAATCCGTTCATGCCAAAGAATGCGCCCGTGATGGCGATGAATTCAATGTATGAACTTCGCGCCTGTTACGATCTGGAACATGTGAAACACCCGTCTGAATTTCAGCTGACCGAAGCCAACTCGCGGCGACTGAAGCACGGATACTATGCGTCGGTCAGTTTTGTTGACGCATGTTTTGGAAAACTGATGCAGGGGCTGGAAGAACTCGGACTTGCGGACAACACGATCGTGGTGCTGTGGGGCGATCATGGCTGGAAATTGGGTGAACACGGAAGCTGGTGCAAGCAATCAAACTACAACATCGACGTTCGTGTGCCGTTGATGATCCACATTCCCAACCATCCGTCAGCGGGATCCAAATCTGACGCCCTTGTGGAGTTGGTCGATCTGTATCCGACCGTTTGCGATGCGGC
>CAYUNP010000259.1:0-6585 GCA_964446085.1 uncultured Pirellulaceae bacterium
ATTTCATGTCATCGGATTTCATTTCATCCGACTTCATTTCATCCGACTTCATTTCTGGTTTGGTGGTCTCATCTTTTTTCATGTCGTTACCACCAAAATCACCGCCGCCGAAAGTGGTTGATGCATCCTCTCGTAATTTGAAAGTGTCAGGGTCCGGCAACTGTGGTTTTTCTGGAACCAAAGCTCCAGGCGCGACGTCGGTTGCTTCTTCCCAACTGCGAAACTTGTCGTACAGGGCAGTCAGTTCAGGATTCGAAACCCTTGCCAGTCCACGACGCGTCACATCGGTAAACGGCGAATCAGGAGCCGCGTCCAACAGAGTCTCGTAAGAGGCTTTGGCTTCTTCGAATTTCCCCAGTGCCTCTTTGCCGTAAGCCAACATGAATAGCGAGCGACGTTGAAGCATTGGACTCTTCGAAGTCGCCGGAGCGTCAACCACTTTTTGCAACGACTCGATGCCCAGCTCGATCAGCTTCACACCACCAGGGCGATCTTTGGTCAACAAGTCGATACCACGATTGACTTCGATGTTACCAGCCATCTGCAAAGCCCAGTTGCCGCCAGCTTCACCTATGTACTTTCCGCCCATCTCTTTGAGGCTTGAGGTGTCGTTGGTCAAATTGGCCTGTGTGATGGCGTTGCTCAACTCACGCCACTGCTCGGAGGCATTTTCGCGTCGTAGGTTGCCCCAGGCAGTCCACAAAACGCTGGCGAAGATCAGGGACAAAACACCCAAAAGAATGTGAGGCCAATATGGCTTGGACGCCAACATGAACTTTTCGCCGGCAGACATCTCGTCCTGAGCTTCACCATCGACGGGAACCTCGACTTCAGTCGGCTTGGCTTTCTTGGCCGCGACTTTTTTCTTTGACTTGGACTTCGACTTTGCTTTGGACATGATTTTGACCCAACGTGGGCATCCGGTAATCTGGAAAAGTATACACCTCGAACCGGAAGCCAAAAAAGACACTTGCTCTTCTGCCCGGACCGATCCAAAAGTATAGAGTTTCCCCGGAGAAACGGTCAATAGCGACTGATGCCCCTTTAGCCTCAAACACGAATTTCACCCCTCACATTTTGGCGTCGATTCGATAGACTGCGTCGCCCTTTCCCCTAACTCGCAACAATCTCCAGTTTCAGAACCGATGAGCGGACTCAACGCAGCACAACAGGAAGCCGTCGATACGCTTTCCGGGCCGCTGCTGGTCCTTGCCGGGGCTGGGACAGGAAAAACCCGGGTTATCACGTTTCGAATTGCGAAACTAATCAAAGAAGGCGTTCCGCGACACAAGATTCTTGGCGTGACGTTCACCAACAAGGCCGCCAACGAGATGAAAGAACGTCTCACGGGCCTGATTGGGGGGAGCTTGGGCAAGAAGTCAAAATACAAAAAGAAGTCAGATGAGCCCGAGAATGAGCCCACGATTTCGACATTCCATTCGCTTTGCGTGCGGATTCTTCGTCGTCGAATTGACAAACTGGGCTACCCGCTGAAGTTCGCTATTTACAATCGCGGCGACCAGGAAAGTCTCGCTCGTCAGATTCTTCGCGAAATCAGAGTCGGCGACAAACTGCTCAAGCCAGCTCAGCTTCTTTTCTGGATTAGTAACTGGAAATGTAAGTCGCTGAACCCCAAGCAGGCGATGCTGCAAAGCGAAAGCGATGCCCAGCATGTGGCCGCGGTCGGATTCGAGCGTTATCAAAAGCAACTGAAACTTCGTGGCTGTGTGGATTTTGATGACCTGCTGTTGCTTACCGAGCAGTTGTTTCATGAACATCCGGATATCCGTGCCGAGGAAGCTGCCCGGTTTGAACATCTGCTGGTCGACGAGTACCAGGACACCAACACCAGCCAGTACCGAATCGTAAAAGCACTCGCTGGCGAGCATCGAAACCTGTGCGTCGTTGGTGACGATGATCAGTCCATCTACGCCTGGCGCGGTGCTGAAGTTGAACACATTCTGGCCTTCGCCAAAGACTGGCCTGACGCAAAGGTCGTTCGCCTGGAGGAAAACTATCGCTCCACCGAAGCGATCATCAAGTATGCCAACACGCTGATCCGTTTCAACTCGACACGTCATGACAAAGTCCTGCGTGCTGCTCGGCCAGGCGGTGAACTGCCAACCATTAACCAGTGGGAAGACGAAACGCAGGAAGCCGAAGCAGTCGTTCGCTCCATCAGCAGTCGTCTCAATCTGCACGGGCGTGAACCTCGTGACTTCGCGATTCTGTTCCGCACCAACGAACAGCCACGTCCTTTCGAAACGGCACTTCGCGAAGCCAAACTGCCCTACATCCTGGTCGGTGGTATGTCGTTCTTCGATCGCAAGGAAGTCAAAGATACGCTTGCCTATCTGAGGTTGCTTGAAGACGATCCGGATGAAATTTCGATTCTCAGAATCATCAACACGCCGCCGCGCGGAATCGGCAAGAAGTCGATCGAAAATTTGCTCAACCGCGCCGTTCGCGAGAAAGTCTCCATGTGGGACATGGTTTGCGGTTACGCCGAACGTCCAAAATGCTCAGCTCGCGTCACTCAGGGCCTGGATCAGTTGGCCTCGTCGGTAAACGAAATCAAAAGCATCGCCGGAAACAAATCTCTGGTCGATCAAGCCAGAATGCTGATCACCAGGATCAACTACCAGTCAGAAATCGATCGGATCTATTCCGAGCCAGAAGATCGCGAAAGTCGCTGGAACGTGGTCGAACAGGTGGTCAACGCCTTGTCTGACTATGAAGAGGGGGCTCGCAAACCGACGATGACGAAGTTTCTTGATCGTCTACTGCTGGGTGATCAGAGTGCCGACAACGACAAGGAAAAGCAGCTCAAGAAAAACGCCATCGCTTTGATGACGATGCACGCCGCGAAAGGGCTTGAGTTTCCCGAAGTCTACATCGTCGGGATGGAAGAAGGCATCTTGCCGCACCACCGTTCCCTGGAAGATGACGAGGCCGGTGTGCCCGAAGAGCGGCGGCTGTGCTACGTCGGTGTGACTCGCGCTGAAGAGCGTTTGACGATGTCGATGAGCTTGACACGCAAGAAGTGGGGCAAGGCACGCGAGACCAAGCCCAGTCGTTTTCTTTATGAGCTGACCGACCAGGCAGACAACCCAAACTACGCAAAGACGCGCGACCGATAGTCGTTGTCATGTAGGATCGAACGCGGCCAGCGAACGGTATGCAGCGGTCGAACAATCAAAACTCGTGCCGTGATCAATCTGCAGCGTTGCTAGCGTATCAATTTTCACGATCGAGGTTTGAGACTGTCGGTCAAAGCATTCTAATTCTTTAGCGACTTTGGCACAAAAGGTGCATAAATGTTGTGGCGGTGGATCGCATTCGATTTGTTGTTGGAAACAACGGGCGAAAGCGAAATTGCAAGGATGCAATTATTACAAAACGTGTGAACGTTTTACCGCCAGCACAATTGAACAACACATCCAGTCCATGGAGGGAGCGGATGAAAACTATCGGGAACCCCCGTTTGGTGTGGCAGTATCTACCTGCCGCGCTGTTATTTGTATTTGCATTGAGTTCTGGCAACCAGGCGACCGCCCTCGGTGAGGAGCCAATGCTGTATTTCTTCACCAGCAATGGCTGTGCTCCCTGTATTCAGGTCAAGCACACGATTCAAAAGCTGGACTCAGAAGGCTACCCCGTGACCACGGTCAACGTCGACGAGCGGCCGGATTGGGCGAACGCTTTTCGAGTCTCTCGCACTCCGACTTTGGCACTGGTTCGAAACAACGAAGTGCTGGCCTACGAGCCAGGTGCGATGCGTGCCCAGGAATTGCGAGACTGGTTTCGGGCGATCAAGTTTACGCCTGCGAAGTCTGTTGCGCGAAACACAGCCGGTTCCAGCACCAAAGCCCGACCAGCACAAACAAAAGTTTCACTCGCATCCAGTGGCTCGTCTACAAAGTCAGCTGCCTCGTTTTCGTCAGCCACGATGCACAAAGGAACGCGGACGCCAGCGAATGAACTCGAGTCCAATGCATTGAGTTCAACCGTGCGATTGCGAGTCGAGGATGAACTGGGCACTTCCTACGCAACAGGAACCGTGATTCATACGCATGAAGGCGAAAGCCTTGTTTTGACTTGCGGTCATGTTTTTCGGGACTCCCAGGGTAAAGGTGATATCTCGGCAGAGTTCGGATTCGAAAATGGATCGCCAGTTACTGTTTCGGGAAATGTGCTGGATTACGATTCCAATGCGAACGACATTGCGTTGGTGGTAATTCACAATGGACAACACAAACTGACTGCGGTTGATGTTGCGTCGGCCTCTTCAAGCATAGAACGCGGTGACCGTGTTTTCTCACTGGGGTGTGATAACGGCGACGATCCCACGATCCGGAATACGGCGATCAAGAATCTCGCCAGATACGATGGCTCTCTCAAGTACGACATTTTTGGTCGGCCCGTTAACGGGCGAAGCGGCGGCGGGCTCTTTAATTCGAAAGGCCAGCTGATCGGTGTTTGTAACGCAGCAGCTGTCGAAGTGGATGAAGGAATCTACACGGCGCTTGAAACGGTACACTGGCAACTCGCAAGGACGAATTTGGATCACCTGTTTCAGAAAACTCCTCTCAACGCGGGCTCAGCAAGGACAGCAATCGCCTCGAATACGCTGACTCAGCCGTCAACTGTTTTGCCTCGTGAGATGGTGCCGATTCGAAGACGCCAGGCATCGTCGACTGATGCCGCCGCAGTGGCTTTGGCTTCCAAAGTTCGAAACGTCTCGTTGGAGCAACGTGTTAGCCCGGACTCTGACCATGAAGTGATCATTACCGTTCGCTCAAAAAGCAATCCGCAAGATTCGCGAACGATCACGATCTCTGATCCAACACCAAAGCTTCTCGATTATCTTGGTTCCATGGAAGGTGACGAAACACGTTCGCTGAAGATGGCCCAGTATCGTCAGTGGCGTTGATCGTCATGAAAGTGAACGATGGCATTTCATGGCGACGCCGCGTGGCTTGCCATCGTTCGAACCGTGTTGGGCCCGATTGGAACTACTTTTCTTTTTGCCAAACCGGACGGGCATTGTCGCCAATCTCTGAGTCGGCCTCGACCATCCGCGCTTTCAGCTTCTCCACGATTTCCGGATTCGATTCGAATAAATTCGTTTGTTCGCCGATGTCGTCTTTCAGATTGAAGAGGAACTTTCGTGTTTTGGCATCGGGGTTCCTTCTGCGATTGCGTGGTTCGACTTCAAGGTACTTCCAATCGCCTTTTCGAATACCTGCAAGCGAGCCGTGCGGGGAATAGAAGATCATTTCATCACGAGGCGAATTATCGGATTCGAAAGTTGATGAAATGTCGTGGCCATCAATTTTGACCTCAGGCAATTCAGTTTTTGTGATCGAAGCAATCGTTGGTAATAGATCCATCGTTGATGTGAAGGCATCTGTGCTGGTGCCAGCAGCAATCCGCCCAGGCGCCCACATCACGCAGGGGACTCGTTGGCCGCCTTCGAAAGTCGTGCCTTTGCCTGCACGAAGTGGATCGGCACTGCCGCCGTGACTTTTGAATTGAAGCCACGGGCCATTGTCCGAAGTGAAAATGATGTAAGTGTTGTCTGACAGGCCCAGGTCGCGCACCGTTTTCACCAGTCGACCAACTTCGGCGTCGATGTGCTCGATCACGCACTTGTAAGCGTTTCTGGGATCGGCATCGTAAACATCATCGGGAACGTACAAGGGAATGTGTGGCATCGAGTGTGGCAGATACAAAAAGAACGGTTTGTCTTTGTTCGATTTGACGAACGAAATTGCCTCGTCAGTGTATCGACGCGTAATCGTTCGTTGATCGACTGGCAGTTCAATGATTTCTTCATTGCGAATCAACGGAGTCTCCCAGCCCGTGATGGCTGTTTCCTGATCAGCCCATAGTTCGTCGCTGGAGAGTCTGGTTTTGCGTTGGTTGTCCGGATGGTTCATGTCGTTGGAATACGGAATCCCGAAGTACGAATCAAATCCATTGGCTCGCGGAAGCATTTCGGGTTCATGGCCCAGATGCCATTTTCCAACGCACGCCGTTGCGTATCCGTTGGCCTTGAGTTGATCTGCGATCGTATGTTCTTTGGGGTTGAGCCCATGATCGGATCGCGGGAATAGTACATGCTTGTGCATGCCGACACGTTTTGGATAACAGCCAGTCAGTAGTGCTGCTCTTGAAGGTGAGCACACTGAAGACGGCACGTAAAAGCTGGTGTACTTTCGTCCTTCCGTTGCCAGGCGATCGATGTTGGGCGTCTTGATCCTCTTTGATCCAAAGCAGCCAAGATCGTTATAGCCCTGGTCATCGGTGAATATCAAAATGATGTTCGGACGTTCGTTTGTCTCTGCACTCAACGACGTCGCACAGAATGTTTTTGCAACGATTGCGAAAAACATCACCAGGAAAAACGTCGTTACTCGATGTCGTGAAAGAGACAGGTTTGCTTGACGGCAACCGGGAAATTCATGCCTCTGAGTCTGCAGCGTGGTAAGAAACATGAGCATGCTAATCCTTCATTGGATGGTGGGGTCGGCCTGATTAAACGCAATGCCGTTCAGCGAGCATGAAAGGTGGCATAGGCTT
>CAYUNP010000260.1:0-6572 GCA_964446085.1 uncultured Pirellulaceae bacterium
ACGAAAAATGCTCGCGAGAAAGCACCTGTAAAGACGAAATCCTATATGCATACGGGTTGCATTTACACAGTTGGTGCAATAAAACCGTGGAATTGAGGTTGTTTGTAGTTCCGGCTTTAGCCCAATACTGCTCAATCCAGTGAGCGGCAAGGCGCTAGCCGCCGGTACCCGAGACGCAACGAACCGACGGCTAGCGCCTTGTCGCTCACAAAAACTGGAGATTTCAAATCTCGACTGAGCAGAATTGGGCTTTAGCCGGAATCGTCGTGCTTGAATTCTGGCTGCAGCCGGGACGGCGAACATTCTATCGGGACTACGCAGCGTTTCCTGAAAATTCACTTCCAGACGCAATACCACAACCAGGGCCAAACGATCGAACATCGAATTTATTTCCGGTGCTGCTCGGGTTCTTGAAAGAAGAAAATGAACACAGTCCAAATTGCAACTCACGCGCCCGAAAAGGCAACCGGCCCCTCCGCCTGGCAGGATTCGATTGGAATCGTGGCTTCGGTTGGATGTGCGATTCACTGCGCAGCGATGCCGTTTGTGATTGCCTACCTACCGGCGTTAGGGTTGAGCTTTCTGGCGGATGAAGCGTTTCATCAATGGATGGCGTTGTTCTGCTTCCTGATCGCGATTGCCGCTTTTGTGCCGGGCATCAGAAAGCACGGAAACTGGATTCCGGTTTCCATTGCTGCCTTTGGACTGGTCTTCATCACCTTTGCTGCATTCGGGCTGGCAGGTGAATGCTGTTCTTCCTGCAGCCACACTCCCGTCGCTGAAGTCTCTGACTCCGTTGCTGCAGATGTTGCGTGTGCCGACTGCGATCACTGTCAATCACTGGTGGCTCAAGGACAGGAAAGCTCCACTGAAGTGGTTGGCGATCCAGAACCTGACAAGGATCTGATTTCCATTTTGGCTCCCTGGATTACACCCTTCGGTGGCTTGCTGTTGGTCTCGGCGCATTTGATGAACCGGCGCTACGGGAGTTTGTGTAGTTGCTGTGGTTCGAATTCATAGGCTGACTTTGGAATCACCTGCAAGGGAATTGTTCGAACATGCATATGAACGCTACCCCGAATCATCCGATTGGCAACCTGATCCAGCACTCGGATCAATGCGCCAAACTGGTGCAAAATTTTCATCTCAGATATGGCAAAACGTCGCTCTGACAGCGGTTTTTGTGGGATCAACGCGAATTGAGGACAGTTTTGTAAAAAATGCAAAATATCGGGAAGAAGTGGCCAGAAACGTCGCTTTAAGTTGAGGTGAATCAATCCGATTCTTTGAGTCCATTCAATTTTCAGCCCAAAAATTCCAAGTGTATACCAAGTCCTTCTTTATCGTTTTCGCGTGTTTGTTTACGTTGCAGTCCGAAGTCGATGCTCAGCTCTTTCGTCGATTCGCGGCACAGCGAGCTACCCAGAGCTGCTGCAATAATCAAAGCTACCAACAACCTGTTCAGTCGACATACGTGCCGACGACTAACTACCAGACGTACTATTCAGGCCAGCAAAGTTATTACCTGAACCAGCCGTCCACAGCATTTGAGTCTTTTCAAGTTGTCGATTCAGTTCCTTATTACAGCACTCTGTCGGCAGATCCATTCTCCCCACCCCAATACGGCACAGATCCTATGCCGTACGGGCCAGTCGTGGGGAATTTGCCAGTCACATCCGAGTTGTTACTACCCCACGATGCCGCAACGGATGCGAATACGGGAGTTCCCACGACAGCCCTCGGGGTGTCAGTCATTGAACCGGCGACCGCGCCGTCAACAGATTCACAGGCTGTGCCTTCAACAGAAACGCTGTCGGCTGTGATTCCAGAAGTACCAACGAATCCAGGGATGCCAACAGCGGCTACATCCCCATCGATTGAAATCACGATGCCTCCCATTGAGCAAACGCAGGCGGTGGCTCCGATCGTCATCAAGGAACCAGCTTCGGCTCCGATCGTCGAAACTCACACGATTGCTCCAGTCGGCCCCAATGAGCCAGCTCCTGGAGAGATCCCGGGAAAACTTGAGGTCGGCGATGGCAGGGATTCGATCCTCGACTCAGGCAACTAAATTCAGAAGCGGCTACGCAGATCAGGCGCCTGATCTCGAATCGAAGTAAGGTGACGGGTTTGGGCGCTTGTCTGTAATTACAGTCCGAGCGACACGACAATGCCGCTACGATTGCCCAGAAGGGAAACGGAATGAATGGGAGATGAACTTCGCTTATCGCGTAGGTTGACCAAATACAATTGATAAATCCTGTGCGTAGCAGGTAGGCTGCTTTCCTTGATATTGAACGAGACCAGGGAGAAGCGGCCTTTTTCTGTATGCAAAATATTCTAACCCTTGAGCCGCATCAGTTTGGTCTTCCCGGGGCATGATTGACGTTTTCTCCAACTTTGTGTTTTACAACAGGCACACCTAAAATATGCTGTGAGTCTGTTCAAAGCAGAATTGATCGTATTCGCCGATGCGAGTCTTTGAGTCCACGTTGGGAAACAAGTGAACCATCTTCAAAATCAGGAATTGCGAGACTATCTCAACGACTCGCTCGATGAAAAACGCAATCGTGACTTCGAAAGCCACCTTGCAGATTGTCCCGCCTGCCTGGCCAACCTGGAATCCATCGTCGATGCAGTAGCGGAATCCTTTATGGGATCCGTGTTTCAAAAATCTTCAGCCAGCCACTCCATCGCAGCAGGCAGCCAGGGTGATCTGGAAATTCACTTCGGATTGGGACACCGCTTTCTGATTCTGAATGAACTTGCCAGAGGCGGTATGGGCATCATTTTTCGCGGCTTCGATCGAGAGCTGAAGCGACAGGTGGCGATCAAAGTTCTTCGAAAAGACCAGGAAGCTGACTGCCACCGTTTTTATCGCGAAGCCCAGATTTCAGGACAGTTGCAACACCCCGGCATTGTGCCGATTCACGAAACGGGTCGACTTGAAGATGGGCGCATGTACATCGCCATGAAGCTGGTGGCAGGCCAGACGCTTCAGGAACTTGTTGAAAGCGAGAAAGATTCGCTGACCCTTTCCGAACTTTTTGGCATGTTCACACAAATTTGCGAAACGTTGGCCTATGCTCATTCGCAAAACATTGTTCACCGTGACCTGAAACCGCAAAACGTGATGGTTGGAAACTTCGGTGAAGTTCAGGTAATGGATTGGGGTCTGGCAAAAAAAAATCACGAATCCGAATTGGATCATCCTGACGATACGAAAAAGTATCACGTTGAAACGATTCGGCAGTCTGACAGGGAAACTCAAAATCAAACTGACACAGATCGAGTCCCGAATTCACCGCTGGAAACGATGCCAGGTGAAGTCTTCGGGACGCCGGCCTTTATGTCGCCAGAACAGGCTCACGGGCATTACGCGGACCAACGGACAGACGTTTTCGCACTTGGCGGAATCCTGTTTTATCTGCTGACTGGAACTGCGCCTTTCGAAGCACCGACGAAAACACTTGCGTTAACGAAATCGCGAAACCATAACCCCGCAGCGCTGCTTGAGGAACTTGAGTCAAAACAGCTGGACGAAGAACTGGTTTCTCTTGTCGAGCAGTGTCTGGCTTCGAATATTGAGAGCCGCCCGCGCGATGCTGGTGAAGTGAGTGAGCTGTTCAGAGCTTACGTAGCCAAACGGGAACGTCAGTTTGAGGAAAGCAGAATCGAAGGTGCCCGCGCATCGGAACGACTGATCGCCCAACAAAAAAGGAGTCGACAAATCACGTGGTTTTCAGCGGGCATCATTGCCATGTTGCTTGCCACGACCATTGCAGGATATATGTACCTGACGGAAAAAAACAGGCGAGCATCTGATTTGGCGAAAACCGAACTGGAGCAGGTAAAACGACGCAGCGAAACGGAAAATCGAATTCGTGTTGGCCTCACGAGCGCGAAAAACTTTCAGAGACTGGCTCAAGATGCTGACCCGGAAGCGATGCAGCAACACTGGCAGGCAGCGGTCTACGAAATCAAACAGGCGAGATCGTTGACGGACGAATCCATTTCAGATTCACTGCTTTCGGAAATTGAATCCATTGGAACCGATATTCAATCGCAAGCCGATCGATTTTTCGAAAGCGTCACACGGCAGGAAGAAGAACTTGGCAGTCGGGAAATCATCCGAAAAACCTGCTATCAAAGCCTTTACCCTCCATCGCTGCGTCTGGCATTGTTGGAACGTTTGACGGATCAATTTGCTGAAGCTTACAAGTCGATCGGAATTGTTCCTGGAGACCTGTCTGATGCTGCCGCCGATCGCATTGCGAATTCGCAGTACAAACCTTTTCTGATTCACGGCTTGCTGCTGTGGCGAATCGAAGTCGGGCGCGAGTCCCGCAGGTTTGGCCCCCGGTCAGATGACGAGGAAATTCGAATTTGGCTGGACCAACTGACTGCGATTTCAGACCAGGATGCGTTCAGGGCTGAAATTCGTGATGCGATCCGCACGAAAGAGTTTCACAGGCTTACTGCTCTGTATGAAAAGGAAGAGGCAATCAGTTCCCTGGCGACAGTTCTACTCTGTACGCCGCTGGTCGAGTTTCTGCCCGATGCAGATGATCGCGTGAAATACCTTCTGCGGGCACGACAGTTTTTTCCCGACGAGTTTCAACTTCAGTGGAAGCTCTCAGCAGTCAATGGACTCGAATCCGAAGATAAAAAGGAGCTTGGGTTTCGGGCAGCGTTGACATGTTACGCGCTGGAACCGGGCAACCCGGCAGTGCTGATGAACCTGGGTGCCACTTACATTCAACAGAAAAATTACGATTTGGCGATTGAGTCGCTGGAACAGGTTGTTGAGATCGCACCAAATTTTATTGATGCACAGTACAACCTCGGCAACGCCTATTGGAGATCAGGCAACCATGATTCCGCGATAAAGTGCTGCCAGAAAATCCTTTCCAACTCAAAAGATCATTTTTGGGCAACGCAACTTTTGGCGCTGGTTCGTGAGGATCTTGGCCAGATCGACGATGCTATCGTCGACTTCAAGCGAGCAGCCAGACTCAATCCTCAATCTGGTGCGGCCAACTATAGCCTGTACAACATCTACCTTGAGCGAGGTGAACTGGACAATGCAGAGAAGTCGTTGATGAAGGTCGTCAAGGCGACGCCCAGGAGTGTCACCTACAAAGAACAACTTGCTGCTCTCTACGTGAAGATGAAAAAGTGGAAACTGGCTGAAGAAACCTTCCAGTCAGTCCTTGATCGCAAACCAAAGAGCACCTCAACGGTCGCTTCACTCGCGAATTTATTCCTGCAACGCAATCGCCCCGAAGACTCGGAAAGACTGTTGCGTGAATCAATATTCAATGGGGTCAACAGTCATTCGGTCCAACTGGAATTGGCTAAATCCCTGTTGGCGCAGAGTAAAAACGACTCCGATTCGGAGAAGCAAAACGAAGGTCTGCGGATTCTTGAAAGGTTGGCGGAACTTGTGCCGGGGATGACCGCGCCGGCAAAAATCCTGAGTCAGTACAAGGAAGAGTAGACTGCTTTCCGATTGTGATTGAGATCGCGCGAGACCGGTCTATGGTTTTTGACGAGACTGATCTGGAAGGATTTGAACATTGTCGACGAGTCCTTCTGCGACTTCACGAAGCCGGGTCAAAACGCGATGTTTGATTTTGTAAATTTGGCCAACCGAAATGTTCAGAGCTGCGGAGATCAATTGCGGTGATTCGCCTTTGATTGCATTTCTGTAAAACACATCGGATGTCGTCTGGTCGAACTCTGATCGCGTCAACTCAAGAATGCGGCTCAGGACATACTGGTCATGTTCCCGATTCCATCGTTGACTCAGTTCGCTTTTTGGATCTTCAAGCTGATCAAGAACGTCCAGGTCCGAACCCTCGGCAAGTTGTCCATTCAGTTTGACCTCCCGCTTTTTCGCGTCCCAATATCTCCGACATCGATTGATTGAAATTAGTTTCAGCCAGTTTCGAAACGCGCCCGTCCGCCCGTTATGTTGAAATTTTGGAAGCTCTACTGAAACGACTTGCAACACTTCCTGCGTGATGTCACCAATCGCATTTTCCTCCACACCGCTGCGCGCAATCCAACCGGCAATCAGTGGTTCGTAAATGCTGAACAACACAAACCACGATTCCGATTCCGAACTGGATTGAGCGCTTAGAAGCAGTGATTTTTTCGTCGTATTCAAATGTTCGTTTGAGATGCAAACTACTGACGTTGGAGATGTTCGATCGTATCGTCCAAAAAAGTCAAAGTTTCCATTTTTTTTCGGGAAGAACAGCAGGAATAAAGTGCTGTAAAGATATAGAGATTCTATTTCAGTGCATCCCCAATTTGGCCCTCTTTTTGATTCTCTTTGAAAGGAGTGTCATCGAAATCGGTGCGCCCGAGACCGTGAGGCTATCCTGATCTTCCATAAATAAAGGCAGCGGCAGAAATGAAGTCGCACCTGATTTCGGTGTCTTTGACTTTCGTCAAACGCATGCACTTGTTCATGCGGCGAATCATTTTGCGCAACGTTTTTTGTGGGCGTTGGGCATCAGCGAAAACTGCTCGGTAATTTCCGCGCACAGGGCCCCTTGCTGCAT
>CAYUNP010000261.1:0-6562 GCA_964446085.1 uncultured Pirellulaceae bacterium
AGAAGAAAGACGAAAAAGGCAAAGCTCAAGGTTCTGTCGATACGGGTTGGGACCTCGGTGCCAACAAGAAGAACTAGGGCATGCTCTGGATACCCGGGCCATCGTGCCCGGGTTTTTTGTTCGGATCAAGGTTCTACAGTCGAGCTGATTGCTGGTGCCATTGGTCTCGTAAATATTGCGCCGAATAAGACGTACACAAGTTCGATGGGAAGCGCGTTCTGCACCACAAGCGGCAATTGTCTTCTTTTAGACTGCCGGCTGAGCCTTCCGTCGTTCGTTTCACTGAATTCGCGATGGGGAATCAAATGATCAAGCTCAGCCAGGAAAACCGCCAAACGGTCATCGAGACACCACTGGGACCTGATGTCCTGATGTTGCAACACTTCAGCGGTTCGGAATGTCTGTCCAAAGACTTCTCATACACGATGACGGTCCTTTCGGAAGATGCGGCCATCGACGGCAACGCACTCATCGGAAAAAGAATCTCCATTACATACTGTGATGAAGATGACCGAAAAAGACACTTCAACGGATTCGTCAGCAGATTCGAATACAACCAACATATCGAAGAACCAGTCAAGGCCGCGGCCTACACGATCGAGATGGTTCCATGGTTGTGGTTTCTGCACCACAACTCGGATTGCCAAATATTCCAGGAGATGTCTGCTCCGGATATCATCAAGCAGATTTTCAACGAACTCGGTTACAACGACTTTCGCAATGAGCTGACTGAAAGCTATCCGACTCGGGAATACTGTGTCCAGTACAACGAATCAGATTTCAATTTCGTTTGCAGACTGATGGAAGAAGAAGGCATCTTCTTTTACTTTGAGCACACCAAGGACAAACACACGCTCGTTATATGTGACTCACCTTCGGGCTACTTCGACCTGCAAGAAACAGAAGTTCAATACTCGCCTCGCGCCCAGGAACAGTTCAAACAGCTCAACAGCTGGCGTCATGTCTATGAGTTCCGACCTGGCAAGGTCACGCAAAAAGACTTCAATTTCAAAAAGCCAACAGATGGCCTGGCAACAAACCGCACCAGCAGAGTCAAATTTGAAGAAAGCTCAAAGCTGGAAGTCTATCAATATCCCGGCCTGTACGATGAGGAGAGCAAGGGCAGCAGGTTGACCAAGGTCCGTCTGGAAGAGATCGAAGCCGAGCATGACCACGTGGTCGGAAGTGGTTCGTATCTGAACTTTGCTCCTGGTGGAAAATTCGAAGTTCATAAACACATTCGTCCCGGCGAGCAGGGCCGTTCCTATGCACTGGTCGAAGTTCATACAGAAATCAGTTCGAACCTCGGTTTTGACAGTCACCAGGGTGATGATTTCACAAACAGTTTCCGTTGTATCCCCGCCGAAACAGCTTTTCGCCCGCCGCGGACGACGCCCAAGCCAGTTGTGGAAGGACCACAGACTGCGATCGTAGCTACCGATGGACAGGAAATCGTGGTCGACGAACATGCGCGTGTCAAAGTCCAGTTTCACTGGGATCGCTACGGCGAAAAGGACGTAAACAGTTCCTGTTGGATTCGAGTATCACAAGTACATGCTGGGGCAGGATGGGGGATGATTGACATTCCTCGCAAGGACGAAGAAGTTATCGTCAGCTTTCTCGATGGGGATCCCGATCGTCCGATCATCACTGGTCGTGTCTACAACGGTGACAATCAACCCCCGTTTGGATTAAAAGGCGCCGGCAGCAACGCGGAAAATAAAACGCGTCGTGGTAACTCGACCAAGTCCTACGAGAATTCTGGTTACAACGAGATGACCATGGATGACACTGCCGGCGAAGAGCAAATTCGCATTCATGCCCAATACGACATGAACACGACGGTATTGAATGATCAGACGCTCGACGTTGGAAATGACAGAACCAAAAATATTGGCAACGACGAAACAATGACGATTGGAAACGATCAGGCTCTGACCGTTGGCAACAACCGAGAGTGTACAGTTGCCAGTAATCACGATGAGACTGTTGGCAGTGATCAGTCGGTGACGGTCGGAAGCAATCAGTCGACGACCGTTGGGTCCAACCAGTCTACTTCCGTAGGAGGCAGCTATTCGCTTTCAGTCGCCAGTGGTGTCAGCACCGAAGTCGGATCATCCGCCTCGACCAGTGTCGCCAGCAGTGCCGAGACGGTCGTGGGACAGAACAGTTCTGAGCAAGTCGGCATGAACAAAGAGATCGTTTGTGGGCAGGAGCTCTCGCAACAGGCGGGCATGGAAATCAAAATCACTGCGGGCATGAAAGTCACTATTGAAGCGGGTGCAATTCTGGAGCTGAAATGTGGAGCCAGCTCGATCTCGATGAATCCAGCCATGGTAACCATCACGGGTCCACTGGTTAAAATTAACTGCTAAGTCAAAACGGGAGAAAGTTATGCAACCAGCAGCACGCGTAGGCGATATGCACGTCTGTCCCATGGTGACGCCCGGCACGCCGCCGGTACCTCACGTTGGCGGGCCTGTCCTACCACCCGGTGGAGTTACCGTTTTGATAGGAGGCATGCCAGCAGCGAGAGTAGGCGACATGTGTACTTGTGTCGGACCTCCAGATGTCATTACCCAAGGTGCAATGAACGTTCTCATCTGCGGCCAACCAGCTGCAAGGATGGGAGACATGACAGCCCACGGCGGAACGATCGCAATTGGTTGTCCCACTGTGTTGATCGGCATGTCTGCAGGTGGCGGTAGTGCACCCCAAATGGGAGCCATGTCTGCGGCCAAGGCAGTTGGCAAACCTTTCTGCGAACAGTGCGCCCAAGGTTAAGGTTCAGAATGACTGCGACTGCCTCAAAGAAACTAATGATCTCGAAAACAACGGCAAGCGAGATCCGTCGACGGTGTCGCACAGGCAATCTCTATGCGATCCTCGACGCTTGTGATGAACCAGACATCTTTGTCAAAGTCTGCGAAATGGGCGATGAGAAGATGGACTGCCTCTATTCAGGTGATGCGCGATGTGAGTTTTCCAATCTTGCGCCCTATCTTGTTCCGGTGGACGAAGAGCTCTTTGACTGGATTCACGAAAAGATGTCAGGAAGATTCTGGGGCATCTTCATTGGCTGTCGGAGCGACCGTGAAACACTTCGAAGGAATTTCAAGAAGTTCTTGAAAGTTGAAAACGCAGAAGGTAGAGAGCTCTTTTTTAGGTTCTACGATCCTCGCGTGTTACCAACATTTCTAAGGACGGCAACTGACAACGAGTTGCAGGATTTTTTTGGTCCAGCGCATCTGTTTTGGGCCGAGCGCGAAAAGGAATCGGGGAAATACGTCCAGTTTCGCAACGTCGGAGCGTCATGATGCTGAGAATCCGCCCAGAACAAATGCAAAAGTTCGACGATGAATCACTTCAACGTTTCGAAAACGATATGTGGGGTTATTTTCAAGAGTATGCGCCACAAATGTGCAAAGCTGCGAAAGAAGAGAATGTGCGTCTCACCATTCGGAAGGGAATCAGGAAAGCCAAAACATACGGATTCGAAAATCGCGGACCAGTGCGTTTTTACATTGAACTGATGTTCACTTTTGGATGTGACTTTGATACTGATCCGCAGCATCAGGTCTGGATTCGCGCACTTCTGAACACTGAAGATGACAATCAGACAGTTCGGGCAGAATTGCTTTTTGAGTCGTACAAAAAGTTCGCTTCGAATGTGTTTGGTCAGAGAAATAAGTACCTGAGACGAGCGCTGAGACATGCAAATGAATTCAGTCTGAGTGGACTCTCAGCGGAATCGCCAACCGATTTTCGCGCTTTGATCAAGCAAGTTTATCCAGAACGATTGGCAAACATGAATGAGTCTGTCGTCGGAGATGTGGCGGAATCGACCTCTCAGCAAGCCCGTCAACACGGAGCAACGAGTTCCGCATCTATTGCTATCTCGTTGGCTCTCACAATCTTCTTGGGATACAAGTACGACTGTGATTTACTATACCCTTGGTTGCAGCGAGTCTTTGACCGAAGGGACATCTCGGGAGACGAAAAATTCCGACTTGCTGCTGAAAAAGCCCGGATTTATGCCAACGAAGCTGTAAGGTTTTGGGAAAGGAGCTAGTCGTGCCGATCTCATGTAACGGTCCATCCGGAAATGCTAACGACAGTGCCTGTACTTCGAGTACTGAAAAGTGCGAGAAGTCATCTGTAGTCTGGGAAAAGCAACCGGGCGGCACCGATGAGGACATGGAAAAAGCGAAACAGATGTGGGAAGATGCCAAAAAAAGAAGACTTCCTGACGGATCAAAACCAGAAACTGTCATTGCGATGGAGGCTCTCGAAAAGAGTGACAAAACAACGACAATCAAAGTTGGGCCAAATGGTAACAATGCCAATCCGGATTCATGGGACGATGCTGAGGATCCGAGTAAGGGATCGGATGTCACAATCAATTTTGATCCCGACAAAAAAGGAACTTATGGAGATGGAGTCGATCGCGACCCCGAATCCTCGCTGGCTCACGAGTCCTATCATGCCTATGAAATGACCACGGGGCAGGAGAACGAGCACGATGCACAGCGTGCTGAGACAGCTGCTGGCAATGCAGAAAATGAGCATCGACATGCCAAAGGGATTGAGCAACGAAAGAAGTATGGAACATGGGATCTAAAGGAAAGCAAATAAAATGAGCACTGAATTCAATACAACTTTTGACGACTGGAACAAGCGGTATTCCTTTCCATTTGTGCTTGGTGACGTTGCTGGACTAAGGCTGTATCGGGATGTTCGATGGGCAATTGTCATTGAGTCCTGTGTTGTAGATTCAAAACCAATTCATGCGGTTGAGTTTACGGGGCGGTTTGACGACCTAGATTTTTCTGCAATTGATGTCGAGATGTCTGGACCATTTGTTTATCAATTTCCAAGAGGTGATTTGATATATGCGCGGAAATTGGAAGTCACTGAAAATGACGCCAAGTTCGAAATGGAGAAGATTGAATTGCCGGAATCGGCAAAGAAGATTGAATTCAATTATCGAATCAGGACCATTGGGAAACCTGTCGGAAAAGAAAGCCTCTCCCTTAAAGTTTTTGCGAACGACTAGCCAAGGAGGGATTTCTCGCTCGGAGGCAACTTGCTTTGATTCGCCAAAATTGACGGCGACACGAGATGCGAAGGCGATCCAGTGAACGTTTGGGAGATGGTTGCTACGCGGCGGTGTATCGGTGCCCAGCAAATTCCAATCCTTGCTGCAATTCAAGGTACAATAGGGCAGGTAATATCCGCGAACGGAGAACAACGATGTCATTTATTCTCGTAGCAATCGACGGAACCAGTTCAGCTACTGGATACAATACCGTCTATCAAACAGACAATGCTTGCGTCATTAACAAGAGCTTCGTGAAGCAGTTTCACGACATGGCTACGATTGGCACGAAACGATTCTGGGAAGGTCCGCAGAATGCGGCAACTGGTTCGGATTCGTATGGCATCTTGGCTGAGGCATGGCGATTTCTGACTGAAAGCCTTGGCAGATCGCCCGAATCAAAAGTTGTGTTGGTGGGTCACAGTCGGGGCGGTCACATGGTGACGTCACTCGCAATCAAATTGCAAAAGTTCAAAGTCGGTGACTTCCAAACGAAAATGACATCGCCGGGATGGAAAAACCCAAACCCTCCTCAGTTGGTCCATTTCCTGGGACTCTATGACGCTGTTGATCGGACGATTTCTATTGGCGGAGACACCAAGGTAGTTCCCTCGAACGTAGTCAATTTCGCTCACGCAATGCGTTCCAAAGCAGTGGGCTCAAGGACTAGTTTCAGCAATACAGCAACTCATGTGAACAAGTCAAATGTCAATATCCAGAACTATAGTGCGCGACAATTCGACGCGACCCATGGGGCAATTGGCGGATCAGTACCACACCGATGTCCAAGCACCGCCGAGTTCGTATTGAAGGCTAATCCGTTGGGAGCGCTGGCGACCGGGGACGTCATTGTCCCCATGCTGGAAGATTTTTGTCATACGGGACTCACGGAGTCGCAGAACACGCAAAAAGGCAACGAAGCCAACACGTATCTTCTTGCCGAAGCGAGAAGAGCCGGCGTGCCAGTTTAGCTGTAGAAGAGGTCAAACATCCTCTTAGAGAACATCAACAGCTCTATCAACCGTAATTGAAAAATTGCTGAATTTCCTGCGACACTTACACTGAGCCGGCGCAAACATTATGTGAGGTCGGGATCAACTCAGGTCAATCCATGATCATTTCATTTAGGTAACACGATGATCAAAATTCCATCAGCCGATGGCGAAATCAATCAGTACGATCTGACCAACTCCAATC
The DNA here is from genome assembly GCA_964446085.1 of uncultured Pirellulaceae bacterium. Taxonomy (GTDB): domain Bacteria; phylum Planctomycetota; class Planctomycetia; order Pirellulales; family Pirellulaceae; genus Mariniblastus. Next base: position 6,296 of record CAYUNP010000261.1, read on the forward strand.
CGGGTCCACGAATTATTTATGTCAACGGAATGCAGACTGATGGTCGCACTCATGCAAAAACGGCGGCGCTGGTTTCGCTAATAGTCGAACAGCCCGTTTGGGGTGTCTACAACAGAACTCAGGGCTTTGTTGTAGATGGGCTTCAATCGGGCCTGGACTACATTCAGAATGCTGTTGGACGTGGTTCGAGAAACAGTTTGACGCCGGACCAGAACGTTCCTGCTCACGAAGTTTCAAAACTTGCCGAAGACATCATCGCCAAGTCGA